>JAFTQI010000016.1 GCA_017462825.1 Clostridia bacterium | reverse complement strand
GCCAAGGGATACGAATTCGTAACCGATGACTTCGTTATCCTTGTCAAGCGCAAGACGGGTTACGTAGCCTTCTGCCATTTCCAAATAGCGAACACCCTTTTGCAACGTCGAGTACATCGTACCAACCTGCGAACGATGACCTTTACCAAGGTCTTCAAGACCCGCACCGATAACAAGACCGTCATCGGAGAATGCGGACTGCGAACGGCCATAGACGATTTGCAAGAACAATTCTCTCATAGCCGTGTTGATAGCGTCGCAAACAAGGTCGGTATTGAGCGCTTCAAGGGGGGTCTTACCGGGCAAAATTTCAGCCGCCATAGCCGCCGAATGGGTCATACCCGAACAACCGATCGTTTCTACGAGCGCTTCTTGAATGATACCCTGCTTAATGTTAAGCGAGAGCTTACAAGCGCCTTGTTGAGGCGCACACCAACCGATACCGTGCGTGAAGCCGCTGATATCTTTGATTTCTTTCGCATGAATCCACTTACCTTCTTCAGGAATAGGCGCGTTTTCATGACGAGCGACGCCTGCGCCTTTTGCTACGCAGTACATCTCTTGAACTTCTGACGAAATTGTCATTATGAATTCCTCCAAAAATATATTTTTTGTTTTTGCTTGTCCAAAGTTATCTCAAAAAAGCGAGATATCCCTTTTACCGTTTATTAGTATATCACATCTTTTTAAAAATTTCAACCGCAAAAAGCCAAATTTTTCTATTTTTTTGATTTTTTCTATGAAAAAAGAACGAAGCGTTTGCGCTCCGTCCTTTTTTACTTCTTTGCCGCAACATACCGACTTTTTTAATCCAAAAAATCTTCCGCCCGCAATTTTGCACGCAGTTTTTCAATCGCATGTTTTTCAATTCTGGATATATAAGAGCGGGAAATTTTCATCACCTGCGCCACTTCCCTCTGCGGCAAAGGAATTCCCCCTTTTAACGCATAGCGCAAACAAATGATTTTATACTCCCTTTCACTTAAAACGTTTTGCAAATATTCTAACAATTTTTCCCGCTGTACCGAACGTTCTACTTCCTCAAAAACACAATCTTCTTTTTCAAAAAGCAAATCTAAAAGCGTCAACTCGTTTCCATCTTTATCCGTACCTACAGGATCGGACAGGGAAATCGTATTTCGATGTTTTTTATTCGCCCGAATAAGCATCAAAATCTCATTTTCAATACATCGCGCCGTATATGTAGCCAAAGCAGTGCCATGCTCAGGTTTATAAGTATTGATCGCTTTAATCAAACCGATGCTTCCTACCGAAATTAAATCATCCGTCTCCGCTGCTCCCGTATATTTTTTAACGATATGCGCTACCAAGCGCATATTATGCTTAATCAAAATATCTTTTGCGCTTTTATCCCCTTGCATTGCAAGCGAAGTATATCTTTCCTCATCTGCTTTCGATAGTGGTTTAGGAAAGGTATTTTTTGTTCCGATCGCGCCCGTAAAAAAGACTATCCTACCCAACACCGTCCAAAGAAACTCCAAAAACATACGCCACACTCCTGCTCTTTTTTTACGTAAAGTATCGTATGTTTTAGACGGTTTGTACTATTACAAAAACAAAAAATAAAACGGCAACTATTATGCCTTGCATAGGTATTATGTCAGGCATAATCCTTTAAAATAAAGGCTTTCAAATAATCAATTATGTCACACATAGGTATTACGTCTGACATAATTGATAAAATTAAAGAAATACCAATTAAAAAAAAACGAATCCCATGAAGATAAAGGGATTCGTCTCTATTCCAAGTGATTTGAGCCTGTCTATAAGCCGAGTTCTGTCGTGTACGGTCATTTATCTAGGCTTACCGTCACCGATAAGCTCAAGCGATATTCACGGTGTTCCGTCGGACGGACCGCCCTATTGACGGAAACCCAATCTTGCAGCGAGTGGGGTTTACATGGCACGCCTTGTTACCAAAGCGTCGGTGAGCTCTTACCTCGCCTTTCCATCCTTACCGCAAACAGGCGTCTTATAAATAAGAACTCAAGCCCTAAAAAGTGCGAGCCGTTTGCGGCGGTTTATTTCTGTTGCACTGTCCCGGAGATCACTCTCGCCTGACGTTATCAGGCACCCTGTCCTATGCAGCTCGGACTTTCCTCATGGCTTTTCAGCCCCGCGACCGTATAACAAACTCAAATCTATTTATATTATAGCACTTTTCTTTAAAAAATGCATCTATTTCCCTTGCTTTTTTAGAAAAAAAGGTGTAAAATATTATTAAAATGATTTAAAGATATAATGGGAGAGAGTTGGCACTTTTTTTAAAACACGTTGATTCTTTCTCATGGGAGGCTATATGAAAAAGACCAAAATTATATGCACTATTGGACCGGCAAGCAACAATAAAAGCACTTTCGCTAAAATGGCAAACTCTGGCATGGATATCGTACGCTTAAATTTTTCGCACGGCACACACGAAGATTTTGCTAAAACGATTGCAATGATTAAAGAAGTCCGTGACGAAAAGCATCTCCCCTTGCCTATTCTTTTGGATACGAAAGGTCCTGAATTCCGTATTAAAACGTTTGAAAACGGTAAAATTTTATTAAATGAAGGCGATTCCTTTACCTTTACAACCGAGCAAATTGAAGGCACGCAAGAGCGCGTAAGCGTTTCTTATTCTGGGATTTGCGAAGATCTTGAGCCCAACGATAAAATCCTTTTAAATAACGGTATGATTGTCTTCCGCGTAACGGAAGTGAAAGCACCGAACGTACATTGTGTTGTTGAAATCGGCGGTGAACTTTCTAGCCGTAAATCGATGTTTTTCCCCGATAAGGAATTACATTTGAATTTCCTTTCCGATCAAGATAAAGCAGATTTACTTTTCGGGATTGAGCAAGACGTTGATTTTGTTGCCCTTTCCTTTGTTTCCAAAGCACAAGACGTTATCGACGCAAAAAAATTCCTTGCCGAACACGGCGGCGCGCATATTGACGTTATCGCAAAGATTGAAAACCGCGCAGGCGTAAACAATTTGATTGAAATCATGAAGGTTTCCGACGGAATTATGGTCGCTCGCGGCGATTTGGGTGTTGAAATCCCCTACGTGGAACTCCCCAATATACAAAAATATATTATTTCCGAATGCCGTATTCACGGTAAACGCGTTATTACCGCAACAGAAATGCTTGAATCAATGATTCATAATCCCCGCCCGACGCGTGCGGAGATTTCCGACGTTGCGAATGCTGTTTATGACGGCACATCCGCCGTTATGCTCTCGGGTGAAACCGCAGCAGGTGAATATCCCGTACAATCGGTAGCGGCAATGGCAAGAATCGTGGAACATGCAGAAACGCATATCGAATATATCCAAAATATTGATATTGACAGCTTTGAAATCGAAACCACGTCGGAAGCTCTTTCCCACTCCGCGGCAACCCTTGCCAAAGACTTAAAAGCGAGCGCAATCGTTGTCTGCACGAGAACGGGAGGTACGGCGCGTAAAGTATCGAGATTCCGCCCGAATATCAATATTATCGGTATTACAACAGATATTCACGCATACCGCAAATTGGCGTTAAGTTGGGGTGTTTTGCCGGCAATAACGGACGAATACACGTCGATTGATATTCTCTTTTACTTTGCGAAAGAAATCGCAAAAAAGAGCGGTTTGGTAAAGAAAGGCGACACAATTGTCATCACGGGCGGTACACCGAACGGCAAGAGCGGCAACTCCAATCTTATCAACGTAGAAACCATTTAATCTACAAGCAATTCCCTATCCCCGTAAAGGAATTTGCGGGGATTTTTTCTTTTCGTAGAAAAAACACGCTAAAAACAGTTGCATTTTTCGTGGGAATGATATATAATATAAAAGCTGTTTGCAGAGATGGCGGAGCGGCTGAACGCGCACGATTCGAAATCGTGTTATGCAGGAATGTAGACAAGGGTTCAAATCCCTTTCTCTGCGCCACACAAAAAACGGATAGGATTTTGCCTATCCGTTTTTTGTGTTTGATATCCGATTTTGAAAGGGATTTGAGGGTGGAGCCATTTTGCGAGAGCAAAATGCTTTGCCTTACGCCCTTCAAATCATAGCTACTTAATGGCAAAACGGCAATTAATAATTGCCGAGCGGGGCGCGCCGCTAAAGTCGCAAATCCCTTTCTCTCTACAAAAAAACGGATAGGTTCTCACCTATCCGTTTTTTTGTTTCTAAATTATATTGGCAATAAAACCATCAAATTACAAGAAATAACTATCAATACGAGCGCAAATGGATACGTAGCCGCATACGCCGAGGATACGTCGTCCGTGCCTGCTACTGCGATTAACGAGCCAAGCGCGGGCGTACTCGTCATACCACCCGTAATCGAGCCAAGATTATTAAAAATCGAAAGCTTGAATACGAATTTCCCAAGCACAAAGCCGAGTATCATAGGAACAGTAGCCATAATAATGCCATATACGATATAAATCCAATCAAATGCCGCTACAAAACGAACGCCACCAGGAACACCTGCACCTACAAGGAAAAGTACAAGACCAAGTTCACGGAAGAAGTTCAACGTTTGCTTGGAAATCTTCATATCAATCTTGCCAAGGTGACCGAAATGTCCAATAATGAGACCTGCAATCAACGTACCGCCCGACGATCCAAAGCTGAAATAGTTGCCACCACCGATAGGCACCTTAATCGCACCGATGAGTAAACCAAACACAATCGCCACAAAGAACGGGAAAAAACCAAATTCGTCAATCGACCAACGTTTCTTCTTGTCTTGAGGAATTTGAATTGTGTTTGCAGCAACGAAAGATTCTCTTTCTTTTGCAATATCTACTTTCAAAATCTTGGGCATAATTTGCACGAAAAGCACAACGCCAAGCACGCCGTAAAGATAACCGATACCGTAGCCTGCTGTCACGTTGCCAGCCGCTTCGCCTGCTGTTTCTTTTGCCGCACCAAATGCAGGCGTAGACGTAAGCGAACCGGACAAAAGCCCCGTCCCCATCGCAATATCCATATCTTTATCGATCCAAGAAATAACAATCGTAATCCCAACGCCGACAAGCACGACAACCGCGCCCATTACAACGTAAGAAATCATACTCTTATTAAATGAACGGAAGAATTTTGGACCTGCAATAAGACCAACTGCCGTAACAAATAATACCGTACCAAGATTAGAAATCGTACTAAATACACTTTCAACGGAAGTCGAGCCTACCGTTTCTGCAGTTTTGCTCCAAAGTACAATTGTTTTTTCACCGATTTTGAAAGAATCAACGTACGAAAATAAAACGCCTGCTAAAATTGCGACAAGTAAAACACCTGCCGTGCCAAGAGAAATCCCCTTGATTTTAATACCGCCAATCAAGAACCCAAGCGCCACAATCACGAAAATAATAAAAAGCGTTGTGAGCAATCCGCTGACGGTAATACCTAAATACTCCATAACTTACTACTCCTTTATTCGACAGACGAAAACGCACAAAGCGTACCCTCGTGCGTTTTGTCCTTATCTATTTCATCTTTTCCCTAACGTTTATCAGTTCGCTTGTCTTCTATAATCGGGAAGAAGTTTGGGGGAGCATACTTCCGTGGAAATACCTGCTTCTTCAAGTTCTTTCTCGAATGCGTCTACGTGGTCAAGCGTGAGTTCTTTAAGCTCTACCGTCTTCCACTTTTCACCTGCTTGCTGACCTGCGTTTCTACCGAATACGATAATGTCGAGCAAGGAGTTGCCCATCAAACGGTTCGTACCGTGGATACCGCCGACCGCTTCGCCTGCAACATACAAGTTTTCAATGCACGTCATACCGTTCGCGCCGATATCGATACCGCCGTTTTGATAGTGCAACGTGGGATAGATAATAATCGGTTCTTTACGAATGTCGATACCGTACTTACCAAACATACGAAGCATTGCAGGAATACGTTTTTCAATCGTGCCTTCGCCGTTAATGATGTCGATAAGCGGCGTATCCAGCCAAACGCCTTCGCCGTCCGTCGTTTTAATACCCTTACCGCGTTCTTTACATTCACGGATAATCGAAGACGCCGTAACGTCACGCGTTTCAAGGGAATATACGAATGCTTCACCGTCTTTATTGACAAGCTGCGCGCCGAGCGAACGTACCTTTTCGGTTACGAGTGCGCCGTAGATTTGCGTAGGTTCAGCCGCGCCCGTCGGGTGATATTGAAGGGTTTCGGGATAGAGAAGTTTCGCGCCCGCTCTATACGCCAAAACAAGACCGTCCGCCGTTGCGCCGTAGTGATTCGACGTAGGGAAACCTTGATAATGCAATCTACCAGCGCCGCCCGTTGCAATAACAACCGTCTTTGCTCTTGCGATCAAGATTTCTTTCGTTTCCATATTCATAAGCACCGCGCCTGCAATCTTACCGTCGGTATCTTTGATAAGTTCGATTGCCGCCGTAAAGTCTACGACCGTAATACCACGGTTGAACACTTCGTCACGAAGCGTTCTCATGATTTCCGAACCGGAATAATCACGGCAAGCGTGCATACGCTTTCTAGACGTACCGCCACCGTGCGTGGTGACCATCGTGCCGTCTTCTTCCTTATCGAACATAACACCGAGGTTGTTGAGCCACAAAATCGCTTCGGGCGCTTCGTTTACGAGCTTATACAAAAGCTCGGGCTTATTCATGAAATGCCCACCGCCAAGCGCGTCCAAGTAATGAGTCGCGGGGCTATCGTTGGGCTTATCGGCAGCTTGAATACCGCCTTCCGCCATCGCCGTGTTCGCGTCACCAAGACGAAGCTTCGTCGCAATCATAACTTTCGCGCCGCGTTCGTGCGCTTCGATTGCAGCCGAAGAGCCCGCGCCGCCACCGCCGATTACGAGTACGTCAACGTCGTAATCTATCTTGGAAAGATCGATTTTCATATCTTTGATACGGGAATGCCCTTGAAGGAGCGCCGCAAGCTCATGCAACACCTTTCCGCCTTTATTTTTCCCTACTTTCAAATCTTCATACGCTGAATTAATATAGTCGGGGTGGAATTCTGCCAAAACCGCGTCTTTTTCTTCCGCCGTCATACGTGCGTGAAGATTTTCTCTACGGAAATCGCGGCTTGCTTCTACTTTTTTCATCGATTCAAGTTGTTCATCAGTATAATGATACATTTCACGATCTCCTTATTTCTCGATTTCTCTATGATTATAGAGATTCTTTTGTTCTTCTAACGGTGTGTTCATAATTGCTTCCAAAGCCGCCTTGCAATCCCCCCTATCGATTTCCGCTACGCGGTTGATAAGGTGTTCCGTCTTGGGCGCGAGATATTTACCCGTAAGACGACGGGTCAAAAGCGCCACTTGGGGGTGGGAAATCCCTGCGGGGCAACGGGACGAACATACACCGCACATTACGCAGTCAAAGCTTTCTTCCGCTGCTTTTTCGTATTCGCCGCGTTGCGCGTATGCGATATACTGCATAACGTTCAGCTCTTGCGTACAGCTCTTTGTGCAAGCGTTACAGCCGATGCATGAATAAATCTCAGGATAGAGCTGCATCATAATTTGCTGCGTGGGTTTAATTTTATTGATGTCGTACACCTGCTTTACAAGCGGGAAGAAAGGCAACGTTGCTACGTACATACCTTCTTCTACCTGTTGCTGACAAGCAAGGCAAGATTTAAGCTCTTGCTGACCGTGAATACGGTAGATCGTCGCGCACGCGCCGCAGAAACCGTTTCTGCAACCGCAGCCGCGAACGAGCTGATAGCCTGCGTATTCCATCGCTTTCATAATCGTCAAGCTTTCCGGTACTTGATAGCGTTTACCGAAAAGATATACGTTTACCATATTTTCCATATCGTTCTCTCCTTAGTATTCGTCGGGCAATTCGTCAAGTTCGGTCATACGGAAGACGGGACCGTCTTTGCATACAAACTTATCGCCAACGTTACATCTACCGCACTTACCGACGCCGCATTTCATGCGAAGCTCGAGCGTGGTATATACGCGTGATTTGTCAAAACCGAGCTCTAAAAGCCCTGCGAGCGTGAACTTAATCATAATAGGCGGACCGCAAAGAACAGCCGTCATATTCGGATTCAAACCAAGCTCTTTGACATAGGCAGGTACGAAACCAACATGTCCGTCCCAACCTTCCTGCGGTCTATCGATCGTCAAGTAAACTTCCGTATTCGGTTCGTTTACCCATTCCGTTTGAATTTCTTTGATGTCCACAAGATCGTCCTTACTTCTTGCGCCGTATACGATTACGACTTTGCCGTAATTTTCACGGTAATGACGAACGTAGTTGATAACGCTTCTCAAGGGCGCAAGACCGATACCGCCTGCGATAAAGAGCAAATCTTTACCCTTGAAATCCCCTTCTACAGGGAAATTCTTGCCGTAAGGGCCGCGAACGGTGACTTGCGCGCCTACTTCTAAAGCGTGAAGAACTTCCGTTACACAACCGCACTTTTTAATGGAAAATTCCATATATTCTTCGTTTGTAGGCGAGGACGTAATGGAGAACATACATTCACCGACACCGGGAATGGATACCATTGCGCATTGACCAGGCATATGCTTGAAAAGCTTTTTGCCGTCCGTGCCTACTACGCGGAAGGTTTTAACGTCAGGCGTATCCTTGCGGATATCCGTAATCACACCGACTTTAGGAATGAGAGTTTCTTCAATCATTTGCTTTACCTCCCAACTTTTTTACTACTTTTACGATGTTAAGCTTTTGAGGACACTTATTTACGCAACGACCGCAACCTACGCAAGAATACAAACCGTCGTTTTGCGAAGGATAATATACAAGCTTATGCATAAATCTTTGACGGAAACGTTGCATTTGCGTCGTACGGCTGTTCCCGTGCGCCATCAATGTGAAATCGGAATACATGCAGGAATCCCAGCAACGGAAACGAATGATCCCATCGCGTGTCTTCACGTCACGAATATCGAAGCATTGGCAGGTCGGGCAGACAAACGTACACGTACCACAGCCAAGACAAGCTTCGCTCATTTCTTCCCATTCGGGAGCGTCGAACAATTCGTTCAAGTTTTCGGGTTTAAACTTGCTTAAATCAAGGTTAGAAAACGGCAAATTGTCAATAATTACTTTGACCGCTTCCTGCTGCGCCGCAACTTCCGCTTCGCCGCCGTCTACAAACAAGTCTTTGACAAGCGCGGTAAGCGCTTCGCCTTTTTGCGTGTTTGCTTGCCAATAGAGATTATTCTCATCAAGCCACGTCGTAACGTCGCCTTGGGGAGCGGTCGCGTCGATACCGAACGCCTTACAGAAACAGCTTTCCTCAGGTTTACCGCAAGCGAGCGTGACAATCGTCGTGCCCTTTCTTCTCATTTGGTAATAAGTATCCACGGGTTCAGCAAGGAAAACCTTATCCAAAACCTCGATTGCTTTATAATCGCAAGCCTTTACCCCGAACATAACGAGCGGCTTTTCTTCGATTTTTTCGCCCAACTTTTCACGGACGTCTACGATTTCGATGTTCTTACCTTCCGTCTTGAACTTCATCAAGTTTTCGCTTTGCGGGAAAAAGGCGTTTTTGGGAGATTTCACCGTTTTTAAGGTTTCAAGAGAAACTTCTTTCCCCTCTCCCCAAACGGCATAATTTACTTCCCCAGCTTTTTTGATAGGGATAAACAAGCCCATACTTTCGGAGATTTTCGCGTAAAGTTCGTTCAATCTTTCTTTAGAAATCTTTAACATTATTTTACCTCCCCGAATACGTCTTTGGGTTCAGCGTCCGCTTCCGTATAGGATGTGAGCGGCGTTTTGCCTTCCGCAGTTTCGCCTGCTTGATATTCGCCGTACAAGCCGTCGATATCCTTGATATATTTTCTATTGAGCAAGTGCAAAGGAATGTTTTGCGGGCATACCCTTGAACATTCGCCGCAGTCGGTACAACGACCTGCTACATGGAACGCGCGAATGATGTGGAAAAGCTGTTCTTCGAACTTATCGTCGTTTGCTTTTGCCGCGACACCCGAGTTGGGGTTATCAAACACGCATTTTACGCATGAGCAAGCAGGACATACGTTACGGCACGCGTTACAACGGATACACTTGCTAAGTTGTGAACGCCAGAACGCAAAGCGTTCGTCTTCCGTCATTGCCTCGAGTTCTTCCACTTCCGCGAAACGGTTTACGTCGCGAGCGGGACGTTCGTGAAGAATGATTTCTTCGTCCTTTACTTGATGAGTCTTATTGCACGTTACGCACTTCGCCAAAACCACGTCCGGCTTATAGAAAGTCTTTTCGCCGTAGGGAGAGAAAGCTTTCACTTCCTTATCCACTACTTCAACGCCCGTCACGAATTCCGCGCCTTGCGCTTTCATTTTCTCGATATCGAGCTTCGCCATACATTCTACCGCAATTACATACACGTTTTCGCGGTTAATGCGGTGTTCTTTTACTAGCTGATTGAAGCTATACGTATCGCAAGGCTTCAAAAATACCGCGGTTTTTCCTTCCTTTTTACAAATATTGATGAGATACTTGGAAAGGTTTGCGCCGCAGAAATAATCGTAAACGAATTCGTCGAGTTCTTCCACCGTTTCGAATACCGCAGGAGAAGGATCGTAACAAAAATCACCTTTCTTCCAACCCACCACACGCGCTACTTCGCCGCTTGCAAGAAGTGCTTTCGCGCGCTCAAGCATTTTCAATTCAACGTCTTTCATATTATTCGCCCTCCTTTATACGAAGGTCGGTGAGGCGTTTGTTTTCGCCGAGCTCCGTAACGGTTTTCACGAAATCGTTCATAACCGCCGCGAACTTCGCACCTTCCGCCGCAGAAACCCATTCCACGCGCGTACGGTCTTTTTCAATACCCATATAGTTGAGCATGCTGAAAAGCAACGCCATTCTTCTTCTTGTATAGTAGTTACCCGTTACGTAATGGCAATCCCCAGGGTGACAACCGCAAAGGATAACGCCGTCTGCACCCTGCTGGAACGCTTTTAATACGAACGTAGGGTTTACGCGGCAGGAACAAGGCACGCGAATAATCTTGACGTTAGCGGGATAGGTCAAACGGCTCGAGCCTGCAAGGTCCGCGCCTGCATACGAACACCAGTTGCAGCAAAACGCTACGATATTGGGCACGTATTCTTTCTTTTCAGTCGTTACATCTTGCATATTGCTTCTACCTCCGACATGATTTGTTTGGAGCTAAATCCTTTCAAGTCCATAGCCCCCGAAGGACAGGTTACCGTACAAGCGCCGCAGCCTTGGCAAACCGCAGGGTTCACGTTCGCTACGCGACGAATTTCCGTCTTACCGCCGCCGATACGGAATTCTTTATCCACGTACGTAATCGCACCGTATGCGCAAACGTTCGCGCATTGGCTACAACCGTTACACATCGTTTCGTCGGGCATTGCTACGCAAGGATTTGTCTTTAATTTATCTTTCACAAGCAAACCGATAACCTTTGCCGCGCAAGCCGATGCTTGAGAAACGGTTTCGGGAATATCTTTCGGACCTTGACATACGCCTGCAAGATATACGCCTGCCGTAGGGCTTTCTACGGGACGAAGCTTAGCGTGCGATTCCGTAAGGAAGTTGTTGGTGTCGATACTCGTCGTCAAAAGGGTAGCAATCTTTCTAACCGAAGGTTCGGGTTCGATAGCCGCCGCAAGGACTACGAGGTCGGATTCGATCGTGATTTGTTCGTTGTCGATCAAGTTCGATCCCTGCACCATAAGCTTGCCGTTTTCGTTATATACTTTGCCGACCATACCCTTGATATAGTCTACGCCGTACTGTTCTACCGCGCGACGGAAGAATTCGTCGTAGTTTTTACCGGGCGTACGTACGTCGATATAGAATACGTGTACTTCGGTGTCGGGATACTTTTCACGGATAAGCATTGCGTGCTTTGCCGTATACATACAGCAAATCTTAGAGCAGTAAGGTTTACCGCAACCGCTCGTATCACGTGAGCCTACGCATTGAATAAAGGTGATTACCTTCGGGTGTTCACCGTCGGAAGGACGAAGCAAAACGCCGTTCGTAGGGCCTGCCGCATTCATAAGTCTTTCAAGTTCAAGAGACGTAATAACGTCTTTATTATCGCTATAGCCGTATTCGTTGAAATTATCAAGCTCAATCGGTTTAAAACCTGTCGCTACGACAATCGCGCCGTACTGACGTTCGATAAACGTGTCTTTTTGCTCGTAGTCGATTGCGCCTACGCCGCAGAATTTTTGGCAAATACCGCATTTGCCCGTTTTAAGCTTAATACATTGCGCAGGATCGATTACCGCCACGTTGGGAATCGCTTGCGCGAAGGGAATATAGATTGCAGGACGGGTGTTGAGCCCCATATTGAACTCATTCAAGCCCTTCTTGGAAGGACATTTTTCCATACAAATCTTACAGCCCGTACATTTCGTTTCATCAACGTATCTTGCCTTACGACGGATTTTTACGCTGAAATTACCGACGAATCCTTTCACTTCTTCGATTTCCGAATAGGAAAGAATGTCGATGTTTTCGTGCTGTGCGCAGTCAACCATCTTCGGCGTCAAGATACAAGCCGAACAGTCGAGCGTGGGGAACGTCTTATCAATTTGCGCCATTCTACCGCCGATTGTTGCGTTCTTTTCCACAATATCTACTTCAAAGCCCGCTTCCGCAATATCAAGCGCAGCTTGGATACCCGCGATACCGCCACCGATAACGAGCGCGCGTTTTACAACGGGGCTTTCCCCTGCTTGCAAGGGCGCGTTCAATTTTACTTTCGCAATCGCCGTACGAACGAGAATCACCGCTTTTTCGGTCGCTTCGTCCATATCTTTATGTATCCAAGAACAATGCTCACGGATATTTGCAACTTCGACCATGTACGGATTCAAGCCTGCTTCTTCCGCCGCTTTGCGGAAGGTAGCTTCGTGCATTCTGGGCGAGCATGCGCCGATAACAACGCCCGTAAGGTTGTGTTCTTTAATCGCTTTCTTTACGAGTTGCTGACCGTTTTCCGAACACATATACTGATAATTTGCGGAGAACACAACGCCCGGCTCACTCTTGATAACTTCCGCTACCTTTTCTACGTCAACCGTTGCCGCGATATTGCTTCCGCACCAACAAATAAATACACCTATTCTTTGCATTTTATTCACTCTCTTTCTTTGGATTTTTTTCAAACCGAATATGCATTCGGGGAGTTACTTGTTATACTTTCTATACGCCGTGACCAAAAGCTGCTGAGGAATTTGCTCGTCGACGATCGGGGGAATTTCTTCCGCTTTAATCCCGTTCGCGCCTTGCGCTCTTACCACCGCGTCACGCACCGCTTCTACAACGTTTGCCGGAGCAACTCCGCGCGGGCAACGCTCTACGCACGCCATACACGATAAACAGTTCCAAATCGCTTTGCTTTCCAAAAGCTCGTCTACCTTACCCTTATTCAGCATGGAAACAAACTGATGGGGTTTGACGTCCATATCCTTAAACGCAGGACAGCGCCCCGAGCATTTGCCGCATTTCATGCACTTGCTTACGTCCGTACCGCTTAAGCGCAACAGATATTCTTTGAGTTCCGTTTTCGTCATACTTATACCCCCAATGCTTCCGCGAGCAACTCGGTGAAGTATTTCACGGGAAGAATATCCCCGCCGTTTACTTGCAAGTTATACAAGCAAAGTGGACAAGCGGTAATCACTTCTTCCGCACCTTTTTCTTTTGCGCTCATAAGTACTTTTTGCGATTTCTGCTTAGGCAGTTCGCTGTTTTTCAAGGATACGTACGCGCCGCAGCACTCGTTGCGGAAAGGATATACGACCGGCGTACCGCCAATCGCCTTGATAAAGTCTTCGATGATGGTCGGGTTTTCGGGGTTGTCGAACGCCATCACGCCGCTCGGGCGAAGAAGCAAACAACCGTAATATGCGCCGATTTTTCTATTCAAAGGCTTTACAACTGCTTTCTTAATATTCTCGAAGCCGACAATGTTTTTGAGCATTTCGAGGTAATGAATGACTTCCGTTTCCCCTTTATACGGTTCGTCGAGCTTGAGATAGTTATTCGCACGGAAACAAATATCTCCGTCCGCTTTCATATCTTCGTTGGTACGCTTGATTACGTTATGACAAGCCGAACAAAGGGTGAGCAGTTTCCCGCCGTTCTTCTTTGCCGCGTCCAAAGCGCGTACCGCAGAGAGTTTAGGAGCAATCTCATCCGTAGCCATCGGATAGACCGCGCCGCAACACTGCCAATTTTCAATTTCCTCCATTTCTACGCCCAAAGCCTCCGCACAGCGACGCGCCGTCACGTCCAACTCTTTTGCTTTGGTTCTGAGCGTACAACCGGGATAATAACTGATTTTCATAATACGCTACCTATTATATTTCTTATTTTTGAGGATACGCCATTTCTTCGGGACGGAATACTTCGTCGAATTTTTCCGCCGTCAAGAACCCGAGCGCAACACACGCTTCTTTCAGGGAAATGTTTTCCTTATACGCTTTCTTCGCCGTCTTTGCTGCGTTCTCGTAGCCGATGTACGGATTGAGCGCGGTTACGAGCATGAGCGAATTATAAAGATTGTGGTGCATCTTTTCTTTGTTCGCCTTGATACCCGTTACGCAGTTGCTTTCAAAGGACGTGATACCGTCCGCAAGCAATCTAACCGACTGCAAGAAATTGTAAATAATTACGGGCATGAATACGTTGAGCTCGAAGTTCCCTTGCGAAGCGCCAACCCCTACCGCAACGTCGTTCGCCATAACCTGTACGGCGACCATCGTCATCGATTCGCATTGCGTAGGATTTACCTTACCGGGCATAATGGAAGAACCGGGTTCGTTTTCGGGAATGAAGATTTCACCAAGCCCGTCGCGAGGCCCGCTTGCAAGCCAACGCACGTCGTTTGCAATCTTCATCAAGTTGCAAGCGAGCGCTTTCAATGCGCCATGCGCGAATACGAGTTCGTCTTTCGCCGTCAATGCATGGTACTTATTCGCAGCCGTAACGAACGCTTTGCCCGTCAATGCGGATACTTGCGCAGCAACTTCTTCCGCAAAACCCTTGGGCGCGTTCAAGCCCGTACCGACAGCCGTACCGCCAAGCGCAAGCTCTTTCAAACCGGGAAGCGCAAGCTCAAGCTGTGCTTTTGCCTTTTCCACCATGTTCGTCCAACCGCTGATTTCTTGTGAGAATGCGATGGGAACTGCGTCTTGCAAATGCGTTCTACCGCTCTTAACAATCCCCTCGTTTTCCGCTTCCAAACGTTTGAGCGTTGCGATGAGCTTATCCATTGCAGGGAAAAGTTTATCTTCAATGGCAACGACCGCCGCAATATGCATAGCCGTCGGGAAAGTGTCGTTCGAGCTTTGGCTCTTATTGATGTCGTCGTTCGGGTGCAAAAGTTTTTGACCTGCGATTTCGTTGCCGCGGTTTGCGATAACTTCGTTCGCGTTCATGTTTGATTGCGTACCGCTACCCGTTTGCCATACGACAAGCGGGAAATGTCCGTTTAAGTCGCCCGAAATCACTTCGTCGCAAGCCGCGCAAATCGCTGCTTTCTTTTCGTCGGAAAGCTTACCGAGCTTGTTGTTTGCAAGCGCCGCAGCTTTCTTCAAAATGCCGAATGCTTTTGTGATTTCGCGAGGCATAATTTCGTCGCCGATGCGGAAGTTTTGATAGCTTCTTTGCGTTTGCGCCGCCCAGTATCTATCCGCAGGGACTTGCATTTCACCCATCGTGTCTTTTTCAATACGGTATTCCATACTTTTCACCGCCTACTTAAATTTCAATTTGCGCGATAACGCCTTTGAGCACTTCCGCGCTATGTCTCATCTTTTCTACTTCTTCCTCGGAAAGCTTGGGCGTAAGCGTCGTTACGATCCCCTCGCTGCTGATGGCGCAAAGAGTGGAAAGCGCAACGTCGGAAATACCGTATTCGCCCTCCAAAACCGTCGATACCGGAAGAATGCTATATGCGCTCGAATAGATGCAGTTTACAATCTTGGTTACGCAAGCCGCGATACCATAGAAAGTCGCGCCCTTGCCCGCAATAATTTTGCCACCCGATTTCTTCACGTACTCTTCCACTTCTTCGTGGGTATAGGGCTTTACTCTCAAAACGCTCTTATCCGTCAACGTATTTTCATATTCTTTCAAAGGAATCCCAGAAATATCCGCCGTAGACCACGCAACGAAAGAAGAATCACCGTGTTCACCGAGGACGTATGCGTGTACTTGCTGTTGATTTACCGAGTAAAGCTCGGAAAGACGGGTTCTCAAACGAATGCTATCAAGCGTCGTACCCGTACCGATTACGCGGTTTTTGAGCACGCCCGTAATCTTGCAGAATACATAGGTGAGAATATCTACGGGATTCGCAACGAACAAGTAAAGCGCGTCGGGCGCGTATTTTACGATTTGCGGAGCGATGCTCTTTAAAATGTTTACGTTCGTTTGCGTAAGGTCGATACGGGATTGCCCAGGCTTTCTACCTACGCCCGACGTAACGATAACGATATCCGACCCAACTGCGTCTTCATAAGAACCAAAATAAATTTTTGCAGGGGAAAGATAAGGCGTCGCTTGCAAAATATCCAACGCTTCCCCTTTCGCCTTGGCTTCGTTTACGTCAATTAAAACGATTTCCGCAACCGAACCGGTCGCTACCAACGTGTAAGCAACGGTAGCGCCTACCGAACCCGCGCCGATAATAGTAACTTTGTTGTTCATAGTATATATCTCCGTATAATATATTTTTCTCGTCTGTTTGTGCGCACAATACGCCTAATCATACGATTCTATTATAGCACATTTTTCCCTCGCATACAAATACTTAAACCGCCTATAATAAAATTTCAAATCGCTAAATCGATAAATTTTTATCTTTTCAGCGTTTTTTTATAAAAAAAACGGCTTCGCCGCTCACGAAACCGTCATAACAATCTTCTATTTTATCTTTCTTCCCGCCAAGTTTTGAAAAGGAAAATCGCGCCTTGCATCAGCGCTAAAACGCCCACAAGCACAAGAATCACCCCCACCGCCGACTGACGATGGAACAGCAGCAATACGCCCATAAGGATATATAAAATCGGTGCGGCATAATCGCAAAGCAAATCTTGCCACGAGCGTACTACGCATTTGCAGCGGATTTTATCGTACAGCAGGAGTATGCCCACAATCAACAAAAGCGCCGCTACGATATACAGCACCGCTTCCATTACGACCCAGCCGCAAATGATGATAAAAATCCCAACGACGCTTTTTATAACGGCGGGCGGAATCAGTCTTCCCCAGAAATCCATAAGCCCAAGCGCGATTAAGCATGCGCCGACTACGGTCATTAGAACTCCTATAAAATTCCCTTTAAGGATAATGAGCATTATCCCTATCCCCATAGTAAGAATCGCCGAAAGGATTTTTTCCGATTTTTTCATGCACACTCCTTGCGCGTTTTAGCACCAACGACGAACAGTCGCAATGCGGACGTAGCCGCGTTCAAAACGATGCTTTGCACGAGCGCAAGGATATTCCTCCTCCTTGCGGCATCGCGAGCAAAACGCGTACGTTCCGCACTTATCGTCACCCGCTTTTACGCTATCGTACCATTTTACGTCGTCGAATATTTGTTGTTGCGTCTTATAATCCATAATCCGTCTCCTTTTATTATATGCATTCATTTGCATTTTCAGCACGAAATTTCTATACTATTATAATAAAAAGAAAAAAATATTTCAACGGTTTTTCGACATTTTTCGCAAGTTTCTTTCCCCTTTCTGAAGAAAAAATAAACCGCGGGTTTACCGCGGTTAAAAGCATTTTAAGTTCGTTAGCTACGCGACTTTGCAACCGCCGTTGCAAAGCGCCGTAACCGTTTATCCTTCGTTTTCATTGCAGCCTTTTCCGACAAGCAACGTGCAAAAAAATCCGTTTACTGGGATATATAGTATTATATGCAAAACCCCGAAAAACAGTCCTTATTTTTTCGGGATTTCTTAGCTATTTTTATATCTCACGTACACGCAAAGTAGAGAAAAGCTCTTGATACTTTTCTTTCGTAAAGGATACGTTTCCAATGTTGGTTACCGTCGCCGTACCCGCCGCAACGCCCGCGCGCAAAATCTCGGGTAAGCTTGCGCCTTGCTCCAACTTCACAGCCGCAGCAGCGACCATTCCGTCCCCAGCGCCGACCGTAGAATTCACCGCTACGTTTAGACTCTTACAATAGAAATTTCGTTTCCCGTCAGTGATTACCGCGCCCTGCTTGCCAAGGGATAAAAGCACCCGTTTCGCCCCACGCTCCACAAGCTCGTAGCAGGCTTCCAGCATATCTTCTTTGCTTGCAATTTTGCGACCGATGGTATTCTCTAATTCCTCGATATTCGGCTTTACTAAATCCACGCCGCAATTTACCGCCGCAAACATTCTTGCGCCGTGCGTATCCACGATTTTCAAGCATTTCGGGTTGCACGCTTTCGCCAACTCACCGTAATAAGAATCGTCTACGCCGCGCGGGATTCCGCCTGAAAATACCGCCACGTTACTTTTCGCGGAAAAGGTTTGCACCGCAGATAAAATCTCGTAATCTTTTCCGTTTTCAATTTCCGCGCCCACGTCGTTGACCTCCGTAAGCATAGAACGGCGGTCGATAAACTTATAATTCTCGCGCACTCTACCCTTATTCCACACAAAGGAAAAAGGTATTCCTTCGCTATGTAAAAGGCTTTTAAACATTTGCCCGTTTTCACTATACATCAAACCCGTCGCAAAAGTCTCCTCACCGAGTCTTTTAATGCCGATTGCTACGTTCAATGCCTTGCCGCCTAATGTGATTGCCTTTCTTTTTACTATGTTCGTCTTACCGACGTTAAGCGCGTCAACCTCCACCGTGACGTCGACGCAAGGACTCATACAAACCGTTAAAATCATAATAATTGCCTTTTGCTCGCAGCAAAAGACTGCCCCCCCCAATCGTTTTCAAATTATACCATACAAGAATAAAATAAACCTGATTCTTTTATAGTATAGTATACTTTTATGATAATTTCAAGACTAAAATGAAAAATTTTTTAAGTTTTTTTCCAAAAAAAGACCGCCTTTTGATAAAGCGGTCGATTTTTTACATAGAAATCATTTGCAAAGTTTCGTAAAGTTCGTAATTAAACGTTTTCTTCATCGAAACAGCTTCGATAATATCCATATCAATTATTTTATTGTCGCGAATACCTACAACGCGGTTACCGATGCCGTCTTTCAACAAACGAACCGCCTTATTCCCGAACTGCGCAGCCAACATTCTATCCGCCATTGTGGGAGAACCGCCGCGTTGTACGTGACCGATACAAGTAGGACGAACGCTATACTGCGTATGCGCTTGAAGACGCTTAGAAAATTCTTCCGCAGTCATTGCGCCTTCCGCAATAACGATAATATTCGAGTGTTTGCCGTTTGCTCTCGACTGATTGATTCGGTTAATAATCTCCTGCATATCAAACGCAATTTCAGGCACGACGATAATCTCTGCGCCCGACGCAATACCGCTGTAAAGCGCAATATCGCCGCAATGTCTGCCCATTACTTCTACAACGGAAACGCGTTCGTGCGACGTCATCGTGTCACGAAGCTTGTTAATAAGGTCAAGACAAGTGTTGACAGCCGTATCAAAACCGAGCGTGTAATCGGTATATTCCAAGTCATTATCAATCGTACCGGGAATACCGATAGTCGGCACACCGTACTGTTCACTCAAAACTCTTGCACCGCGGAAAGAACCGTCGCCGCCGATTACGACAAGCCCGTCAATGCCGTGGCGATTAAGGGTATCTACCGCACGTTTTTGACCTTCTACCGTGAGCATTTCCAAACATCTTGCCGTACGAAGCTTCGTACCGCCGCACTGTACGATATTGGAAACGCTACGCATTTCCATCGGAATGATTTTATCGTCAATAAGCCCCGCATAGCCGCGTTCGATACCAAAAACTTCCAAACCAAAATATATACCGGAACGAACAACCGCACGAATTGCCGCGTTCATACCGGGCGCGTCACCGCCGCTCGTTAACAAACCTATACGTTTCATATTTTCACCTCAAAGACTTTGTCTTTCTTTCACTTCCTATATTATAGCAAAACTTTTAAAAAAAACAAACGTTTTGCAGCGATTTTTTAAATTTTTAGGCGAGTTTTATACAATTTTCGGGAAGAAAACTCGAAAGCTCCGCCATAAGCGCCTTATTTAAGGCTACTTTTTGCGTGCAAAGCATCTTTTTCCGATCCTTAACAAAGTAGACTTCCGTATCCCCTTCATAGAAAGTAAGTGTTTCCAAAAGCTCGTCAATGTCCGCTTCTTCTAAATTGCTGACGTTCAACCAAAGGCGTTTCGGCGTTTCATTTTTTACGATTTCCCTTGCGCTCAAAACGGGTTCTTCCGCGCTTGCCGCGTTAGATTTCGATTTCTCGTCGTTTAAAACAAATTCCGTCATTTTATCTACGATGATTACGGGTGCTTTTTCGTCCTCGATGCTGATTTTGCCCGAGAGCGAAACAACCGTATCCGCGTCCAAGAAATTACGGATTTTATCGTAAATTTTCGGGAAACATACGCATTCAATCGAACCGTACAAGTCTTCCACCGTCACAAACGCCATAAACGAGCCACTGCGCGTTTTCAGTTTCTTGAACGCGCCGATCATACCGCCCATCGTGACTTGTTGACCGTCTTGCACGTCGTGATAGGTCTTTCTACCCGACTCCTCGTCTTCTTCATATTCATTGAGCATTTGACAGTTGAACGTGCGATCCTTGAAATAGGGCAAGAATTTCTCAAACGGGTGTCCGCTAACGTACACGCCCAGCACCGATTTTTCTTTCGACAAGCGTTCCATCGTTTCGTACTCGGGAATATTCGGATATTTCACTTCGACAGCCTGTTCCTCGATAATGTTTCCAAAAAGGGAAAGCTGCTCGCCGCCTTTTTGCTTGTCTCTTGCGCTAACCTGCGTCAAAACCTCATCGTAAACAGCCGCCACTTGCGCACGGGCATAACCAAAACAATCGAATGCACCTGCATAAATCAAGCTTTCTACAATACGCTTATTTACGTATTTTGCGCAACGGGTAGCAAAGTCCGCAAAGTCCTTATAAAGCCCGTTTTCTTCGCGTTCTTTGATAACCGCCGCGATTGCGTCCTGCCCAACGCCGCGAAGCGCCGCAAGACCGATACGGATTCCCTTACCTTCCACCCAAAAAATGTCTTTCGATTTGTTAATATCGGGCGGGAGTACGGCGATATTCTTTTCCTTCATGTACATCACGTACTTGGAAATTTCTTCAATTTTATCGATACGGTCGTTCAAAATACCCGCAAGGAATTCCTTGGGATAGAAATGCTTTAAGTACGCGGTACGGTACGCAATAACGGCATACGCCGCCGCGTGCGACTTATTGAACGCGTAGGAAGCAAAGCTTTCCATGTCCCCGAAAATCTTTGCCGCAACTTCCGCGGGAATCCCCTTGGAAACACAGCCCGAAATATTTTCCGCAGGCGCACCGTAGATAAACTTGTCCTTTTGCTCCATCAGCTCTTTCTTTTTCTTTTTCGCCATCGCGCGACGAACAAGGTCGGCTTGACCGTAAGTGTAGCCTGCGAGCTGTTGGAAAATCTGCATTACCTGCTCTTGGTAGACGATAACCCCATAAGAATTCTTTAAAATCGGCTCTAAATACGGCGTATCGTACACAACCAAGTCTGGATTATGTTTATTGCGAATATACGTGGGAATGAAATCCATCGGACCGGGACGGTACAAGGAAATCCCTGCGATTAAATCTTCAAGGCAGTTCGGTTGCAGCTCTTTCATGAACTTCTTCATGCCGCCTTGTTCGAGTTGGAACACCCCATCCGTATCCCCGGACGAAATGAGCTGATACGCTTCGGGAACGTCTACGCCAAGCGCGGTGAAATCGATATCGACCCCTTTCCCGAGTTTAATATATTCAAGTGTATTTTGAATATCCGTAAGCGTGGTGAGCGCAAGAAAGTCCATTTTAAGCATTCCTACCGCTTCCACTTCTTTCATATCGAACTGCGTAACGATATCGTCCCCATTTCTTGCAAGCGGCACGTTATCTGCAAGCACCTTATTACAAATAACGACGCCTGCCGCGTGCTCGGACGTATTCTTAGGCATACCTTCAAGCTTTAAGCCCATATCGATAACTCGACGAAGTTCGTCGTTCGTTTCGTATACTTCGATAAATTCAGGGTTCTTTTTTTGTTTTTGCTCGTTAAGTTTTTTTAAAAGTTCCCCTTTCTTTTCTTCGCTCGCTTCTTCGGCAAGCTGCTTTTCAAGCTTGGGAATCTTTCTGCCGAGCAATTCACCGATCGTCGATTTCCCGTCCATCAACTTTGCAACCTTATCCGTTTCCGAATAAGGTACGCCCATAACCCGCCCTACGTCCTTGATAACGGCGCGGGAAGCAAGCGTACCGAACGTAACAATTTGCGCTACGTTCTCAGGGTGATATTTTTCACGGACGTATTCAATCGTTTCCGCCCTTCTTTTGGTGCAAAAATCGACGTCGAAGTCGGGCATCGAAACACGATCGGGATTCAAGAAACGCTCAAAGATTAGGTCGTATTTCAAAGGATCGACGTCCGTGATTCCTATCGAGTAAGCAACGATACTACCTACGCCTGAGCCTCGCCCAGGTCCTACGGGAATGCCGCGCAAACGCGACCAGTTGATATAATCCCACACAATCAAGAAATAATCGGCAAAGCCCATGGAAATGATAATCCCGAGCTCGTATTCCGCGCGTTCTTTGATCGTTTGCGTGATTTCAGAATAACGCTTAGGCAACCCCTCCCACGTCAAACGAGTGAGATACTCGGGCGACGTAGAGCCGTCGTCGGGCTTGTACAAGGGAATGAGCGACGTATCGCGGATAGGATCGCCTTTGGGAGTCAAGTCAAACACCGGTTCTTCAATTTTATCCGCAATGACGCGCGTGTTGGTAATCGCTTCGGGAACATAATGGAAAAGCTCCATCATCTCGTCTCCCGATTTCATATAAAATTCGTGTTCTTCAAAGCGCATTTTGGGATTTGCCAGCGTGGATTTTGTTTGAATACACAGCAAAATCTCATGCGGTTCCCAGTCCGCCTTTTCAATATAATGCACGTCGTTCGTCGCAACGAGCTGAATGTCAAGCTCTCTCGCAATCTTAATTAAATCGGGAATGATTTGTTTTTGTTCGGCAATGCCGTGGTCTTGAAGCTCGATATAGAAATCTTCGCCAAACACGTCTTTCATCTCTTGTGCCCAAGCCTTCGCGCCATCATAATCGCCGCGCAGCAAAAGTTGCGGCAAGTGCCCCGCAAGGCACGCCGAAAGACAAATAACCCCTTCGCTGTGTTTCTTGATTAAATCATAGCTGATACGCGGTTTACCGCCGTAATAACCGTCGATATAGGAAAGCGAATCGAGCTTAACAATGTTCTTATAACCCGTCTTATTTTTGGCGAGCAAAACGATATGCTCGTTCTTTCCCGGGCGCTTTTCCAAGTGATTGTCTACGGCGTACAATTCACAGCCAATGATATATTTAATGCCTTTTTTAACGCATTCTTCCGCGAAATACAAGGACGCATACATATTCCCATGGTCGGTGATCGCGCAGGCGTTGATGTTGTTTTTGACAAGGTGATCCACCAAGTCGTCCACTTTCGCCGCGCCGTCCAAAAGACTGTATTCCGTGTGTAAATGCAAATGTACAAAATCCGTCATAATCTATCTTCCGTTTCTACTTTTCTTCTTCCGTTTTGGCAAGTTCTATCAATTTACGCATGCGGTGATTCAAGCAACTCTTACTCACGCAAAGCAGCCGAGCAAGCTCTTGCAAGGTATCCGTCGGGCGTTCCAAACGGACTTTGGCAAGCGTTTTCAATTCAGGCGAAAGCTCGTCAAAGTCACCGTTTTCCATGAGTTTTTGAATGGCGACGACCTGTTTTACCGCCGCAATCGCCGCCTTATCCGCGTTGCCCGATATACAGTTTTGCGCGCGGTTATAGTGATTCGCTTGGTCACGTTTTTCAATCACGGCATATAACTTTTTCAAGCAATGCGTCGCGCCGATTACCGCAAGAAAATCCGAAATTTGCTCTTTACTCTTGATATAGACAACGTAGGAATCCTTACGGGGCGTAAAGCGCGCAAGCAACTCAAACTGCGCGAGTAAATCGCAAAAATCCCGCGCGGTATTCCGTTCCGAAAACACGATTTCAAGGTGATAACCGCTCTTGCCTGTTTCCGACGGCAAAATACAGCTTCCGCCGCCTAAAAACGCGCCTTGAATATACGCAATTTTCTTCTTTTCCGTCGCCAAAAGCGTTTGCGAAATATTTTCACGAATCCCGCCCGTTCTTTTGAGCAAATGCAGTTCTTTCAAAACCCGTTCGGAAATCTCCGCAGGACATACGAATACAAGCTTATCTCTACCGCTCAATCGGTCTTGCTCCGCGTGCGTGATAAGAAGCTCCGCGCCGAACAGTTCCGAAAAAACATTTGTAAAAAACTCCGCAACGTTTTCCGTTTCACTAACGAAAAAAAAGGTCGGGTTTCCGTTGTTGATTCCCATCGTCGCGCTCGCGCGAACAAAGGCGGATAGCGCCACTTTTTTATCCGCAATACCGCGATTTACGATTTCTTTTTTTACGTCCGAAGTAAAATTCATAGCCGTCCTTATAAATGCTTCTTAAACTCCGCGAAGCGGAACGTAGGATATCTGCCGTCGATATTGTCGATTCTATCCAAAGGGAACTCTATCCTTGCAAGCTGCTCTTCTACGAGCGCTTTATCCCCCACGCGGCTTGCCGAATGCGCGTCTGAATCAACGATAAACCGCGCCTGCGTTTTGGCAACGATTTCATTCAGTTCCTCGTCCGTCAAGTGCGTTTTCTTGCTGTTCAGCTCAATATACGTGCCATAGTCCGCGGCGCATTTTGCCACCTCCAACGCGTTTGCAGGGCACAAATAGTTTAAGTGGGTCACCGCGTCGATGGGATTGTTTTTAATCGTATTGATATACGTTTTTGTGTTCAATGCGCGAAGCTTGTCCGACGCAGACTTGCGGAATTTCTCCGAGAAGAAATTCCCCATTCCGTACTTCCAAAAATCACTGAACTTATCATACCAAACGAATACGTGTTTCCCGCAAAGATAGAGATTAAAATTCTCATAATCGGATTCTTTATAGTCCGCTTTACCGTTCACGCTGAGAATATTCGATTCCACGCCCACCAAGACGTCCAAACCGTATTTTTTCGCCGCTTCTTCACATTCTGCTTTGTACGCCGCGACTTGTTTTCGACGGATACCAAAAGCAACGTGTGAAAAGCCGTGGTCGGTAATCCCGATTTGCTTTAATCCCTGCGCTTTCGCCGCAGCCACGTTTTCGTCAATCGTATTTTTGCCGTGCGAATACGGCGTATGCGTATGATAATCTCCCGTTAAAATCATGTCATTCTTCCCTTTGTTTCGTTTAAGTCAAATACTGTATTTCTTCTTCCAAGCGCACGTCGTATTGCGCGTACACCGCGTTCTTAATCAACTGAATCAATTTCTTGACGTCCGAAGCCGTCGCTCCGCCGCCATTGATGATAAAATTCGCGTGTTCTTCACTCACGTACGCGCCGCCTATCCGCATACCCTTGAGTCCGCTCTTTTCAATCAGTTCCCCTGCCGAATGATTCTCGGGATTTTTGAATACGCAGCCCATACTCCGTCCCTTAGGCAAATGTTTGCGGCGGTTTTTATAATATTCTTCCCGTTTTTCTATCTCGTCTAAACTTGCTTTCTTTAAACGGAAATGCGCGCCGACAATTACAGAGCCGTCTTGCATAAACGCACTCGATTTATAGGCGTATTGACAGTCTTTTAGGGAATAGAGGGCAAGCCCGCCTTGGCGATAGACGAGTACGCTATCGACAATCGAATCAATATACGTACCGCCTGCCCCAGCATTCATATACAGTGCACCGCCGATAGTGCATGGTATACCGCATAAAAACTCCGCACCGCTTAAATTCGCTTTTTTGCACGCATTAACAAACACGCTTGCCTGCACACCTGCGTATGCGAACACGTAATCGGAAAAAAGAATCTCTTGCAAATTCTTCAAGCGCACGACTGGCTTTTGCATACCTGCATCGGGCGGTAAAACGTTGGTCAAATTGCCAAGTACGCAATATTCGATTTTATCCCGCTCGAACAGCCCTAAAAGCGCACACAGCTCGGTAAGCGATTTCGGACAAAAACAAATTTCCGATTTCCCACCGATCCCAATCGAGCTTTTTTTGCTAAAATCAAAACCTTCCTCTCTCGTAAAATCCAAGTATGCCGAAAAATGATCCACAAAAGCCAATAGCCGTTCGCTCCTATTATAACATATTTTTTCTTTTTTTTCAATTTTTTTACTACTAATATATGATTTTTCCGTCTTATAAATGAAAAAAAATCTCACACCGAAGTTTGAGATTTTTTTCATAAAATTATGCAATTTGTTAAAGGGCTTCGGACTTATAAATGATTTCGCCGTCGCGCACAGTCATAAGTACGTCAAAGTTCTTGTTGATAACGGTAAAATCCGCGTTTTTTCCCACCTGAATGCTACCCGTTTGTTTCTCAATGTTAAGCATTCTCGCGGGGTTAATCGTTGCGTAGTCAACCGCTTGCGTGAAAGGAATGCCAACCTTTTCCACCATATTCTTTACTGCAACGTTCATTTTCAAAACGCTGCCTGCAAGCGTTCCGTCCGCAAGCCGGGCTTCGCCGTCTTTAACAAATACTTTTTGCCCGCCAAGCTCACTCTCACCGTCGGGAAGTCCCTTCGCGCGCATCGCGTCGGTGATAAGCGTTATTTTATCCGCCCTCTTGACCTTCGTCAAAAGCTTCATTGCAGGAACGGAAACGTGAATGGTATCCGCAATCAGTTCGCAGTTCAGCTCGTCTAAATACATCGCACTGCCCACCGTACCGATTTCACGGTGATGAAGCGCCGACTGCGCATTGAAAGTGTGCGTAACGTTTTTCGCGCCAAGCGCCACCGCCTTTTCTATGTTCGGATATTTCGCGCCCGTATGACCGATAGACGCCACGATACCCTTTTTCGCTAAATAACGGATAAGCTCTTCCGCGCCTTCCACTTCGGGGGCAAGCGTCACGATACGGATCGAATTACCGCTCGCTTTATTGTATTCTTCAAAAACTTTCACGTCGGGAGCAGCCACGTATTCCAAGGGTTGCGCCCCCTTAAACGCTGCCGCGATAAACGGACCTTCCAAATGCACGCCGACTACTCTTGCGCCAAACGGAGAGTTCTTTTCCCGATATTCTTTGACTGCGGACAAAGCCTTGGTGATATTTGCAGGGCTTTGGGTCATGGTCGTGACAAGGAAAGACGTCGTACCCTCACTTGCAACCGTCTTTGCAATCGTCGCTACGTTTTCCAACGTGCCGTCCATACCGTCCGAGCCGCCCGCGCCGTGGATATGTTGGTCGATAAATCCGGGCAATACGATTGCGTCTTTCGGCAATTCAATTTTTTCCGCATACTTACTAACGCCGTTGCCTTTTACAATTTTTTTGATTTTGCTATCGAAAAGGATCGAGCGTTTTTTTAAGCCCTTGCCTTCCACGTAAACCGTTGCTTTTTGAAACGTTTTCATTTGAATAAACTCCTTTTTCGTTTCGTTAATCCTTACTTTTTACTTGCTTGCCGGCAACGACGCCGCTGCGATACTCTGCCCTACGCGACGGCTGTTTTCATCGGGCAAACCGATATCCAGCGTTGCAAATTCGGGATATTCCGCCGCCAACGTTTCTTTGCAGGTTGCAAGAATGATATCCCCGCCTTTACCGCCCATTACACGGCCAAGCAAAAGCATGTGTTTGATATCGTAGAATTTCGCGTAGAAAGGAATCGTATGCGCGAGATATACGCCGATGTCCTCATAGATTTGCGCCGCGAGCGCGTCGCCCTTTTCCATAAGCGCTTGAATTACCTTCAATTTTTGCGCAGGCGTCAAACCGTCTTCAAATTTGAATCCGCCGTATTCCGCAAGTTTGATAACGGCGTCTTGCGAGAAATATTTACAGCCTACGCCAAAATCGCCGCTCCATTCGTCTTGCATAGCCCCTTCGTTAAAATCTACGGGCGCGAACGCAAGCTCGGAAAGCCAACCGTTGATACCGCCGTTCATATTAATATAACCAACCGCTTCACTCGTACCCATTGCGATACCCAGCACGCCGTTGTCGCCTAAGTCAATCGCCCCTGCAAGCGCGGTAACGTCGCCGTCGTTCGCTACTTCCAAAGGAATTTCCTTGCCGTATTCCTTGCTCATTTCATTTGCTACGTTGATGTACATATTCTTTACGTAATCGCCGTACTTGGATTTGTCAACTTTAATGAACAAAGAAGCGACCATAATCTTATTGTCCACGTAAACGCCAGCGGACGAAACGCCGATTGTATCAACGGTGGGCATTTTGGAAGCCGCCGTCTTCATCGCCGTTAAAATTTCATTGTAATGATAGGTAGGGTCTTCGGTAACTTTGGGATTCCAAACGACTTCTTCGCTGTAAACGACTTCGCCGTTAATAACCGCACTTACCTTTCTATCCGAACCGCCTGCGTCAAAACCGATACGGCAACCATCCAAATAACCGCCAACGCGAATGGAGGCGTTCTTTTGCTCGGGAATTTCGTTTTCTTCAAGCCATTCTACTTCGAAAGGTTTTTCATAAACGCCGCTCATGAACTCAACGTCGAACGCGCGAATCCCCTCCATCGTATACGCTTTCTTTAAGTATTCATAAATCGACTTGCTGCCCGCAACGGAAATTTTGAAACCGCCGACAACCCACAAAATCGTTTTTGCCAAACGTTCCGCAATGCGAAAATTCAATGCGTCGTTCACGCCGTCCGCCAATGCTTCATATTTATATACGTAATTATAACCGCCGCTTCTTTCGGCAACGAGGGTCACCGCTACGGGCTTTCCGCTCTTTTTGACTTCCGCGTCAAAATCGTTAAGCGCTTTGATCATAGGATAAAAATTCTTGTCTAATACGGGTAATCTCATAATCTTTTTCTCCTTTTCCTATTTTTGAACATATTACCTTATTGTAATTATACAATAAAACTAGTATTTTTCCAATAGAAATTCTTTCATTATTTTGTGGTATTCTTTCACAAGATTTTTAAGCGAAATATTTTTTCTAAATCAGTCTGAAAAAAAGCTCCGCTTTCACGGAGCTTTTTGCTTAATTTTTCGCTTTTTCTAAAAGCGCGTTGACCGAATCTTGTATTTCGATAAGCTTTGCGTTTGCCGCTGCCTCGTCTTTTGCTTTGAGGGAATAATAAATTTTGAGTTTCGGCTCCGTGCCGCTCGGGCGTACGCATACGAACGAACCGCCTGCAAGCTCGTAATATACGCAGTTGCATTTGGGAATATCCATCTCCGTCACGTTACCGTCCGACGCCGTGCGTTTCGCCGCACTGTAATCGCGCACCGCTTCTACTGTTACGCCGGCAAATTCATCAACTTTCAAGGTTTTCAGGGCGTCCACGACCGCGTTCATCTCTTTCATTGCGTTCAAGCCCGAATACTGAATGGAAACGTTTTTATCGAGTACGTAGCCGTATTTTGCATAGATTTCTTGTAGTCTATCGAAAACGCTCTTGCCTATGTACGCATAATAGCAAACCATTTCGGCGCAAAGCATGGATGCGACGACCGCATCCTTATCCCTTGCGTGCGTACCGCGAAGATACCCGCAGGACTCCTCAAAACCGAAAATGTAAGTATGTTTGCCGTCCTTTTCCCATTGTTTAATCTTTTCGCCGATAAACTTAAACCCAACGGGCGTTTCGTAAAGAGTCACGCCGTAATCGTCGCAAAGAGCTTTCGCCATACCCGTAGTAACAAACGATTTTACAACCGCCGCGTTCTTCGGCATCGCGTTGTCTTCATTCAATCTCGTTAAGATATAATCAAGCAATAAAATACCTACTTGGTTGCCCGAAAGCGCAACGAAATCCCCTTTTTCATCCTTGAGCGCAACGCCAAGACGGTCGGAATCGGGGTCCGTACCGAATACCACGTCTGCGTTGATTTGATTTGCGAGCGCAATCCCCATCGAAAGGGTTTCTTTGTATTCGGGGTTAGGGACTTTTACCGTCGAAAATTCAGTGTCTTTCTTCGTTTGCTCCTCTACGACTGTTACATTGATACCAAGTTTACCCAAAATCGCCATAACGGGCTTATAACCGCTGCCGTGCACGGGGGTATAGACAAGCTTTAAATTCGCGCCGCATTTTTCCACCGCTTCTTTGGACAAGGTAAGCTTGGAAAGCTCGTCGATATAGTCTTGGTCGAGTTTTTCGGGTACAATTTCAATCAAAGAACTGCTTTCATCCCCCTCAACGGAAAGATAATCGGTGATTTCGTTGATATACGCAACGACTTTCGCGGTATCCTCGGGCGACATTTGCGCGCCGTCTTCGCCGTACACTTTATACCCGTTATATTCCTTGGGGTTATGGCTTGCCGTAATCATAATCCCTGCAATCGTTTTTAAGTATCTAACCGCGTACGAGAGCATGGGTACGGGGTGTACGTCATCGAAAAGATAGGCTTTGATACCGTTTTTCGCAAGTACGCCAGCAGCCGCTTTCGCAAACTCTTGTGATTTTCTCCGCGTATCGTAGGAAATGACAACGCCCCTTTCCATTGCGGCTTTGCCAAGACTTTTTACCCATTCGGAAAGACCTTCCGTCGCGCGCATTACCGTATAGATATTCATCATATTCATGCCGTAACCGATTACGCCGCGCATACCTGCTGTACCGAACTCAAGTTCCCCGCCAAAGCGGTATTCAATTTCTTTTTCGTTGCCTTGAATTGCGATAAGCTCTGCTTTCCCTTCCGCGTTTAATCTACCGTCGTTCATCCAAGCGTTATAATTTTTGATGTAGTCCATTCTTGCCTCCAAAACACATATAATCGGAAATTTTCCTATCTATTATTTTATCATATTATAAGTATATTGTCAATAATGAAATAAAAAAATCTCCCTCGGTTTGAGAGAGATTTTTCCATTTTTAAAGTTTTTGCAACGTTTCCATAACGTAATCGCCGAACTCATCGCATGTTGCGCCCGTATCGCGACCCGTAATCACGTATTTTTTCTCCTCAAACGAACAAATATCCAGTGCTCTTTCCAGTTTGTCCGCTCTATCCTGCAAACCAATATGCGATAAAAGCATTACGCAAGCGCGAAGCATTGAGCAAGGGTCTGCGTACTTGCCGCGCCCTTCCGTGATCATTCTCGGTGCGCTGCCGTGAATCGCTTCGAACATCGCGTATTTCTTACCGATGTTCGCGCAACCTGCCGTGCCTACGCCGCCTTGGAATTCCGCCGCTTCGTCCGAAATAATATCCCCGTACAAGTTGGGCAAAAGCAAAACCTTGAAATCACGGCGGCGTTTTTTATCGACAAGCTTTGCCGTCATAATATCCGCATACCATTCATCCGTGATAATATCGGGATACAAATCGCCTACCTTGTGACAGTCTTCCAAGAAATTGCCGTCCGTCGTCTTGATGACGTTTGCTTTCGTGACGAGCGAAACGCGGTTTAAACCGTTCTTATGCGCGTAGTCGTACGCAAGACGCGCGATTCTATCCGAACCCTGTTTTGTCGTAACCGTGAAGTCTACTGCCAAGTCTTCCGTGATATTGAAACCGGATGAACCGATTGCATATCCCCCTTCCGTATTTTCACGGAAAATCGTCCAGTTAATCCCCTCTTCAGGGACTTTTACAGGGCGGATATTCGCAAACAAATCAAGCGCTTTGCGCATCGCAACGTTCGCCGATTCAATGTTTGGCATACCGCTACCTTTTTGGGGAGTCGTCGTCGGCCCTTTCAAGATGATATGACAGGATTTGAGCTCCGCCATAACGTCGTCGGGAATCGCCTTACCTTTCGCAATACGGTTTTCAATCGTAAGGCCTTCAATATCCTTAAATTCGACTTTCCCCGCCTTGACCAAATCGGCAAGGATAAATTCGAGCACTCTGCGCGCCTGTGCGGAGATGATCGGACCGATACCGTCGCCGCCGCATACCCCGATTTTTATGCAATCAAGCGCGGAATAATCCACAAAATCACCTTGCGCTTTCATATCTTCCACGCGCTTGAGCTGTTCCGCCATCAGTTTTCTAAATTTTTCGCACGCAACGTCAAGCTGCGCTTTGTATTCTGCTTTTTCCATTCCTTTTCACCTCTGATTTTTCGTATAGTTTAAGCAACCGCCCGCCAAGAGCATTTCACGCTGTCTTTCGGACAAGTTTAAGCAAAGCTTCGCCTGCGCGCCGTTCGTCTTATTAACAAGGGTCGCCTCCGTCGCGCCTTTCACCGTCGCTGCGAAATCTTTGATTTCGAGCGCGTCGCCTTCCACAAAGTTTTCGTAATCGTCGGGGTTTGCAAGGGTCATCGGTACGATGCCAAAATTGATCAGGTTTGCCACGTGAATACGAGCAAAACTCTTTGCTACTACCGCTTTAATACCCAAGTACAAAGGCACGAGCGCTGCGTGTTCGCGCGACGAGCCCTGACCGTAGTTCGAGCCGCCTAAAATCACACCGCCGCCCTTTGCTTTCGCTCTTTGAGGGAAGTCTTTATCGCATACGGTAAAGCAAAATTCCGAAAGCTTGGGAACGTTCGATCTATAAGGCAATACTTTCGTACCTGCGGGCATGATATGGTCAGTCGTAATATCGTCGCCCACTTTCAAAATAAGCTCGCAATGCAAATCCTTATCCGGCGCCTTCCCTACGGGAATCGGCTTAATATTCGGACCGCGCACGACTTCTACGCTTTCCATTTCTTCCACCGTAGCGGGCATTTCGATTAAGTTATCGTTGATTTTGAACACCGACGGCATTTCCACTTTGGGCGCAATGCCGAGGGAAGTGGGGTCGGTAAATACGCCAGCAATCGCCGATGCCGCCGCCGTTTCAGGGGAAACCAGATATACCTGCGCGTCCGCCGTACCGCTACGCGCCAAGAAATTTCTATTGAACGTACGCAAGCTCACCCCTGCCGAGTTGGGCGAGAAACCCATACCGATACAAGGTCCGCAAGCGCATTCCAAAATTCTCGCGCCCGCATTGATAAGGTCCGCCAACGCGCCGCACTCCGCAAGCATGGTATATACTTGCTTCGAGCCGGGCGAGATGGATAAGCTTACGTCGGGGTGCACCGTCTTGCCTTTGAGCATCGCCGCTACCGTCAACATATCCGACAAGGACGAATTCGTACAAGACCCGATACATACTTGATTGATTTTCATACCCGAAAGCTCAGCAACCGATTTTACGTTGTCGGGGCTATGCGGACAAGCTGCCAAGGGATGCAACGCCGATAAATCGACGGTATATTCCGCGTCGAACTTCGCGTCCGCGTCGGACGAAAGTTCGATCCAGTCTTCTTCGCGGTTTTCCGCTTTCAAGAACGCTTTCGTTACTTCATCAGACGGGAAAATCGAGCTCGTCGCGCCGAGTTCCGCGCCCATATTCGTAATCGTCGCGCGTTGGGGAACGGAAAGCGTCTTGACCCCTTCGCCGCCATATTCAACGATTGCGCCGACGCCGCCCTTGACACCGAGCAAACGCAATACTTCCAAAATGACGTCCTTTGCGCCGACGTAATCGGAAAGTTGACCGACAAGATTCACTTTAATCATTTTGGGCATGGTTATGTAGTACGTGCCGCCGCCCATAGCAACCGCAACGTCCAAACCGCCCGCACCCATACCGAGCATACCGATACCGCCCGCCGTCGGCGTGTGGCTATCCGAGCCGATCAACGTTTTCCCGGGCTTAGAAAAACGCTCTAAATGGACTTGATGGCAAATGCCGTTCCCGGGACGGGAAAAACGAATGCCGTGTTTTTTCGTCACCGTTTGGATATAACGGTGGTCGTCAGCGTTTTCAAAGCCTGCCTGCAAGGTGTTGTGGTCGATATACGCTACGGAAAGCTCCGTCTTTACACGGTCGATTCCCATCGCTTCGAACTGCAAGTACGCCATCGTGCCCGTCGCGTCCTGCGTGAGCGTTTGATCGATACGAAGTCCGATTTCCTTACCTGCGACCATTTCGCCGCAAACAAGGTGATTTTTAATTATTTTTTGCGCAATTGTGTAACCCATATTCTCTCCTTTGGCTTAAATGTTTAAGCCGCGCAAACTACTGCGTTCATCGTGAACGTACTTTTTCACGAGCGTTTCCAATTCTTCCTCGCCCATTACCGTCGTTCTACCGTCCGCATACAAACCGTCGATTTCGTCTTTGAGCGTTTTTACAAGCCAATCCTGCTTCCCGACCTGTTGTTCTTCGGAAAGCTTGAAGTGTTTATTTACCCAATACGCGATCCCCGCCAAACCGGACGTATTCGAAATCGAAACTTCCGCAGGTCTATTCAAAATCTTTTCCGTATCGAAAATATTATAGATTTCCGCGTCTTTCATCATGCCGTCCGCGTGTACGCCCGCTCTCGTTAAGTTAAACGCGCTACCCACGAAAGGCGTCATAGGCGGGATCTCGTAGCCAAGCTCTTTTTTGAAATATTCCGCAATATCCGTAATCGCCGTCGTGTCCATACCGTCAAGCGTTCCGCGCAACGAAGCGTATTGCATGACCATCGCTTCGACGGGTACGTTACCCGTTCTTTCCCCGATACCGAGTAAGGAACAGTTTACGCCGCTCGCACCGAAAAGCCATGCGCTGACCGCGTTCGCAACGCCCATATAGAAATCGTTATGACCGTGCCATTCGAGCATTTCGGAGGTAACGTCGGAATAATGGTGCAATGCGTAAACCAAGCCGGGTACGCTTCTAGGAGGCGCTGCGCCCGCAAACGGTACGCCGTAGCCCATTGTGTCGCACATACGAATTTTGACGGGAATATTCGCTTCTCTCGAAAGCTCGACAAGCGCGTTTACAAACGGTACGACAAAGCCGTACAAGTCCGCTCTCGTCAAGTCCTCCAAATGACAACGAGGCGAAATACCCGCTTCAAACGCTTGCTTCACAACGCCAAGATAATGATCGTAAGCCTGTTTTCTCGACATGTTCAATTTCTTGAAGATATGATAGTCGGAACAGCTGACCAAAATACCCGTTTCCTTGATCCCGATATCGTGCACAAGCTCGAAATCCTCTTTCTTTGCGCGAATCCAAGTGGTAATCTCGGGGAACTTGTAGCCAAGCGCCATACATTGCTCTAACGCTTCTCTATCCTTTTTCGTGTATACGAAAAATTCACTTTGACGAATGACGCCTTTCGGTCCGCCGAGCCGTGCAATCATCTTATAGATGTCGACGATTTGCTTTGCCGTGTAAGGCGCACGCGACTGCTGACCGTCACGGAACGTCGTATCGGTAATCCAAATCTCTTTGGGCATGTTCATCGGCACACGGCGATGGTTGAACGAAGTTTTCGGCACTTCGTCGTAGGGATAAATATCACGGAACAAGTTAGGATTTTCTACGTCTTGTAGATTATACTTATACTGATCCTGTTCCAATAAATTACTCATGGGGTTAAATTCAATCATACTCTCACCTCACGTTTTATTTTTTCGATTAAAGAATAGTTTTTAATGTATTAAATCGATTATACATAAAAATAAATGCCTTGTCAAGGATTTGAACGCCTAAAATGGGGATTCTTCACGGAATTTTCACTTTTTTACATAAATGTAAACGCCCTCCCCGTCAATGAGGAAAGCGTTTTTTCCATTTATTAAAATGCGTCTTTGCTGATTTTGCTCCATCTTCGAGCGATAAATGCGAGCCGCCAAGAGGTCGGCATCCAACACGTACCGACTCGCATAACTTTGTTCCAAAACCCGACGATTACCTTACGTTTATTTTTCGCGACCGCTTTGAGCGAGGCTTCCGCGACCGACTCGGGGGATTTTGCCGCCATTTTTCCCCAAAGCCCTTGCCCTTGGATTTGCGCTTTGATATCCGCTCTTGTCGGCATTGCGCCGGGCAGGACGACCGTCACCTTCACTCCCTTTCCTTTCATTTCCGCGCGCAGGGCTTGCGAGAAGGAAGTCAGCGCCCCTTTTGACGCGCTGTAAATCGCAAAATACGGCATCGGATAAATCCCTGAAACGGAAGAAACGTTGACGATTTGCAATTCTTCCGCACGATTGTCGATTGCAAATTTTGAAAACGCGACCGCCGCTTCAAAGTTGACTCTACATTGAAAAGAAATCTTCTCTTGAGTATATTTTTCCAATCCCTTTTGAATGTCCGCACCAGCAACGTTTGCAAGCAATGAAATCTTCTTTCCGCTTCCCGCAATTTTCGCGTTCATCGCGTCCCTGCTAGCCTGTAAAGATAAATCCGCGGCATAAATTTCGCACTCCGTTTGCGGATATTTTTTCGCGAGTTCTTCTTTCAAGACAAGGAGTTTTTCTTCACTCCTGCCCGTCAAAAGCAATTTATAGCCGCGCTTTGCGAGCGCATACACGAACGCTTTTCCAAGACCGCCCGTCGCGCCCGTGACAAAGGCATAGCCCGTTCCTTTTTGTCCTTTCATTTTCCTCTACTCACTTGCTGTAATCTCTTGCGCCGAAAATCGTTGAGCCAACGCGAATTACATTGCTGCCTTCTTCCACGCAAAGCTTGTAATCCCCGCTCATACCCATTGAAAGATAGGCAATATCGCTTGATTGTTTTTTAGCCCAATCATACAAAGCTCGCATTTTTCTCACTAACGCACGTAGCGTTTCTTCCGTTCCCATTTCAGGAAGCATCGCCATAAAACCGCGCACTCGCAAGCCGTCCGTTTGGGAAAGCCGCGCAAAAACCTCTTTTGCCTCGTTGTAGGAATAGCCGCCCTTGCTTTCTTCGTCGCCGATATTGATTTGGATAAGAATATCGGAAACGATTCCCTTTGCCCGCGATTGCCGCGCAAGCTCGTTTGCTAAATCTTCTCTATCGCACGAATGATAGAGTTCGATTTTTCCAAGCAAATATTTAATTTTATTCGTTTGTAAATGCCCGATAAAATGACGAGGACAAGGCAAAAGCGATTCATTCTTATCCCGAAATTCTTGCGGCTTGTTTTCCGCGACCGCGTCCACGCCTCCTTCAATCGCCATATTGATGATTTCGCTAGGCTGTGTTTTCGTCGCCGCAACAAGCAGGACTTTTTCCCCGTAAGGATTCCCCTTTTCGAGTTCCTTTTTAATTTGCGCGACACGCGCACGTATAGTTTCTTTCATAACTCCGTCCAAAACAATTTTGTTTTATTCTAGTATAGCTTTTTTTAACGTCTTTGTCAATCGCGCGGAAGAAATATCCGCCAAAAATAAAAAAAGTTTCCTTTTTTGCAAAAAAAATTCCGTTTAACTCTTGCTTTTTCCATTTTTACGCGTTATAATAAAATCAATTAAAATGATAAGGATAATCAATTTTTTAAATGAACACCGAAGAACTTAAAACATTTATCTTTTTGTCGAAAGTAAAAAACTTCACCTTGGCGGCAGAACAGCTTTTCATTGCGCAATCTACGGTAACCAACCGTATTAGCGAGCTGGAAAAGGAAGTCGGGAAAAAACTTTTCTCTCGCGGTTCGAAAACGGTCAAACTCACGGAAGCGGGTGAAATTTTCCTGCGCTATGCGGAAAGAATTCTTGAATTACAAAGCACGTCCATTGAAGAAATGAACGCTCTTTCTAGCCATAGCCGTAAATTTTCTATCGGCGCGATTAACGCGACCTACGAGACGTACGTTAAACCGCTCGTTGACGAGTGCTTGAAAGACAATTCCGTGACGAGCGTAAAAGTCATGCTCGGGCACTCGCTTGATTTAATACAGCACTTGCAGGATAACATGCTTGATATGGTATTCTCGGCGATTCCCTTAAAACGTATCGGCTTTAACTGCGATGTATTCGACGTGGACCGAGTTACCCTCGTTTGTAAGAAAGGCGCAAACGAATACCCCGACGGCGTGACAAAAGAGCAGCTTTCAAAACTGCCCTATTTGATGTGCGATTTCACCCTATCGGAAGCAGGCGTATTCATTCGCTCCCTTTTCCCGAGAAATCACATCTTCCGTTTGGACGTAGACAATTCTTCCAAGCTTTTGCCCTATCTCGAAAACGGGCTCGGCTACTCTTTCTTGCCCTATAAGTTAATTAAGGACAAACTTGACGCCGGCGTTTTGGAAGAAGTCACATTGAAAGACTTCACCGCGCCCAACGTTACAACTTATTTGATTTATAGACAAAACTACGACGTAAGCCGTTTCTTGGAAAACAAATTCGACGAAGAATAACACTAAACCCCGTCAGGACTCGCCTGACGGGGTTTTTATATACCGATTAAAACATATTCAAAATATTTTTTTTCACTTGCTCGAGCGTAAAACCGAGTTCCTCGTAAAGCGGGGCTAACGCGCCGTGTTCCACAAAGCCCTCGATAGCGTGAACGCGTACACGGGTGCTTGTTTCGCATAAAATCGCTTGAATTTTCTCGCCCACGCCGCCGCTCTTTTCCATTTCTTCAAGCACGTATACCCATTTCGCATTTTTCAAAAGGGCGCGGAGCTTGTCCACGTTCAAAGGATGAATTTGCAGCAGCTTTACCATACCGACGGAACGTTCTGTTTTCAAGTCCTTTAAAACGTCTTCCGCAAGAGCCGAAAGTCTTCCGTAAGTGATGATAACACACTCGTTTTCCTCTACGTCTTGCGTGTGAAAAAGCAGGTTTTCTTCATCGAAAACCATAGGTTCGTCAGGCAAGGACGTGCGTTCTATCCCTTTGGGGTAGCGTACCATCGAAATCACGGTATCCGCTAGAGAACGCTCAAAAACTATTTCCATTTCCGCATACGTTTCGGGAGAATACATTTTCACGTTTGGAATCGCCGAGAATAATGCGTAATCAAAAATCCCTTGATGAGTGACGCCGTCGTTCGGCACTACGCCGCAACGGTCAAACATAAACGTCATCGGCAATTTTTGCAGTGCGACATCGTGAAAAACTTGGTCGTATACTCTTTGCGCGAACGTAGAATATAAGAACACGACGGGCTTTAAACCGTTCAACGCCAAACCGCTCGCAAAGGTAACGGCATGTTCTTCCGCAATCCCCACGTCGAAGAAACGTTCGGGAAATTCTTGAGCGAATCGGGTAAGCCCCGTTCCGTCGCACATAGCCGCAGTCAACGCGCACACGGTAGGGTCGTTTGCCGCTTTTTTACACATCAATTCGCCCGCAAAATCCGAATAGGAAATTTTATCTGAGGCCGCCGAGCCTTGCGCGACGTCAAATTTGCCCGTGGAATGGTATTGTTCGGGATTACTTTCCGCAAGCTCGTAGCCTTTCCCTTTTTGGGTAAGCATATGCACTACGCAGCATTTTCCCTTTTTCTTGGCTTCTTCTAATACCAATTTTAAACGCCGAACGTCGTGCCCATCTACAGGGCCCAAATAAGACAGCCCTAAATCTTCAAATAAATTATTCTTGACAAAGGTTCTCTTGAAAATATCTTTCGTCCATTTAAAAAAGCGGAGCAACGGTTTTCCCAGCAAGGGAATTTTCGAGAAAAAACGATCTGTTCTATGCTTTAAACGGAAATATTTTTTACTCGTACGAATTTTCGATAAATAACGGTGCAGTCCCCCTACGTTCTCGGAGATAGACATTTCGTTGTCGTTGAGCAAAACAATCAATCGCACGTCCTTATTCGTACAGTTGTTCAAAGCCTCGTAAATCATACCGTTCGTCAACGCGCCGTCGCCAACTACCGCAATCGCGTAATCGTTCTTACCTTGTAGCTTATTCGCTTCGGCAATTCCTAATGCAACGGAAATCGAGGTGCCGCAATGCCCTTCGTTGGCTATGTCGTGTTCACTTTCGAAACGGTTGGTAAAGCCCGAGATCCCCTTATACTGGCGTAGAGTGTGGAAGTCCTCTCCCCTACCCGTTAAAAGTTTATGCGCGTAGCATTGATGTCCGACGTCAAAAATAATTTTATCGTTGGGCGAATCAAAAGTTTGGTGCAAGGCAATCGTCGCTTCCACGACGCCCAAATTCGAAGCCAAATGCCCCCCGTTTTGAGAAACCGTTTCAATAATTTTCTCTCGTAAGGATTTCGCCAACACTAAACTCTCTTCTATATTCAGTTTTTTTACCTCTGAAAGAGAAGGAATTTTTTCCACTGTAACAACTCCTATTAAACAGGATAATACCTATCAAGCCATTTTATATTATAACACATCGGCAAAAAACTGTCAAGGCGTTACGTGTAAAAACTTTCCTTTTACAAAAAACCGAAAAGTTGTTTATAAATTGATAATTTTTCATCTCCCCATTGACATTCAAAAAACTTTACTATATAATAATTTTTAATAATATCATTTATAAATGTACATATATCCAAGCTATGCAAGTGCACCTGCACACGCTCTATCGCATAGAACAATATAATTATTTTCACAAAAGAACTTCACGTAAGGAGAGACACTATGTACAAAGCGAAACAAAGAATCAAAACTTTGCTCTTGGCTTGCTTTGCCGCACTCGTTTCGATACTCTTAACGCTGACCTTGTGGGTAACCCCGACGCACAATCACCACGCAAGCGCGGAAGCGGCGGTGACTCTCACTTTTGACGATGCCGCAAAACGCACCGCATTCTCCACCTCCCAACAAGTTTGGGAAGAAAATGGCATTACGGTTACGAACAACAAGACAGCAAGCGCAACCAACATTGCAGATTATGCCAAGCCCGCACGTTTCTATAAAAATAGCGAATTAATTATTGCATATCCCGCTAATATAACGAAAATAGAGTTCTATTGCAACACTGCACATTATGCTACTGCTCTTAAAAATTCTCTTAACGCTTCAAACGTAAACGGAAATATCGTTACCATTATACCTACGAACCCCGCCCAAAGCTTTACGATTATTTTAAGCGGAGGTCAGGTTCGCGTGGATTCTATCAAAGTATACGCACAAGCGCGCGCAAACATCGATAGTGCAAGTATCACTATCGGCAAAGATATTACGATGAATTATTACGTTACTATGCCTGACGAGCTCGCCGAAGCGAAAATGTATTTCACGATTGAAGAAAACACGTATGAAGTTCGCGGCTTAAAAGGCGCAGATGAAAGATATGTTTTCTCGTTGGAAGTTCCTCCGCACTATATGGCAAGCAATATCAAAGCAGAGCTCAAGCTAGACGAGCAAGTTCTTGCGACTAAGGCGGAATACAGCGTAAAAATCTACGCGCAAAATCAGCTTAAGAAACTTGTTGACGAACCAAACGATAAACTTAAAAAACTCCTTACCGATTTACTCTACTATGGAGATGCGGCGTATAACTATTCCAACCAAACCACGGACGAAACGCCTACGACGAATGGCGTTGAAAACATTGGTACGGCTTCCACTTCTACACCTAATACCACGGATTTCAAATTGACAAATATGCTTGAGGAACATGCAATTTACCCTGCATATTTTAAAAGCGCAGGCGTTTACTTTGATAACGTAAACAAAATCTACGTAAAAATTAATACCGCTAACGTCACGACTCAAAACCTTACCATAACAGTCAACGGTCTGAACGTCAATATCATAGACGATACGGTTTATACGGACGGCATCTTTGCAACGGGTTTTGCCGATACTTATACATTTGTTCTTTCTTGTGACGGAGTGGAAATGCAAACGCTTACGTATAGTGTCAATGCCTACGTATACGCAATGAAAGACAAAGGCAATGCCATGTCTAAGCTTGCAATCGCACTTTATAATTACGGCTTGTCCGCAAAGGCTTATATCGCATAACGAATGAATGAGGATAAGAATATGAAATTACAATATAATGAAATCCAAATTCAACTCGTTATGTTTAATGAACAAGACGTGCTCACCATGAGCGGTTTTAAAGGCGAAGAAGATCTCTTCGAAACTCCTAATCCTAATCCCGTTGGCGATTTTTAACGTACACGTTAAGCTAAGGAATACGAATCCGCGAAAAGCTGTACTTTTTACACTTTTGCCCCCTTTTGCACATTTATTCAAGCAAATGACGGGAAATTGTGCAAGCGGAATGAGGGTTCGAAGATTGGAAAAATCCCATTGCCAGAAGATAAGTTTGATTAATGAGAAAAAGGAGCAAATTATGCGAAAATTTTTTATTCTTTTGCTTGGCGCGATAATGGCGCTGACGTCTGCAGCGTGTGGCTACGGCAAGGACGATAAACCATCCACTCCGTCCGGTTCGGTAAGCGATAACGACAATATTTTTGAATTGCCTGAAGATCCGTTTTAATTGTTAGCCAGCCTTTGCAAACTCGCAAATGCTGGGTTCTCTTCCCTTATCGTGAAAAATATAGAATATTTTTATAAAAATCCTATTTTTGACTTGATTTTTTCAACTTTTTGCATTATAATTTTATAGGTTTGCTTATCAAAACGTAATTTAGAGGTGTATGTTATGAAACCACTTGAAAAATTGACGAAAGCGCAATTCATTTCTTTTTGTTTGATGTCCTTTTGTTCGGGCGTTATGATTGGCGTTGGCGGCACAGCGTTTTTGCTCGCCTGCCACCTTTACGAGACTTGGGGAAAACTTATCGGCTCGGTACTCTTTTCTTTGGGTATTTTGGCGATTGTAATGTTTGAAATGAAGCTTTTTACGGGCTTGATTTCCGATATTCCTGAAATGGGCGCAAAAAACTTTTGGAAGCTTCCCGTATGCTTTTTAGGAAATATGATCGGCGTACTTTTCGCCGCTATTCTCGTTTATTACTCCCCCTTGGCTGACAGCGTTGTCCCTCAAGCAAAAGCACTTATGTCCGTAAAGCTTGACGCGCATTTGTGGGCGATTAAGGCATTCTGCTCGGCGATTCTTTGCGGTTTCTTGATTACCCTTTCGATTGGGGCGGTTAATTACGCTCCTCGCAAGAAATTATCCACGACCGTAGGCGTGATGTTCCCGATTATCGTTTTTGCATTTTGCGGATTCGATCATTCGGTCGCGAATACTCTTTATATTTATTTCCTTGGATTCTCGGGTAAAGCGGTGGTGTATCTTTTGATGTGCGTACTTGGAAACATCGTCGGCGGCGTTATTTTGCCGATTTTGTCCTTGTTTAGAATTTGGTCAAATACACCGAAACAAAACGAAGACGACAAAAACGCAAAAGAGAACTCCCCCTCAAACGAATAATTTGGAATGTTAAAAACACGCCCAACGGCGTGTTTTTGATTTTTCCGAAAAAAAAGTTTTATTTTTTTACGGAACGGCAAAAAAATTCTTGACAAGGCAAGGAAAATATACTATAATAGAAACGCTTTGGGGATATGGCTCAGTTGGTAGAGCGCCTCGTTCGCAACGAGGAGGCCAGCGGTTCGAATCCGCTTATCTCCACCACGCAAGGGACGG
>JAFTQI010000015.1 GCA_017462825.1 Clostridia bacterium | reverse complement strand
ATTTGAAAGTATCGTCCACGAATGAAAGCACAAATACTTCTGAGGCTGAAAATACGAACGTTACGGTTACTATTGAAAACGTTTCCTTTATCAAATCGTAAAGCATAAGCAAAAGAACTAATGGGTTTTAACAAGAACGCCTCCCACAAGTTGGATTACTTTTGGGAGGCGTAATATTTTGGAGAATGTTTATTGCAAAGCTAAAGTTTCTATCATAAATAGCATTCCATTTTTAAAACCGTTTTTATAGACAGTTTTCTTTTCTTCATTATCTCGTGTTCCGCGTAAATTAACATAATAGTAAGTCTATAGCGTACTGTCAAGTATTAACTGACTATTTTTCGGTATAATTTTATTATGAAGTTTACGGAAAGATTTAATGAATTATTAAAAATCAGTGGAAAGACGCAAGTGGAAATAGCCAAAGAAATCAACGTTTCCAAACAATGTGTGACCGATTATAAATCAGGCAAAAGTTATCCTTCTTTGGAAACGCTTTGTTTGATTTGTAAAGCTTTAGAAACGACAGCAGACTATTTATTAGGTATATCGGACGAATATTAAAAAAGCAAACTCGAACGCGAGTTTGCTTTTTCTTTTACCAAATCCATACAAAAGCGCCAACGGCGACGCCTAATAAAAAGCCACCGAGTAGGTCGCTGGGGTAGTGTAAGCCTGCTGCGAAACGGGTGTAAGCGAGGAGCAGGGTCAAGCCGAGCATCAAAATGCCGACTGCCGTGAAATGGGAAAGTACGAGCATGGAGATTACGGCTGCGGAGGCAACGTGTCTGCTTGGAAAGGAGTCCGTTTCGCCGCCTTTCCGTTTTAAAATCGGGGTGATTCCCGCGCCCTTTGCGCTGTAGGGACGGGGGCGCGCCACCGCAAGACGAAGAACAGTGACGAGAATATAAGCCGTTGCGGCGAGGGTGAATAGTTTTACGTAGTCCATGGTCGCAAAATCTTTGATAAAAATTCCGTACAGCCAAAGAAATGCGTACGCGCCGAAAAAGAACGCTGAAAGCAAGGGCGTTACGTATTTTAAGCAATGTTTAGCTTTAGGGCGTCTTTCAAAAAACGCCGCGCTTTTTTCATAGAGAGTTTTATAATTATATTTCATGGTTCTATTATAACATCTTTTTTGCGGTGTTGTAAAGTAAAACTGCTTCCGAAGGGGGATTCGGAAGCAGTTTTTCGCGTATCGGCAAAGGCTGGCGAAAGGAGTACGCTGCCTTTACCCGTGGGTTCTTAGTTATGCGTTCGTTTTCGCTGCTGCTACGATTTTTTCTACGAGCATAGGGGGTACGTCTTCGTAGCCAAGGAATTCGGACACGAATTTACCGCTGCCACGCGTCAAAGAACGAAGTTCCATTGTGTATTGTTTGATTTCCGCAAGAGGAACTTCCGCCGTGATGATGGAACGGTCACCTTCCGTATCCGTGCCCATAATTCTGCCGCGGCGTTTGTTTATGTCGCCCATTACGTCGCCGAGATAATCCGCAGGAATAGCGATTTTCAAGCTGTAAATCGGTTCGAGAAGGGCGGGTTTCGCGTTCTTTAAGCCTTCTTTAAACGCAATCGAAGCCGCCATTTTGAAAGAAAGTTCGTTCGAGTCAACGTCGTGGTAGCTGCCGTCGTAAAGCACCGCTTTCAAGCCGGTAACGGGATAACCTGCCAAAGGACCTTCCGCCATGCTTTCGCGCAAGCCTTTTTCAACTGCGGGGAAGTAGTTCTTGGGTACTGCGCCGCCGACAACTTCTTCTTCGAAAATGAAATCTTCTTCGCAAGGGGAGAAACGAATCTTAACGTGACCGTATTGACCGTGACCGCCCGATTGTTTCTTATGTTTGCCTTCCGCTTCCGCTTTGCCGCGAATGGTTTCACGGTACGCAATCTTCGGTTCGGAAAGCTTCATATCTACGCCATAGCGCGCTTTTACTTTCTTTGCAAGAATTTCAAGTTGTACGTCGCCTTGACCGCCGATGACCATTTCGCCCGTCTCCGCGTTCTTTTCAATTGAGAAAGTATAGTCTTCCTCTTTAAGCTTTGCAAGACCTGCAAATACCTTATCCTCTTCGCCTTTCTTTTCCGCCGCAACCGACATAAAGAGAGTAGGTTTCGGGAAATAAATGGAAGTGAATTTCACTTTATCCGCAGGGTCGCAAAGGGTGTCGCCCGTGTTGGTGTCGTTAAGTTTATTAACCGCGCCGATGTCGCCTGCTGTAAGCTCGTCGACCGCTTCCATCTTCTTGCCGCGGAGTACGTAGATTTGACCGATTCTTTCTTCCGTTTCGGTGTTGGGATTCCAAACGGTAGAGCCGCTCTTCAAAACGCCGCGGAAGCTCTTTAAATAGCTAAGTTTACCGGAGAAAGGATCGATAACTGTCTTAAATACCTGCGCTGCAAAAGGCGCGTTTGCTTCGGTGTGGAGGGAGTACATTTTTCCGCTTGCGTCGGAAACCATCGTGTTCAAACGTTCGCGTGCAAGGGGCATGTACGTAACGATTTCGTTTAAAAGGTTGATAACGCCGCGGTTGGTGAGTGCCGAGCCTGCCATGACGGGGATCGTGCTAACCGACGCGATACCCATACGGATACCTTGAATCGTTTCTTCTCTCGTCAAATCGCCCGTTTCAAAATATTTATCGAGCAAGACTTCGTCGTTTTCCGCAGCCGTTTCCATAAGAGAAGCTTTCATTTCTTCCACTTGGTCTTTCATATTTTCAGGTACGGGGATTTCTTGAGGACCGCCGTCCTTGAAAAGGTAAGCGCGTTCTTGAAGCGCATTGATAACGCCTTGCATTTTGCCGCCTTCCATAATAGGAATTTGAATAGGAGCAAGTTTACCTGCATACTTTGCGCGAAGAGCTTGTACCGTACCGAGATAGTCCGCATTTTCTTTATCCATACCGTTGATAAAGATGATGAGCGGTTTTCCAAGCTTCAAGCAGTTTTCGATAATCGATTCCGCGCCGATGGGAATTACGCCGTTTGCGCCGATAACCAAAAGCGCGCCGCCTGCTGCGCGTAAACCCTCGTTTCTTTCCCCTTCGAAATCATAGTAGCCGGGAAGATCGAGAAGATTAATCTTTACGTTTTTCCAAATCAAATTGGAAACGGACGTATAGATGGACATTTTCTTTGCCTTTTCGAGATCGTCGTAGTCGGAAACGGTCGTGCCGTCCGTTACTTTACCCATACGGTCGATCGCGCCTGCCGCCATCAGCATTGCTTCCACAAGCGTCGTTTTGCCTTCGCCGCTGTGGCCGACAACCGCAATGTTACGAATGCTCTCAAAATTTGTGCTCATGATATAAATCCCCCTTGTGTTGAAAAAAGAAATTTTATCGGTCAGTTGGGAGGTAAAACGTGGAAAGGGTATTCTCTCAAACCCTGTTTTTCCGTTGGTTTTTACGAAAAACCGATAATTACAAACATTATAGTATATTTTCGAACATTTTTCAAGGGGGTTTTTGAAAAAAATTCCTATTTTTGCAAAAAAACTTTTTATTCGGCGTTTGATTGCGTTTAGATTGACAAATAATTAGCAAAGCATTATAATATACATGAAAGAAAAAGGAGGGGCGTTATGTTAAAAAGGATCTATTTCGATCACGCGGCAACGACGCCGCTCGAAGAAAACGTACTCCAAAAGATGCTGCCGTATTTTACCGAAGTGTTCGGGAATGCAGACTCGCCGCACGCCGTAGGTCGGAAAGCGATGCTCGCCATTGATACCGCAAGGGATACCGTCGCGGCGCTTTTGAACGCCAAGCCCAACGAGATTTATTTCACGTCGGGCGGGACGGAAGCGGATAACTGGGCGCTTTACGGCGGCGCACACGCGCAAAAAGAACAAGGCAAGGACCACGTCATCGTTTCCGCTATAGAACACCACGCCGTTCTTGCTGCAGCGGAAAAATTAGAAAAAGAGGGCTTTTCCGTTACCTATTTACCCGTAAATGCTGGGGGCAGGGTCGAGTTGAGTATCTTGAAAGAAGCGATTACGGACAAAACGGGTTTGATTGCCGTAATGGCGGTAAATAATGAAACGGGGGTTATACAACCGGTTGCCGAGATTGCGAAAATAGCAAAGGAAAGCGGAGTGCTTTTCTTTTGCGACGGGGTGCAAGCCGCGCCGTATATGCAAATGGACGTGAAAGAGCTGGGCGTGGATATGCTTTCCCTTTCTTCCCATAAGTTTTATGGGCCGAAGGGTTGCGGCGTTTTGTATATCCGCGGCGGCGTGAAAGTGAAAGGACTCATCGTCGGCGGGGAGCAGGAACGTGGGCTTCGCGGCGGCACAACAAATGTGCCCGCAATCGTGGGACTTGCGGCGGCGTATCAGCAAAACGTGGCTACCGTGTCCGCGTCGAATGAAAAAATTGCGAGATTGAACGCGTTGTTTTTGAGGGAACTTTCAAACGTGGAAGGCATGGAAATTAACGGCGGGGAAGAGGAACGGATTCCGTCGGTCCTGAACGTGCGTTTTTGCGGGGTGAATAACGCGGATTTTGTGTATAATATGGACCTTGCAGGGGTATCGCTTGCGGCAGGCTCGGCTTGTGCGAGCGCGTCGATAAAGCCCAGCCACGTATTGCTTGCGATGGGTAAGACGGACGAAGAAGCGAGAGAGTGCGTGCGGTTTAGTTTTGGGAAGAATAATACGGAAGAAGAAATCCGCTTCGCGGCGGCGTTGACAAAAGAGATTGTAGCGCGGCTTCGGGGAAGCAAATAAAACGCGGAAAAAGTAAAAAAGCTAAAATTTTTTTTGCGGAACTCTTTACTATTTTGAAAAAACGTGATATAATATATTTATAAAAGCAAATATCGGAGGTATAAATTCATGGCACACGTAATTACGGATGAATGCTTGGCATGCGGCGCTTGCGCAGATACCTGCCCCGTTGGCGCGATTTCGCTTGACGAAGGCAAAGGGATCTACGTGATTTCCGACGAATGCGTAGATTGCGGAGCTTGCGAGGACGTTTGTCCCGTTGGCGCAATCAAAGCGGAATAATAGAAAAAGAAAAACGCCGACCTTGTTAGAAAGGTCGGCGTTTTTTGTTACAAAAAAGAACCCCCTTGACGGGGAAACGCCAAGAGAGTATCCATTCACGCAATTCTCGAAAAGATTTTCGTTGCGGTTGTCGTCTTAGCCGAGAAAGTCTTCAAGAGGGGCGAGTCCCTTGTCAATCTTTTTGGTCAAGCCAAGCCGTATTTTTTCGATGAGCCCCAAAAGGAGCCCGTCGAGCTTCAAAAAACGCAATATTTTCATCACAAGCTTTTTCATCATTACACACTCCTTTTCGTGCCGTTCTCAAAAAAGCGCGGATTTCCATATCGCAACTGCGGACAGGGGAGCAAAAAAGACGGTTTTGGGGTATTGCTTCGCCCGTCGCGCAAACAGTATAGCATAAACTTTCCCTTTGTCAAGAGGGGACTGCCATATTTTTTTGAGTTTGTGAAAATTTTTTTAAACGGCGGAAATAAACCGTAGTTAAGTCAAAGCAGGGCTTGACTTTTTTGTGAATATGGGATATAATAGAACAAAAGTTTGTATTTTATACAAAAACTTTGTCTTAGCGGAGTAAATTATGATTATTTTGGGCATCGACCCCGGGATTGCGACCCTCGGTTACGGCGTCATTGAAAAGGACGAGCGCGGCAATTTCCGCGCGATTGATTACGGCGTTGTCGTCACGCCCAAAAACGAGAGTTTGCCCGTGCGGCTTGCGATGCTAGAAGAGGGCGTTTCGAAAATTTTGGAAAAGTACCGCCCCGACGAAGTGGCGATGGAAGAACTCTTTTTCTCAAAAAACATTACGACGGGTATCGCCGTCGCGCATGCGCGCGGGGTCGCGTTACTCACTTGCGTAAAGGCGTGCGGAAAACTCTATGAATATACTCCCATGCAAATCAAACAGGCGTTGACGGGTTACGGTAGAGCGGATAAACATCAAATACAGTCCGTCGTAACTTCTATGCTGCGCTTGCAAGCTATCCCCAAACCCGACGACGCGGCGGACGCGCTTGCGATTGCCCTTTGTCATGGTTTTTCTAGTCGGTTCGGCGAACTGTTTGCTGTAGGGAATATGACGAGAACAAAAGGGAACAACGCCGCGCCTGCGAGCGCGTATCAAGAGCTGATGGCGAGCGCCGCCCGTTCTTCTAAGCGCGAAAAATCAAGCGGCGGTTTTTCTTCCGCTACGGCAATCAATGACTTGCAAAATGCAACGGGTATTGCGGGCGTAACAGGAGTAGGCAGAGCCTCTATTTCTGTGAAAACACCGAAAAAGACAGGGGCAGGTACGGGTTCACTTGCGGATTTAGTGGTAAAATCGGTAAAGGATAAGAAATAAAGATGATTGCATATTTGAGAGGGAAAGTATTAACGACGACGGCGGAGACGGCGATTTTGGACGTAAACGGCGTAGGATACGAGGTCTATTGCTCGGGCGGCGCGTTTCGCACGCTTACCGTCGGCGCAATCGGCGAGGTGTATACCTATTTACAGGTGAAAGAGGACGGAATGACCTTGTTTGGGTTTGACAGTCCGAAAGAAAAAGAACTCTTTCTAAAACTTATTTCGGTATCGGGAGTCGGACCGAAAATGGGCATTTCGATTTTGGCGACCCTTTCGGCGGACGATTTCGCCATGGCGATTGCGACGGCGGACGTGAAACGTTTGTCGGCGGTCAAGGGGCTTGGCAAAAAGACGGCGGAAAAAATCGTTTTAGAGCTTCACGGTAAAATTTCAGCGTTGGAAGTGCTCGGCGCAAGCGAAGATACGTTCACGCCTGCGCCTGAAAAGGCAACGCCTGCCAAGCTTTCCGCACAAGACGAAGAAGCGGTGTCGGCGCTCATGGGCTTAGGCTTTACCCGCGCGGAGAGCGCGCAGGCGGTAAAGAAAGCGCACGAGCTTGGCGCAAAGACAGTGGAAGAAATTATCATGCGAGCGTTACAAACAGGAATATAAAACAAAGAATCGATTGAGAAATACGGCGTTGCGTTTGTATACGAAGAACTTTCAATAAACGATAGGGATAAATTATGTTTGACGAAGAAGAATACGGCGGCGAGAATTTGCTCGTCAGCACCAAAACCGAATACGACGTCGAAGAAAACGTTTTAAGACCCAAAGTCATGGCGGATTACGTCGGCCAGCAAAAGGTCAAGGAGAATTTGAGCGTATATATCGCGGCGGCGAAAGCGCGCGGTGAAGCGCTTGACCACGTGCTTTTGTATGGACCTCCCGGGCTTGGTAAGACCACCCTTTCGCATATCATTGCGAACGAAATGGGGGTGTCGATCAAGCTTACGAGCGGACCTGCGATTGAACGTTCAGGGGATCTCGCTGCGATTTTGACAAACCTAAACGACGGCGACGTGCTCTTTATCGACGAAATTCACCGCTTGAACCGTTCGGTGGAAGAAATTTTGTATTCCGCTATGGAAGACTACGCGCTGGACATTATCGTCGGCAAAGGTCCGTCTGCGCGGAACATTCGTTTTGCGCTCAAAAAATTCACGCTTATCGGCGCGACTACGCGCGTAGGCATGCTTGCCGCGCCTCTGCGCGACCGTTTCGGTATTATCAACCGCTTGGAAATGTATACGCCGAACGAGCTTAGGGAAATCGTTTCTCGCTCGGCAAGGGCGCTCGAAATTTCGATTGCGGAGGACGCGGCGGACGAGATTGCGCGCAGAAGCCGCGGTACACCCCGTATCGCAAACCGACTTTTGAAGCGCGTCCGCGATTTCTCGCTTGTGAAAGGGAATAAACAAATTACGCGCGAAGACGCGCGTTTCGCGCTCGCGCGCTTGGAAATTGACGAGCTTGGGTTAGACGAAACCGACCGCGATTATCTTCGCGCGTTGATTGAAAAATTTGGCGGCGGTCCGACGGGCTTGGAAACGTTAGCTGCGACCATCAACGAGGACGCGAATACGATAGAGGACGTATACGAGCCCTATCTTTTACAGCTCGGTTTTATCGCGCGTACGCCGCGCGGCAGAATTTGCTTAAAAGACGGCTGCGCACACATGGGCTTAAAGCCGACCCTCAAAGCGCAGCGCCAAATCTCGATTTTTGACGATAACGAATAAACGATAGGGACAGGTATGCGTTGAAAACGCCCAAAATGAAACGGATATGGAAAAAGTACAGTATAAAAAAAGCGATTTTTATTATGATTTACCCGAGGAGCGGATTGCGCAAACTCCTGTAGAGCCGCGCGATTCTTCTCGCCTTTTGGTGTACGATTCAAAAGGAAAAACGATAACGGATAAAATCTTTCGCGATATCTCCGATTATTTACAGGAAGGGGACGTACTCGTTATCAACAACACAAAAGTAATTCCCGCGCGTACGTACGCGCTTACGCCGCATGGCGGCGTGGTGGAAGTACTGCTTTTGAAACGGTTAGAGCTCAATACTTGGGAAGTCTTGATGAAACCCGGGAAAAAGGGCAAAATTGGTGTAAAAATGACGATTGGCGACGAGCTTTCGCTCACGGTAAAGGACATCACCGAAACGGGCGAGAGAATCGTGGAGTTTGAATACGAGGGCGCGTTTGAAGACGTCTTATCTAGAGTTGGTACGATGCCTTTGCCGCCGTATATTAAAGCTAAGCTGGAAAATCAAGCGCGATATAACACGGTGTATAGCAAGGTGGACGGCTCGGCTGCCGCGCCGACGGCAGGCTTACACTTTACGCCCGAACTTTTGCAAAAACTGAAAGACAAAGGCGTACAAATCGCGGAAGTCTTATTGCACGTGGGTTTGGGTACGTTTAGACCGGTCAGTGAAGAAATTATCACCGACCATAAAATGCACTCGGAATACTACGAAATCAAGCCCGAAGCCGCAGAAATTATCAACAAAGCGAAAGCGGAAGGTCGGCGTGTAATCGCCGTCGGTACGACGTCGGTGCGCACGCTCGAAAGCGTAGCGGACGAAAAGGGCATGGTTCGCGCATGTCATGGAAACACGGAAATTTTCTTGTATCCGCCCTATAAAATGAAATGCGTCGACGCGCTCGTCACGAATTTTCACTTGCCCGAAAGCACCTTAATTATGCTCGTGGCTTGTTTGACAGGTAGGGAAGAAATCTTGGACGTATATAAATATGCCGTAGATAATAATTACCGCTTCTTCTCATTCGGGGACGCCTGCCTATTCTTATAAACGGCGCATCTCGGCGTTGCGCTCCGCTTTGTTTCGGTCACGTACGTCTATGTACGCTCCCGTCAACAAATGCTCGCGCGCCTTGACCTGCTTGTTTCTAAAAATAGGCAAATCCTGTTTCCCGTAAAATTCGGGGACGCCTGTTTGATTGTATAACACGTCGAAATACTGCGTTGACGCTCGCTCACGTACTACTCGGTACGCTCGTTCGCGTCGCCTTGTCTTTCTCGGTTTTACAACCAAACAATATCGCTCTATCCTGTTTCCCGTAAAATTCGGGGACGCCTGTTTGATTGTATAACACGTCGAAATACTGCGTTGCGGCTCAGTCACATACTATCGGTATGCTCCTTCGCCGCGTCTTGAACTGCTCGGTTCTAAAACCAAACATTATCGTACTATCTTATTTTTCGTAAAATTCGGGAAAAATACTTTTGCATTAAGGGGAAAAATTATGAATGTAACGGGAAAATACAATCAATCGTCGGAAGATTATTTGGAAAGCATTTTAACGCTCGGGAAAGAGCAGGACGTCGTGCACCGTATCGACGTTTCCAAGCGTATGGGAGTTTCGCAGGCGGCGGTCAATAAAGCTGTCAAGCACCTTTGCGAGCAAGGCTACGTTTACGAAGACGGTAAACATCTCTATCTTACCGAAAGCGGGAAAACCTACGCGGAAGCGGTGTTTGAAAAGCATTGCATTATCCGCGATTATCTCATGAAAAACGGAATCTCCGCCGCGAATGCCGAAGAGGACGCTTGCCGCATGGAGCACCTCATTTCCGACGAAACTTTTTCCATGATGAAAAAATTTGTCAAAAAGTAAGTAGGTCGCTTTTTACATTATATAATTATAAGGAAGACGGCTTGTCTTCCTTTTTTGTTTGCCCAAAAAATTGTCGAAAAAACCAAAATTTTCAAAAAAATTTCTTAACTATGGTTAATTTTTACTTGACACCGCATAAATATAATTGTATACTAGTAGAGCAATAGGGTGTTTAGAAAAAAAGTAAAAGGAATAGGTGTAAATATGGATTTAAGTGTGGCAGAAGTAGGTAGAGAGTACGTAATTCGACGCATTGAAACGAACGACGAAGAATTGAATTCGTTTTTGTTTTCGCTCGGTTGTTATAGCGGCGAACCGATCACGGTGATTTCCCATTTGAAGGGTGGTTGCGTGGTCGCAATCAAGGACGCGAGATACAACATCGACAAGGATTTGGCGAGAGCGATCATCGTGGAAGCTTAAATACGTACGAAATCGGAAAAACATTTAATTTTCATATAAGGAGTAAAAAACAATGAGAATTGCTTTAACTGGCAATCCCAACAGCGGTAAAACGACAATGTTCAACGCGTTGACCGGTAGAAACGAAAAGGTCGGCAACTGGGCAGGCGTTACCGTGGAAAGGAAAGAACATCCTATCAAAAAGAGCTTTTACAGCGGCGAAGAAGAACTGATTGCAGTCGACTTGCCGGGCGCGTATTCCATGTCGCCGTTCACGTCGGAAGAAAGCATCACGAGCTCGTACGTGCAAAACGAAAAGCCGGACGCGATTATCAACATCGTGGACGCAACGAACTTGAGTCGCGGTTTATTCTTCACGAGCCAGCTTTTGGAGCTGGGAATTCCGGTTGTCGTTGCATTGAATAAAGCGGACGTTAACAAAAAGAAAGAAACAGTCATTAACGTGCAAGCCCTTTCTAAAAAACTCGGCTGTCCCGTTGTAGAAACGGTATCCACGTCGGGGAACGGTTTGAAAGAAATTGTTGAAACGGCAGTTTCGCAAAAGGGGAAAGCGCAAATTGCTTTGTACGTGCAAGGTGATATCGATCTTACGGATAAAAAAGTCGTAGAGGAAGCGGATAGAAAGCGTTTCGCTTTCGTAAACGAAGTGGTTTCAGCGGTGGAAACGCGTAAAGTACTGACAAAAGATCGCAACAAACAGGATAAAATCGACGCGATTCTTACCAACAAATGGTTGAGGATTCCTTTGTTTGCGGTGGTTATGTTCTTGGTGTTTGCAATTTCGCAGGCATGGCTTGGCCCTTGGATTGCCGATACCTTTGTCGGTTGGTTGGAAAAGGGGCAAGAATGGGTTGCGGAAACGCTCAATAGCGACAGCGTTTGGGCTTCTATTCTCGTAGACGGGATTATCGGCGGTGTGATTGCAGTAATAGGTTTCCTGCCGCTCGTTATGGTCATGTATTTTTTGATTGCGCTTTTGGAAGACTGCGGATATATGTCCCGCGCTTCCGTCGTACTCGACCCCATTTTTAAGAAAGTAGGGCTCTCGGGTAAATCTATTATCCCGTTCGTTATCGGTACGGGCTGCGCAATCCCTGGCGTTATGGCTTGCCGTACGATTCGCAACGAAAGAGAACGTAGAGCTACGGCGATGCTGACTCCCTTTATGCCTTGCGGCGCAAAATTGCCCGTCATTGCCTTGTTTGCCGGCGCATTCTTCGGCAATTCTTCTTGGATTGGTGCGTTGATGTATTTCGTCGGTATCGTTATCATCTTGCTTTGCGCGCTTTTGATTAACTTGCTCACGGGGCACAAGATTAGAAAGTCTTTCTTTATTATCGAACTCCCCGAATATAAGTTTCCCAGCCTTTGGGGCGCATGCAAATCTATGCTTTCCCGCGCTTGGTCTTACATAGTAAAAGTGGGTACGATTATTCTCGTATGTAACTTTGCGGTACATCTCATGCAAAACTTCGATTGGACGCTTCACGTAGTGGAAAATCCCAACGATTCGATTTTGCATGACGTTGCGTTGCCTTTCGGCTATGCGATTGCGCCTGTTATCGGCGTATGCGCTTGGCAGCTTGCGGCGGCGGCAGTTACCGGCTTTATCGCAAAGGAAAACGTTGTCGGTACGCTTGCGATTTGTTTCGGTATCACCAACCTTATCAACGTAGAAGATTTGGTGATTATGGAAGGGGTTGCAGGTAGCTCGATTGCGGCGGTATTCGGTATTTCGAAAGCGGCGGCGCTTGCGTTCTTGATGTTCAACTTATTTTCGCCTCCTTGCTTTGCGGCAATCGGCGCTATGAACTCCGAAATCAAAGATAGAAAATGGTTCTGGGCGGGTATCGGATTGCAATTTGCAGTCGGTTATAGCATCGGCTTCTTAGTATTCTTCTTCGGTACTCTTTTCACGGGCGGAAACTTTGGCTCGGCATGGATGCCTATCGTCGGTTGGCTGATCGTGCTTGCAATCATTGCAATCTTCACGTTCATGATTATCAAAAAACAAAGACAGCTGAAAGCGGAATACGAACTTAAAAAATCGTAAGGTGTTATTATGTTAGGTAAAATTATTGCAATCGCGGCAATCGTATTGATTGTCGGCGGCGTGACTCTCTACATTATCAAAGCGAAAAAAAGCGGTAGAAAATGTATTGGCTGCCCCGCAGGCTGCTCCTGCAGCGCGAAAAACGGAAAAAAGAACGCGGACGGAGAAAACTCTTGCTGCTGTTCTCATAAAGACGAATAATAAAAAAGGCGTACGTGAAACGTACGCCTTCCAAAAGAAACATTTCTTAACCATAGTTAATTTTTCTTGACAATCAAGAGTGAATATGTTATAATCATATTAAGAGAGTCGAGAGAGACTTTATTACATAGTTCACACAATAAACCTATTGCTTTGATACCTGTCCTTGCCGTGTGCCACACCGAGGGCGGGTATAAAGCTTTATAGGAGTACTTTGGATTTTTTGAAAAAGGGAAGCGAGAACGGTTTGTTCTCGCTTCCCTTTATTGATTGTTTTCGTTCGCGCTTGCAAGCTCCTCGATGGGGGCAGGTACGCGTTTATTCTTCTTTTTCACGGCTTTCTTTGCGATTTTTTCTTCTTTCTTTTTTTGTTTGGCGGTGAGCTTTGCTTGCCGCTGGGCTTCCTTTTTTGCGCGCTTTTTCTCTTTCTTTTCTTCGATTTTTTTCTCGCGGTATTCTTCCACCATTCCGTCTAAAAGCAAGCGGTTTTTTGTCGGCTCTTTTTCTTCTTCTATTTCTCTGCCCGTAATGCGCTTGAAGAAGTTTCCTACGCTTTTTGCGGGCTTGACAAACTCGTCTTTATCCGCTTGCACGGCTTCCCAAACAAAGTTTGCTTTATTCAAAAAGAAAACTAAAATGATTTCAAAAAGGATTTGCAAGACCCAGCCGACAATCATAAGCGCTGTCAAAATCACGGAAAGGGGATCGACGTGCGTAGACGTTTGCCAAATCCCATAGAGCATGACGCCGAGCGTGAAAAATTTGACAACTTGTTTGCAACGCTTAAAAACCGTTTTCACCCGTTTTTTAAGCGTTTTACTCGCGTCCTTTGCCGTGGCGACCAGAAAGAAAATAAAATATATCGCGGAAAGGGCAAGGAGAATGGTATTAATAATCCATAATTCCGTGTTTGCGATTAACGCATAAATCAAATACGCTATGTAAACAATTTGCGCGCCTATGTTAAAACGGTAGGAAAATTTTTTAAAATCCGCTACGATTTTATTGATAGCGGTCTTTGTGTAATCAAACATAATATTTTGCCTTATTTTTTGTCTTTTTCTTTGGGCGATTTTCCAAAATAAGAGTAAAAACCGCATACCAAGTTCGCGTTGAACAGTTTTTTCTTTTTATCCGCGCGCTTGCCGAAATACCGCTCGAAATCGGGCAAAGAGGTCAAAATATACGCGTTCCAATCGGATAAAGAGCGGAAAGTTTTCCCCAAGCCCTGCATAAGTTTTTGCACGTCCTTTTCCTCGGACAGTCGTTCCCCATAAGGAGGATTGGAAAGAAGTACGCCGTACTTTAAATTGCTTGTAAAGTTTCGCGCGTCCGAGACGGAAAAACGGATATTCTTTTCTACGCCCGCGCGTTTTGCGTGGTACTTTGCAATCGAAATCGCGTTTTCGCTGATATCCGAAGCAAAAATCACGGGTTTTGCCGCGCGGTTTTCTAAGTCTTTCGCTTCTTCTTTCGCTCGGTCAAGCAAACCTTTCGGCGCGCACGACCAATGCACAAAATCAAAATCTCGATTAAGTCCAGGCGCGATTTTCAAAGCCTTCATCGCCGCTTCTATGGGCAAAGTCCCGCTGCCGCAAAAAAGATCGGCAAACGGCTTATCGATATCCCGATCGGGGTTATAAAAGGTTGAATCGATGAGCGCCGCCGCGAGCGTTTCTTTTAAAGGCGCGGAATAGGCGAGAGAGCGGTAGCCGCGTTTGTGTAGTCCGTCTCCCGACGTATCGAGCGTTACGCTCACTTCGTCCTTGAATACGGAAATCCCGACAATCGACCGCGCGCCCGTTTCCGAAAAGGTGCGTTGACCCATAGAAAGCTTATCCGCGAGTCTGCGGATAATCGCCTTTTTTGCGACTCCGCCCGAAACTTTGATTGCTGCAAGCGTACTTTGTACGCTTTTCCCGTCCATCAAAATTTTAGAATCGGCGGTAAGGTAAGATTCCCAAGGGATATTATATACGCCGTCGTACAACTCGTCGAAAGTGGTCGCGGTAAAGCGTGCAAGCAAAATCAGCACTCGTTCGCCGCTGCGAAGGAGTACGTTCAATCTTGCGACGTCCGCCCATTCGCCGTCGAGCTCGATACGCCCGTTGTCGGCAGGCGCTTTCTCGTAGCCAAGCGAAAAAAGCTGTCGTTTTGTAATTTGTTCAAGACCCGACGCGACGGGGATAAGCAGTTTCATACGCATATTATATAAAAAATGCGCGGTTTTGTCAAGTCCCTTGCGCCGCTTGACAAATAGGGGAAGTTTGGATATAATATACCCATGAAACGCAATTACGAGCTTCTTATGAAAGAACAAATGAAGAACGTGGAAAAGGGGGAACGGCTACTATTGCATAGCTGTTGCGCGCCCTGCTCGTCCGCGTGTTTGGAGCGATTGAAAGAAACTTTTCAAGTGACTGTTTTGTATTACAATCCCAACATTGACGAGTGGGAAGAATACGAAAAGCGGAAATCGGAGCAAATTCGTTTTTTAAAAGAAACGGGTTGGGCGGAGATTTTGGACTGCGATCACGACGCGGAAGCCTTTGTAAAAATCGCGCAAGGCAAGGAAAATGAACCGGAACGAGGCGCAAGATGCTATGATTGTTATGCTTTGCGTTTAGAAAAAACGGCGCAGGCAGCGAAAGAAAATTCGTTTGCTTGGTTCGGTACGACGTTGACGTTGAGTCCGCATAAGAATGCCGATTGGCTGAACGAAATCGGCGAAAAGGTTGGGGCAAAGTACGAATTGAACTACTTATACACCGATTTTAAAAAGAAAGGCGGCTACTACCGCTCCATCGAACTTTCCAAAGAATACGGCTTATATCGGCAGGATTTTTGCGGCTGTAAATATTCCAAAAGATAAATAACAAGTGATAAAAGGACGTTGAAAAACTAAATTTGTGAAACGTAAAGTCGCTCTTGAAAAAGGGCGGCTTTTTTGCGGCGTGACGGAAATCCACATTTGTTTGGATATGCATACGTCAAAATTCGACGGTCGAAAATTGCCGAATTTCGACAAGTGCGCATAGAGATAGCTATCGGGAAACGCATATGACAAATTCTTAGAAAAGTCCCTAAAAATTGTCAAAAAACGCCTAAAACCGCGCAATGGCTCGGTAGGGGATTAAGTATGCGGAAAACCGCATTTGACGTGGCCGTGTCTGCGTTGAGCGGTTAAAACATATGCGGCTATCCGCATAAAAAAAGCGTTTGCAATTTTTGCAAACGCTTTTAAAAGTTTTTGTTTTTTTAAAGTTTTAAATCGGGTAAACCCGCAAAGCCTTTTTGAAGTTCTTCGTCCGAAGGAATATAATCGCTCATCTTTCCGTCGTGGAATTTTTCATAGCTCATCATATCGAAATATCCTGTACCTGTCAAACCGAATACGATATTCTTATGTTCGCCCGTTTCCTTGCATTTAAGGGCTTCGTCAATGGCTACACGAATGGCGTGCGCTGATTCGGGAGCGGGTAAAATACCTTCGATTCTAGCAAAATATTCCGCCGCCTCAAAGACCTTCGTTTGCTCTACCGAACGCGCTTCCATCAGTCCTTGATCGTAAAGCTCGGAAAGGGTACTCGTCATGCCGTGATAGCGAAGTCCGCCCGCGTGGCTTGCCGACGGGATAAAGCCCGAGCCCAGCGTATACATCTTCGCGAGGGGACACACTTTACCCGTGTCGCAATAATCGTACGCGTACTTACCGCGTGTAAGCGTATGACAGGAGGCGGGTTCAACGGCAATAAAGCGGTAGTTGGCTTTGCCTTCCACTTGTTCTGCCATAAAGGGAGCGATCAAACCGCCAAGGTTCGAGCCACCGCCCGCGCAGCCGATAATAATATCCGCTTTTACGCCGTATTTATCGAGCGCGGTTTTCGTTTCCAAACCGATCACCGATTGATGTAAAAGCACTTGATTGAGCACGCTGCCGAGCGCGTAACGGTAACCGTCTTTATTCGACGCCGCTTCCACCGCTTCGGAAATCGCGCAGCCGAGCGAACCGCCCGTGCCAGGGAATTCTTCGTTGATTTTTCTGCCTACTTCCGTCGTCATGGACGGGGAGGGGGTAACCGTCGCACCGTAAGTGCGCATTACTTCCCTGCGGAACGGCTTTTGTTCGTAGGAGACCTTAACCATATATACGTTGCAGTCCAAACCGAAATAAGAACAAGCCATGGAAAGTGCCGTACCCCATTGTCCTGCGCCCGTTTCCGTCGTTACGCCTTTCAAGCCCTGTTCTTTCGCATAGTAGGCTTGCGCGATTGCGGAGTTGAGCTTGTGCGAGCCCGACGTATTGTTGCCCTCAAACTTATAATAAATATGCGCGGGCGTATCGAGTACTTTTTCCAAGCAATACGCGCGAATGAGGGGCGCGGGGCGGTACATTTTATAGAAATCGCGTACTTCCGTCGGAATTTCAATATATTTTGTCGTATCGTCGACTTCTTGGCGGGCAAGCTCCGCGCAAAAAACATTCGAAAGCTCTTCCGCCGTCATCGGCTGTAAGGTCTTTGGGTTCAAAAGAGGCGCGGGTTTCTTATCCATAAAAGCGCGCAAATTCAGCCAATATTTCGGGAGTTCCGTTTCATCAAGATAGATTTTATAGGGAATTTCTTTTTTCATATTCTCTCACTCCTTTTATTGGTTAGAAAATATATTATCATATTTTTCGATAATAGTCAAGCAAACCAACGGCAAAACCGATAAATAATTATCCAAAAAAGCAAAGAAAAACCGCCTCACAAAAAAGGCGGTGCAATTTCAAGAATAAGCTTGTATGAAAAATGGAATTTTTCAAAAATGTCCCACCCGTGTACGAGTTTAAAGGGCATAGCAATCAAAAATTCCGCCCGTTTCAAGGTCTTTCCAATAGAGGGCGTCCCCATCGAGAAGAATATAGGAATGGGGAGTGTCGGGTTTGGGAAGCGCAACCGAGCCGCAGTTTGCGTAAATCGCGCCGTTTTCGAGCTCTTTACAACAGGGGGTGTGGAAATGTCCGTTGAAAAGAACGTCGCCTTTTTGCAAAAGGGGCGGGTTTTGCTCGTCGAAAAGATGCCCGTGCGTTAAAAAGAGCGTTTTGCCTTTTACGGAAAGGAGGGCGTAGTCGGCAAGAATAGGGAATTCAAGGACCATTTGATCGACTTCGCTGTCGCAGTTTCCGCGCACGCAAAGAATTTTGTCCTTGATTTCATTGAGCATAGCGAAAACCTTTTTCGGCGCGTAGTCGTCGGGAAAATCGTTTCTAGGTCCGTGATAGAGAATATCGCCAAGAAGGACGAGTTTGTCCGCATTTTCGTGACGGAACACCTCTAAAAGTTCTTTAGCCCAATACGCCGAGCCGTGGATATCGGATGCGAAGATAATTTTCATAAAAACACCTAATAAAACCGTTGCTATAGCACGCAAGCTCCCTTTAGGGAGCTGCAAAAGAGTTAGAATATAAACTTGATGACTTCGAATTGCTCGGGTAAATACGCACCGCTGCTGTACATTTGCGCATACTCCTCTAAAAGCGTAGGCAAATCTTCTTCGCGCCAGCTCTTGAACGAGAATTCCGAGAAATTGACCGCTTTATTCGCCAAAAGATTGATTGCGGTCGAGACGAACTCGCGGCTTTCGCTGATACCCTTGATTTTGACGTTGTTTTTGATTGCATACTCAAGGTTGACGTGCAAGGGTTTGCCTGTCAGCGCGCAAAAAGAAACGTATGCGTCGCGCTTCACTAAGGGAAAAAGAACGGAAGGTTCGCAACGGTTGGAAAACGCGAGATATACCGCCCCGTCGGCAAGCTTACCGCCCGTCGCGGCGATGACGTTGTTTTTCAGCGTTTCGTCGTTGGGGAAAGTGTAATAAATGCCGCTACGCTTCGCGCGAGCAAGGCGTTCGGCGTTGTTGTCTGCTAAAATAGGCACGGCGCGGTGGTAAATCAAAATTTGGCAAAGAATATTGCCGTACAAACCGCCGCCAAGTACCAAAATATGCTGCCCCACTTCCACGTGCATTTCATCCACGATATGCTCCGCAAGCGCGATTGCGTCGATGAGAAAAGCGGCTTCGTCCGTAACGGAAGAAGGCAAGGGGTAGATGTCATCTATGCCAGCAAGCACGAAATCGCGATAAAATCCGTCCGTTGTTTCGCCTGCGATACGCAAGCCGTCGGGCGCACATTCGTCCTCGGTCACGCTTGCAAGATACACCCGTTCGCCCTTTTTGACGAAAGCGTCCTCGTTCGCTTCCGTGACTTGACCGATTGCAAAACGGCCGGGAATAAAGGGCGCTTTTACTTTCAACGCGCCGCAGTACACGGCTACGTCCGTTTCGGTTAAGAGCGCTTTGGTGACCTTGACCTTGACTTTATCGTCGGTACGTTTCAAATCAGGCGCGGTAACGTGCTGTAAATTGTGGGGATAAGCTAATTGCCAGGCTTTCATAAAAATCCTAATTTAATATATTTTTATTGACGCGCGAATATGCGCGCAACAAACGCGTATAATAAGTATAACCTATTTTTGTGAAATTTGCAACTATTTTTTTTAATTTCGCGCAAAAACAGTTGACGAGTAGAAAAAAAAGCGGTATAATTGGTTAGCATAAGAAAAATAGCGAGGTAACTACAATGAAAGCAGATATTCATCCCAAATATCACGAAGTAACTGTAACTTGCGCTTGTGGAGCTACTTTTAAGACCGGTACGACGAAAGACGGCGACGTTATGAAAGTAGATATTTGCAGCAATTGCCATCCTTTCTTCACGGGCAAGCAAAAGTTGGTTGATACCGGTGGACGTGTCGATAAGTTCAAAAAGAGATATGGTCTTTAATTGGTAAAACGGGGCTTTAGGACATAGTCTTAAAGCCTTCTTCTTTTATTGCGAGCGCCAGTTCGCAATAAAAGAAGAAATACACTTTCTCAATAGTAAAGAATATGGAAAAAGAAAAAAATCAAAAACTGAATTGCACCTACATCGGCGGTCAAGCGGTTATGGAAGGGGTAATGATGCGCGGTAAACGCGCGATGGCGACGGCGGTCCGAGATCCCGAAGGGAAGATTCAAATCGAATCCGAACGTTTAAAGCCTCCCGAAAAACGGAAAAAAATCACGAAAATGCCCTTTATTCGCGGCGTGGTCAATTTCGTCACTTCGCTTGTGGACGGCTATCGCATTCTCATGCGTAGCGCCGACGTTGCAATGGAAGACGACGAAGAAGAACAAACGAAAGCGGAGCAATGGCTTAAAGAAAAACACAAAGTGGACGTCGGCGGAATTATGAACGCGGTTTCGGGAATACTCGGTATCGTGCTTGCGCTGGTGATTTTTATCGCGTTGCCGCAGTTTATCGCGGGATTTTTGCCTTTCGATAAAACGTCGGCGGGCATGGACGGCGTATGGTTTAACTTAATCGAGGGCGGAATTCGCTTGGCGATTTTCATCGCGTATATTTTACTGATTGCGCTGATACCTTCTCTTAAACGGGTGTTTATGTACCACGGCGCGGAGCATAAAACCATTACCTGCCACGAGCAAGGCAAGGAACTGACGGTGGAAAACGTGCGCGGCTGTTCCCGTGTGCACGACCGTTGCGGCACAACCTTTTTATTTTTGGTCATGGTCGTAAGCATTATCGTGTTCTCACTTGTCAACGTCGTGGTAGCGCGTTGGTTGTACGTGGACAGTAATAAGTTAAACGGCTTGATTCGTTTTGGGCTTAAAATACTGATGTTGCCTGTCGTTGCGGGTGTTTCTTATGAAATTTTGCGCTTGCTTTCGAAAACGAAGAACCCGATTTTCTTGATTTTTAAGTTCCCCGGGTTGCTTTTGCAAAAATTGACTACGCGCGAACCGGAAGATGCTATGATCGAATGCGCAATTACCGCGTTCAACACCGTATTGGTGATGGACGCCGACCCGACGATTCCTGAAAAGGTATTCGTCACGGCGGGGAAAATGTCCACGTTGCTTGCAAATACCAAGCGCCGTTTTGCTTCGCAGGACATCGAAGAGGACGAAGCGGAATGGATTTTCTCTTTGAAACTTAACATTCCCAAGAGTGAAGTTTCGAAAGAGGAGCATATTTTGAGCAAGTCGCAAGCGGGCGAAATTATCCGTATCGCAGACGAACGTTTGACGGGCAGACCCCTTTGGTATATCATTGGGGACGCGGATTTTTGCGGCTATAAAATTAAGGTGGACGAAAGGGTGCTCATTCCCCGCCCAGAAACGGAAGAACTTGCCATGATGGTCGTGGCGGCAGCGGAAGAAGAGTATAGTATTCTCGATATGTGCACGGGCAGCGGCGCGATAGCGATTGCCGTGTACAAAGAGCTTGAAAAATACGGAAGAAAAGCAAAAGTGACGGCTGTGGATATTAGTGAAGACGCACTTGCGCTTGCTAAGGAAAACGCGGCGGCAAACGACGCGGACGTGCTCTTTATTCAATCGGATATGTTCACCCGTATCCGCGGAAGATTTGATATTATTGTTACCAACCCCCCCTACATTCCGTCGAAAGACATTGACGGCTTGCAAAGAGAAGTGAAGGACCACGAACCGCGCTTGGCGTTGGACGGCGGCGAGGACGGTATGGAGTTTTACCGTCGAATCGCGGCGGAAGCAGGAAAATATCTCAATCGCGGCGGTATGCTGATTATGGAAGTGGGCGCAGGCGAAGCACAGGACGTTGTGAAAATGTTCAAGGGTGTTGCGTATTCAATGGTCGTGCGCGATTTTAACGGCATCGACCGTTACGTAAAAATCGTTTTATAAGGAAATGAGGAAATAAAGATACGCCCGAATTTTTCGGGCGTGTTTTCAAAAAGGAACAAGGTATGCTGAAAAAACTCGACGATATCAAAAAACGCTATGAATTTTTATCCGAAAAATTAGCGGATAACGACGTCATCGCGGACATGGGTACTTGGCAAAAGTATTCCAAGGAGCAATCCGACCTCACCGAAACGGTGGAAAAATACGCCGAATACTTGGAATGCGAACGGCAAATGCAGGACGCGTTTGAGCTTGCGGAAACCGAAACGGACGCGGAAATGAAAAAGATGCTCTTGGACGAGGGCTACGCGTGTAAGGAACGTTTGCCCGAGCTTATCAACGAACTGAAAATTTTGCTTTTGCCTAAAGACAAAAACGACGAAAGAAGCTGTATTTTGGAAGTTCGCGCGGGTACGGGCGGCGAAGAAGCCGCGCTGTTTGCCGCCGAGCTTTGCCGAATGTATTTGAACTATTGCGCAAATCACCGTTTAAAAGTGGAAGAAATGGACGTCAACGCCACGGAGCTTGGCGGCATGAAAGAAGCTATCTACAACGTAAAGGGTACGGGCGCGTATAAATTATTGAAATACGAAAGCGGCGTGCACCGCGTTCAACGCGTACCTGCTACCGAGACGCAGGGTAGAATCCACACGTCGGCGGCGACCGTAGCCGTTCTTCCCGAAGCGGAAGAAGTGGAAGTGGAAATCAACGATAAGGATATTCGAATCGACATTTTCCATTCGGGTGGCGCAGGCGGTCAAAACGTCAATAAAGTCGCTTCGGCGGTGCGCATCACCCATTTCCCAACGGGGATTGTGGTGACTTGCCAAGACGAGCGATCGCAGCTTAAAAACAAGGAAAGGGCGTTCAAGGTCTTGCGCTCGCGAGTTTATGATTTCTACAACGGTCAAAACGCGAAAGCGAGAGAAGATAGCCGACGTAGCATGGTCGGTTCGGGGGATAGAAGCGAGCGAATCCGCACCTATAACTTCCCGCAAAGCCGCGTCACCGATCATAGAATCGGCTTGAGTCAATATAACCTCGACGCCTTTATGACGGGGGATATCGATTCTATGGTGGAAGCGCTTGCTATCGCCGACAGAGAAGCGATGCTCGCTTCATCGGAAGAATAAAATAAAAAAGCCGCGTTATCGGGTTTGCCGATAACGCGGCTTTTATCGTGTGATTAGTATGCTTTTTGCGTAAGTTCACGTTTTCTATTGATAAAATACAAAGAAAGGTCCACGAGCACGAACGCGAGATTGATAAAGTAAAGGACAAGCACGTAATTGAACGTCTTATCTAAAATTTTCCCCGTAATCCCTGCTAAATATCCCACGATGATTGCAAAGGTAAATACAACGCTTTTCCCTTTCGTGGATTTCGACGTAATACTTTTATAGACGGAAATCGGCCAAGATAAACCAAAACAAATCAACATAACACTCTCAAAAAACGTAACCATTTTTCATACGCTCCTTTTTTCTTATGCTACTATTATACACTTGACAAAAGATAATGTAAAATATATAATTATTATTAAATCAATAACAAAAAGTTATCGTTTTAAGGAGAGTAAGAATGGAACTTGCGAAATTACGATATTTTTATACGGTGGCGAAATATGGACACGTAACGCGTGCGGCAGAGGCGATTCATATTGCGCAACCTGCTCTGACAAAAGCGATTAAGCAGCTAGAAGAAGAACTTGGCGCGCCTCTTTTTTATAAAAAAGGACGGAACATTTTTCTTACCGTTTACGGCGAATATCTAAAAAATAAGTTAGAGAGCCTTTTTGCGCAGTTAGATTCTATCCCGACGGAGATAGAAATTTTAAAGCAAGAGGAGCGGAACACGGTCAAATTAAACGTGCTTGCAGCGTCCACGGTAGTCACCGACGCGGTTGTAAGTTATAAGAAAAAACACCCCGAAGTTTTTTTTCAAGTGATACAAAACGAAACGGAGACAGATTGCGATATATCGGTGACGACCGATATGGCGGACGTATCCTTATTGCCCGCCTTCCAAAAGCGGCGTACAATGGCGGAAAAAATTTACCTTGCCGTTCCCAAAAATTCTAAGTATGCGAACTATTCGAGTGTTTCTTTGAAAGAAGTAAAAGACGAGGGGTTTGTAAACTTAGCAGGTTCGCGGCTTTTTCGAGCGGTATGCGATCGCTTTTGCGCATATGCAGGGTTTAAACCGCATAATTCTTTTGAGTCGGATTCGCCCGTCGCGGTAAGAAATATTATTGGCGCGAGTGCAGGCGTTGGTTTTTGGCCCGAATATTCTTGGGGGAGCGTTTCCACTGACGTGGCGCTTATCCCTATCGTCGAGCCAGAGTGTCAAAGAGAAATTGTGATAGGCTTACATGAAAGTCCTTTGCCGTCGACGGTCGCTCCTGAGTTTTATGAGTATTTGATTCAGTTTTTGCAAAAGCGTTGCCGAAAAAGCACAAAATGAGGCATACAGGTGCGCGTTGAAAGAGAAAATGGCACAATAAAAGCCGACTCGTTGAAGTCGGCTTTTTAGTATATTTTTTTGATTATTGAAGTTCGGAAACAAATTTCTTGATTCTAGCTAAACCCGTTTGAATGTCCGCTTCGCTTAAGGAGTAGGAAAGACGTAAGCAATCGTCCGCACCGAAGGAAATACCGGGCACGGTAGCCACCTTTTCACTTTCCAAAAGGGCGTCCGCAAACTCAATCGAGTTGGTGATGGTCTTGCCGTGATAGCTCTTGCCGTAAAGTCCGCTCACAACGAGCATTACGTAGAATGCGCCGTCCGGTTCGACCGCTTTTACGCCTTCGATTTCGCTAATGAGCTGCAAAAGAGTCGCTCTGCGCTTATCGAATACGTTCACCATTTCCGCGATTTCTTCGTCGGAAGATTTCAAAGCTTCGATGGTCGCCCACTGTGAGATAGAGGACGCGTTGGAGGTCGCGTGGCTTTGGAAAGAATCGATTGCCTTGGCAACGTCTTTCGGCGCTGCAAGATACCCGACGCGCCAACCGGTCATTGCGTACGTCTTGGAAACGCCGTTTACAGTGATAGTGAGTTCTTTCATCTTCTCACTGCACTTTGCAATCGAGAAAGGCTTCACGCCGTTATAGCAAAGCTTTTCATAAATTTCGTCCGCAAGCACAAAGATTTCCGCTTCTTCGCAAACCTTAGCGATCGCGCGTACTTCTTCTTCGCCGTACACCGCGCCCGTGGGGTTGGAGGGGGAGTTGAAAATCAACATTTTCGTCTTGGGCGTAATCGCTTTTTTCAGTTCTTCCGCCGAGAATTTATATTTATTTTCCTTTTTGCAGGACAAATATTTCGGCACGCCACCGCAAACCTTTACCACTTCGGGGTAAGTGAGCCAGTAGGGCTCGGGAATGATGACTTCGTCGCCTTCGTCTAAGAGCGCGTAGCAAGCGTTGAAAATGGAGTGCTTCGCGCCGTTGGAAACGATGATTTGCGAGGGCTCGTATTCCAAACCGTTATCTTTTTGGAATTTTTCGCAAATTGCCTTGCGCAAGGGCAACAAGCCCGACGAAGGGGTGTACTTGGTGTGACCGTTATCCAATGCGGTTTTCGCCGCTTGAATGATATGCTCGGGCGTATTGAAATCGGGCTCGCCTACGCTAAAGCTCACCACGCTTTCCCCAGCAGCTTTCATCGCTTTCGCCTTTGCGGAGATCGCAAGGGTTAAGGAAGGGGAAATTGCCGTCATTCTTTTCGCTACTCTGCTTTTCATACGTATGTTCTCCGTTTGATATTTTTAACGTTTACTATTGTACCTTTTTTTTAAAAAGAAAGCAACCGCTTCCGCCCCACTTTTCATAAATTCTTAAAAAATAATCAATATTTTTAGAGGAAAGGGGGTTAAGTATCTATTTTTTCGATTGCATCAATCGAGAAAACGGAGTAAAAATCGTTTTTTTGGAAAAAGGGAAGAAAAAGCGGAAAAAATTTCTCTAAAATGGGAAAAATTTTTCAAAAAGGTCTTGAAATTATTAAAAAAATTTGGTAAACTATAGGAAACCGAGAGAAAGAGCGATTCGGCTCGGAAAAAAGCAACACAAAATCTGGGAGGATTTGATTATGATTAAGATTATTTACGGCGCGAAAGGTACGGGTAAGACCAAGATGATGATCGACGCGGCGAATGCTGCGGTAGCGGACGCGAAAGGTCACATGATTTTTATCACCGACAATAAGCGCGGTATGTATGATTTGGAACGCGAAATCCGTTTCATCGATACGAGCGAATACGACATTGCTGGCGAAGCGGCTCTTTGCGGATTTATTAAAGGGGTTATCGCAGGCAATCACGACAACGAATACGTTTTCATTGACGGCGTAGTACGTATTGCGGGTAAGCCCGTTCAGGAAATGGCGGCGTTCTTCTATATGCTCGACAAAGTTTCCAAGACGAACAATCTTGTTATCACCGTTTGCGTATCGGCGGCGAAAGAAGAATTGCCTGATTTTGTGAGCAAATATCTTTAAGTTTTAGAATCGGCGCAAGCCGCAGCTTGAATAGTTTTGCATAAAATAGCCGAGCGTTCTCGTTCGGCTTTTTCTAAAAATGAGCGTTTTTCAAGAAACCGCTCAAACGGTATTTTAACGTGAGAAGAAAGTGACAAATAAAAACGCAGGCGAACAGGAGTTCGCCGAATTTGCGTGTAAAAATAATCAGCTCGAATAGGAATCGGGCAAGGAACATGAAAAAGGTAGGTAAAGAAATCATGTATTTCATCAGCACGAGAGGCGGAGAGAAAGTGACGGGCGCGCAAGCGATTGTACAAGGTTTGGCAAAGAACGGCGGATTGTTTGTTCCCGAGAGCTTTCCGCAAGTGACGAGAGAAGAATTGGAACAAATGTCGGAGATGAACTATCCCGAACGCGCGGCGTTCGTGCTCGGCAAATATCTTGCCGAGGAGCTTGGCGCGGATTATTTGAAAGAAGTTTGTGAAAAGGCGTATTCGTCTTTTACAAGTAAAGACCCCGTTCCCCTTGTAAAGGTGGACGGTGAATCAGGGTTGTACGTTTTGGAGCTTTTCCACGGCCCGACTTGCGCTTTCAAGGACATGGCGCTTACGGTGCTTCCCTATCTTTTAAAAAAGAGCTGCGAAGTGACGGGCATCAACGACGAAATTCTTATTTTGGCGGCGACGAGCGGGGATACGGGCAAAGCGGCGCTCGAGGGTTTCCGTGATGTACCCGGTACGAAAGTTGCGGTATTCTATCCCGACGAGGGGGTAGCGAAAATGCAACGCCTGCAAATGTGCGTACAAAGCGGCAACAACGTTTGCGTGGCGGCGGTCGAGGGGAATTTCGACGATTGTCAACGCGCCGTTAAGACGATGTTCGCTTCCGAAGAATTTAATGCGGAATTGGCGAAAAAGGGCGTGCGCCTTTCGAGTGCAAACTCCATCAACTTTGGTAGACTTGCGCCCCAAATCGGTTATTATTTCTCGGCATATCTTGACTTAGTCACCGCAGGTCAAATTGAATACGGCGACGAAATTGATTTCGTCGTACCCACGGGTAATTTTGGCGATATTCTCGCCGGTTGGTACGCAAAACAAATGGGTTTGCCTGTTAGAAAACTCATTTGCGCGTCGAATAGAAACAAGGTCTTGGCAGACTTCTTCAAAAAGGGCGTTTATGACGTAAAACGTCAATTCCACCGTACCATGTCCCCTTCGATGGATATTTTGGTATCGTCGAACTTGGAAAGACTTCTTTTTGAAATTAGCGGTAGAAACGCGGAATTGACCGCACAACGCATGAAAGACCTTGCGGAAAAGAAAGAATACTCTATCACCGACAAAGAAAAGAAAATTTTGGACGAACAGTTCTTCGGCGGTTTTGCTTCCGAAGAAGATACGGTAGAAGCGATGTACGAAATCTTCGACGAATTCGGGTATGCGATGGACACGCATACGGGCGTTGCTTTGGCGGTGTATATGCAATACAAGAATTGGCAGGAAAAGAACGATTGCTTGGACAATAAACCCATCGTCGTGCTTTCGACTGCGAACCCGTACAAGTTCCCGCAGGACGTACTTTACGCGCTGTCGGGCAACGACGTTAAAGATAGCTTTAAGGGCGTCAAACGTCTGTATCTCTTGACGGCGATGAAACCGCCCAAGAGCTTGCTCGATATTCGCTACCGTCCTTTACGCTTTAAAACGCGCGTGAAGAACAATTTAAAGGATATGACGGCGCTCGTTATGCGCTTTGCGGAAGGGGAAATCGTACCCGACCCCTCTGGCACGAAATAACGCCGTCAATACCCCGACGGTTTCCCGTGAAACGTGAGAGAATATGTATAATGGGTGAAAAAGCCCGATATTTCTTGTGAAGAAAGGGACTGGGCGGAGAATAGCGGTTGCATTTTCGGGAAAGAAATGGTATACTGACGGCAAGGAGAAAAGAGTATGTTTGGTTACGTCCGCGCGGATACGCCGTATTTATATATCAAAGATGAAACGCTGTATCGCGCGATGTATTGCGGGGTTTGCAAGGGGATAGCGCAGGTGTGCGGTCATACCGCGCGCATGGGACTTTCCTATGACGTGACTTTTTTGTCCGTTATTATGCATAATCTTCGCGGCGAGGACGTAAAGATAGAAAAGCAGCATTGTTTTACTCATTGTATTCGCAGCCGACAAATGGCGGAAGTGGACGAGCTTACCCGTCGGCTCGGCGCGCTTAATACCGCGCTCGTGTATTATAAATATACGGACGATATTATGGATGGCGACCGCGGTCGCGGCAAACGGCTTTGGTTTAAGAAAGGCTTTCAACGGGTGAAGAAAAAGTACCCCGAAATCGAGCGGATTGTTCGAGAAAACCTTGCCGAGCAGGAAAAGACGGAAAAGACGAAAACGGACAGTTTGGACAGGGCGGCGGACGCGACGGCGAATATGCTTGCGGATTTTTCCGATTATGCCTTGGAAGATAAGGCAAATGCCCATACGCGGAATTTGTTTTACGCGATAGGGAAATGGATATACCTTATCGACGCGCTCGACGATTACGATAAGGACAAGAAAAAGGGTGCATACAATCCTTTTATTCTTGCGTACGGCGCGGAAAGTAGACAAGCGCTTATCGCAAGTGAAAAGGGGAAAGAAGTAGAGTACGTCTTTAACACGCTGTTCTTCGATATTAGAGAGAGTTTGTCGCATTTGGAATTCCGTTACAACCGTGATTTGTCCGATAATATTTTACTTCGCGGACTGCCGATGATGACGAAACGGATTATGTGCGGTTGCAACGCAAACGGCGTATGCAAAACGAAAAAGAAGAACGCAAAAAAATAAATACTCGCCGTGAAAAAAGCGAATACTAAAGAAGAAAAAATATTTGGCGAAAGCCGAAGGGAGATAACATGAAAGAATATTACGAACTTCTCGGTTTGACCGAAACGGCAACGGACGAAGAAATTGAGACGCGTTATAAAGCGTTGCGCGAACAATACAAAGAAGAAAGATGGTTGGATGGAGAAGCCGGCAACAACGCGGCAAAAGCGCTCACGAAGTTGGACGTAGCGTACAAAGAAATCATGAACGCGCGCAAAGAAACGAGCAAAAATAGCAACGGCCCTGACGCGTACGCGGAAATTTCCGAGCTTTTGAAGCAGGATAAAATTGCGGAAGCGCAAGCGCGCTTGGATGATTTTAACGAGCGTCCCGCGGAGTGGCATTATTTGCAAGCAGTCGTATTTTATAAGAAGAACTGGACGAATGAGAGCAAGAAACAGCTTGAAATTGCCATGGAAATGGAACCCGACAACATAAAATACCGCGCGGCGTACGGTAAAATGAACGCGAAAAACGATTTCGAACAGCAATCGGCGTATCAGCGTTCGCAAAATCCGTACTCGAATCCGAATACAAGACCTTACGACGACGGCGAACAAATGGGCGGCAACGCTTGTACGGAATGTATTTCCTGTTGCTACACCTATATGTGCGTGAACTGTCTTTTCAACCTTTGCTGCGGTTGTAGATAAGAGATAGGGGAAATGAAGAAAATTTCGGCTTACGAAATAGCGTTATCCGCGTTATCGTGCGCGATTGCGACGATTTTGCTTACGATTGGTTCGTATTCGGAGATCTTGCTTTTTACGGGTTACTTATTTTCCTGTATTGCGCTGATGCTGCCGCTTGCGAAAAAGAGTTACGCGGGGTATATCCTCGCTTACGTAGCAACGTGTATCTTATCGCTCATATTTAACGCGGCGCGGTTTTGGGATTTGCTCCCGTTCATTATGTTTTTCGGCTTGCATCCGCTTGTGAACGAATTGCAGCTCAAAATCCGCATCAACCGCTGGGTTGCCTGCGCCATTAAAGCGCTTTGGTTTGACGTGACAATGTATCTGGTTTGGCGGTTTGTTTTCGGTATGACGACGACAATCGATTTCGTGGATCAATACGTAATCCCGATCATTTTGGTTGCAGGTACGGCTTTTTTTGTGCTTTACGATTACGTAATGTATAAGTGGCGTGCGGCTGTAAACAATTTGGTCTATCGGCTTTATAAAAAATGAGGAAGAGAAAAACAAGCTCAATAAGATAAGGGGAGAGCGAGTTTTATGATTGAAAAGAACGATATAATTTGTGCTGTTACCGATGCGGTCGGCTCGAACGGCGAAGGCATCATCAAGCACGAGGGAATCACCTTTTTCGTGCCTGCGTGTTTGCCCGGCGAGAAAGTTCGCTTTCGGGTGTTAAAAATCAAAGGGAATATCGGGTACGGTAAGGCGGAAGAAATTCTTACGCCCGCGGAAGAACGCGTCCGCCCGAAATGCCCCGTCTTTTTGCGCTGCGGAGGGTGCTGTTTGCAACATATGGACTATACCGTCCAGCTTTCGCATAAGGCGACTGTCGTAAAAGACGCGCTTCGTAAGATTGCAGGGTTGCATATCCAAGTTCCTATGGCAATCAAGAGCGATTTTCCGTACGGGTATAGAAATAAATTGCAAATCCCTATCGGGATTGATAGGGACGGGAAAAACGTCATTGGATTCTATGCCGAGCATAGCCATCGTATCGTGCCCGTAAGTGCCTGTGCGATTCATCCCGAATGGGCGGAAAAACTGATCGCGGTGATTCAGCGTTATATGACGGAATGCGCGGTCAAGGGCTACGACGAAGAAAGAAAAACGGGTGCGCTTCGCCATCTCGTTGCACGAGAAATCGGCGGTAAGTATATCGTGACGCTCGTAAGCGTTAAGCGCGACTTGCCGAGTATACCGTACTTAATAGAGTTGCTTTCGCAGGTCTTACACGCTTTTACTTTGTATATCAATATCAATCAAGACGATACGAACGTAATTCTAGGGAAAGAGTTTCATCTCGTACATGGTACGGGCTTTTTTGAGGGTGAAGAGCAGGGAATCCGTTATGAGGCAGGTCCGGTTACCTTCCTGCAGGTAAATGAAAACGTGCGGACGAAGCTGTATAAAGACGCCATCAAAACGGTGTGCGAGGACGGCAGCGAAGTGGTGATAGACGCCTATTCAGGCGGCGGACTTTTGACGGCGATGATAGCAAAGAAAGTCAAGCGGGTGTACGGTATCGAACTCGAAGAAGAGGCGAGCCGTTGCGCCGATTCGTTGAAGATGAAAAACGGCTTGACGAATATGACGAATATTTGTGGCTACGTAGAAGAAAAACTGCCTGAAGTTTTACAAAAAGAAAAGGGCGAAAAGGTGCGCTTAATTCTCGATCCGCCTAGGGCAGGTATTGCGCGAAGCGTGCTGAAGGCGCTTTTAGGAAGCGGTATTCCCCAGCTTACGTTGATTAGTTGTAATCCGGCAACCCTAGCTCGTGATTTAGGGATTTTGACGGGGCGTTTGATAGAATCGGAGGGCGAGCTTATCAAAAACCCTGCATATGAAAGTGCGGTGGAAGGGGAAACCCTTTCGGGGTATTATGCGGTGGAAAAGATTCAGCCGTATGATATGTTCCCTCAAACCAAACACGTAGAGACGCTCGTGTGCCTTGCTCGCAAGGCATAGAAAAAAGAAACCGCACCCCTGAGCCGTGCTTGCACGAGCGCAGGGGTGAGATTACTTTTTAAGCGTTGTAGCACAACGGAAACGAGGGTGGCTGTGAGTTTGAGTTCGCCGTCGGCGAGAGACGAACATACATGCCCTTTGAATAAGGGGATATATTTCCCTCAAACCAAACACGT
>JAFTQI010000014.1 GCA_017462825.1 Clostridia bacterium | reverse complement strand
CATTGGTGCGGACGAAGGGATTTGAACCCACACGGTGTTACCCACAGGAACCTGAAACCTGCGCGTCTGCCAATTTCGCCACGTCCGCATATTCTCCGAAAATCGCTTTTATACGATTTCCGTCTTTTGTATTGCTTCGGACTTCCGTTCTATCTTCCAAGCTTTTCCGCCACTCGATACGCTTCCGACAATTTCTCCGTTCTCGATAATGAGAGCCGCGTTGTCTTCAATTCCGTAAGCACAGTCGAAATTATAGCATACAATTTCGTCAAAGTCAAGCATTCTCGAGCCATAATGCGGGGAAATTTTCCCGTCTATCCAGCCCAACCCTTTGAACATTGCGTATTTATCCCCCTCGCCAAGCGCCGCTTCGGAATCCGTGTAAATATCCGTAAACCAACAAATCGCGCCCGCTGAAAGCCCTGCGATGATTACGCCCCGTTCATACGCGTCCTTAATAAGCTCTAATAAACCCGTTTTCTTCCAATGCTCCATCATAAACACGGTGTCGCCGCCGCCCACATAAATCAAATCTGCCTTTCCAAACTTGGCTTTCAGCTTCTCGATATCTATGTCTTTAAACACCGTAAGCGCAACGTCCGTTTTGATATTAAAAATGCCCGTGTAAACCTTATGAAACGTATTATAATAGGGCATAAAATCATGGCTCGCAGTAGGAATAAACAGCGCGTTTGCCCTGTTCTCCCCTGCGTGTTCTTTTGCCAGCGTCGCGAGATATTCGTCGATTTTGAGAGTCGTTCTCTCGCGGAGCTCCCCACCGCCTATCGCTATGATTCGTTTCATGATCCTCTTTCCTTTTGTTTATCTTGCGATAATCGCGTTTACTTTTTCTATCGCGGTATCGAGCACTTGAATCGCATTCGTCACGCTTTCTTCAAATTCCTGCATGGAAACATACCCCTCCGAAGCTGTGTTGACAAGCTTGGTCGCAAGCGCGTCCAAACTGTTCGCAACCCCGTCAAAAAGCATTTCTTTCTTAACCTCTACGACCTGCAAGACGTACCAAGTAGATTCCTCTACGCTCGCAGCAAGCTTAAGCAGCTTTGTCGAGCCCAAAAACGGCACTTTTTGCTTGGTCGCGAGTAGTTTTTCCGCACACGTTTTCGATTTCACGATTTGTTTTTTGACAAATTCAAAACGAAGTTCTTTTCTCGTTCTGCGTTTTCTAAAGCCCAACGCCAATACCGCGACAAGAATGATGGCAAAGCATACGCCGTAATGCAAAATCAGCTTCGCCCCAGCCGAAGTAATCAATAATTTATGCGACATACGCTTACACCCCCTTATCCGATTTCACTACGTGCACGTCAAGCGTATCGTAGGGCACTTCGATACCGTTTTCGCGGAAAAGCGTGATAAAGCCTTCAAGCAAATCAAATTTTACACTCCAAAAATCCCCCACTTTCGCCCAAACGCGAAGGGTGAAATCGAGCGAGCTCGCGCCGTACTCCGTCAAACGGAAGAAGGGCGCAGGGTCTTTTGCGATACGTTCGTCCTTTGCCACGTATTCCAAAACGATTTTCTTTACCTTTTCCACGTCCGAATCATAGGACACGGAAAGCACCAAATCCAATCTGCGCACAGGCAGTTTGCTATAATTAATAATGGTCGAGCCAAACACCGTATTATTCGGGATAATAACCGTCAAATTATCACCCGTAACAATCTTCACGCTGAAAAGCTTGATTTCCTTGACCGTACCCGACGTCCCGCCGATATCGACGAAATCGCCTGCCTTAAAGGGTCTAGTGAAGATAAGCAAAATTCCGTTCGCCAAAGACGCGAGAGTGCTTTGCAAGCCGAGCGCAACGGCAAGCATTACGGACGAAAGCCCCGCAATGATGCCTTCGGTCGAGAACCCAAGTGCCGCGACAAAGATAATGAACAGTACCGTGTACGCGATGAGTGATACAATCGCCGTGATAAAAGAGGCTGCGGAGTTGTCGATTTTTCGACTCTTAGTAGACGCCTTTTTAACGATTTTCTTAACAATCGAAATCGCCAAAACACCCACACACAAAACCACGAGTGCAACGGCGATAATCTTACCGTAGCCGTCCGCAAAATCCCAAACGGCGGACTTGATTTGTTTCCAAAGTTCTTTCATTTTTTACGATCCCTTATTTCGTGCCGAAAAGTCTATCCCCAGCGTCGCCGAGCCCGGGCAAGATATAACAATGTTCGTTGAGTTCTCTATCCACCGCCGCTACGTATAAATCCACGTCGGGATGGTCTTTCAAAATACGGCGTATACCGTCCGGCGCGCTGACTAAGCAACAAAGCTTAATTTTCGTCACGCCGCGTTTTTTTAGCATGGAAATTGCGTCGGACGCGCTGCCGCCCGTTGCGAGCATCGGGTCAACTACAATCAAAATGCGCTGTTCCGCGTCAGCGGGTAGTTTGCAATAGTATTCGACGGGCTGACAGGTTTCATGGTCGCGATACAAGCCGATATGCCCAACTTTTGCGTTGGGAATAAGCTTTTGCACCCCCGAAACCATACCCAAGCCTGCGCGCAAAATAGGGATAATCCCCACCGCCTTGCCCGATACGGCGTAGCATTTCGCTTTTTCAAGCGGCGTGTCTACGAGTACTTCTTCCAAAGGAAGGTCTTTCGTAGCTTCGTACGTCAAAAGCATCGCGATTTCTTCCGCGAGCTCTGCAAACTGCTTCGTCGTCGTGTTGATGTCACGCAAAATCGCAAGTTTGTGCTCGATAAGCGGATGTTTTACGTGATGAAATTTCGGATTTTCATAAAATTCGTGAGTCATACGCATTCCCCCTTTTACGGTTTATTTACAATATTTTTCCTCAATAGCTTTGATTTTCGCGATACGTCTATCGTGACGCTCGCCGCCCTCGTATTCACAAGTCAAAAAGGCGTTTACCATCTCTTCCATTAAACCGATACCAACGACCTTTTCCCCAAAAGCGATCATGTTCGCGTCGTTATGATAGCGGGTATATTTCGCACAGTATACGTCGTGACAGTGCGCGCAACGCACCCCCGGCACTTTATTCGCAACAATCGATACGCCGATCCCCGACGAACAAACCAAAATCCCACGCTCGCATTCCCCGCTTGCTACCGCTTCCGCCGCTTGTAACGCAAAATCGGGATAATCGCAAGAATCGCTTGTATACGTGCCGAAATCTTGGACTTTATGCCCCAGTTTTTCCACATAGGAAATCACCGCTTTTTTTAAATTGAGCCCACCATGGTCGCATGCAACTGCAATTTTCATATTCTTTACTCCTTATTTTCCGTCGACTTATTTTCGTCGATTTTTTCTGTTTTTTTCGGTCTACCGCGCTTCTTAGGCGCAATAGCGTGCTCGCGCAAACGCAATTTTTCAATCAACGTCGGCGTCCCCGTTGCAAGCAATGCGTACACGTAACGGTAACAATCAATATCCTTGCCGTAGGGGTCTAGAACTTCGCTGCCCGTGAGTTCCGCAAAAGAATAGACGTTGTTTTCGATGTCTTCCACACCCGATTTCCGTAATACGCTCCAACGCATATCCATCAAGTAATCGCGGTGTTTTTCCGTCATACACACGATCGCAAATGCGTCGCGAAGAAGTGCAGGCGTGATTTTTTTCGACTTGAAGGTTTCTACGCTGATCCCGTTTTCTTGCAACACGAATGCGGACTTGGGGTTGATCGTATCCCCTCTTTTTGCCGCAGTACCTGCGGACGTAACTGTAAAACCGCCGAGTTTTTGCGCTTTTAACGCCTTATCGAGCAGTTTTTCCGCCATAGGCGAACGACAGGTATTCCCTGTGCATACGAATACGATTTTTTTCTTCTTCGGCGCGTTCATCTCGTACCTGTCCACCTCTTTTTCTTTAGTGTTTTATATCCGAAGACGTACACGCCTTTCTCAAACGGTTTAATACGCCTACCATAACGCCGCTTTTTTCCGTCGGCTCAATGGTAACGAGTACGTCACAAAGCTTTTCCGCTTTCCGCAAAAGCTCGTAAAGTCTTGCCGCCATTTCGCTCTCCGTCTTGCCAAGGTTGAGCGTTTCCACGCCGCTTTGCTCGAAAATCGTCACAAACTGTTCTTCACAAAGCGCGGCGACGCGTTTTCCCGTAAGTTTTTCTTTGACGCATTCGGCTACCGCTGTTTCCAGTTCGTTTGCCGTAAAAAGACGGGTTTGGCAACGGGGAGAATAATGTTTATAAAGCACCCCCGGGCTTTTTACCTTTTCTCCCGACCCAAAATCGGGCGTGTACTCGCCGCAATCCCCAACGACTTTTGCAATCATCTCACGAGTAATCAAGCCGGGGCGCAAAATCACGGGAATATCCCCCGTCACGTCGCAAACGGTGCTTTCAATCCCGCCTTCGCAAGCACCGCCGTCCAAAATCAAAGGGATCTTCCCTTCAAAATCGTCGTAAACGTGCTCAGCACTCGTGGGCGATACGTGCTTGGATAAATTCGCGCTGGGCGCGACCATGGGTATGTCTAAAGCCCGTAAAAGCGCTTGCGCGCCTTGATGGGACGGCACTCGAATCGCGAGCGTATTCAGTCCGCAAGAAACATACGGACTCACCTTCCCCGTAGACGGATAAACGAGCGTTAAAGGTCCGGGCAAAAAGGCTTCGCGGAGTTTTTTTGCGTACGGCGGATCGTAATCGATAATCTTCGATAAATCGTAATCGCTGTGTACGTGCGCAATCAGGGGATTGTCGTTCGGTCTGCCTTTGACAACGAAAATCTTTTGTACCGCTTGATCGTCAAAAGCGTTGCCGCCCAAGCCGTACACCGTTTCCGTCGGAATCGCGACCACGTCGCCTGAGAATATTAAATTTTTCGCTTCCGCGATACTCTCCGCGGTGATGGTCTTGATTTTTGTTTGCATGATAAGAATGAAAATTTAGATTATTGCTAAAACGGTGGCGATGCAAGCAAGACAAAGAAAGCGTGACTTTTTCGATGGGAGTTTACTCGCCGTAAACGAGCGAGAAAAAACGCAAGCTTGACGCCGTATTGCGACACATATACGCCGTTTTTACTCGAGGGGAATTTCGTCGTCCGCGAGCGACAAATCGCTCTTCCTCATCGGGGGCTCAGGCGCGCCGTGATCGTAATCGTCCTCGGGCGCTTCGTATTCCACGTCGTCGTCATACTGCGCAGGTTGTACCCCAAACTGCGGCGGTTCGTCGTCGCGGTTTTGATCGTCCACGTCCACGAATTTCGTGCATTCGCCGATGAATTTCAAGGAAACTCTGCCCTGTTCGCCGCCACGGTGCTTGGCAAGAATCAATTCCGCCGCACCCTTAATGATATTCCCTGATTTAATTTCTTCCGCCGTTGCTACCGCTTCGGGACGGTTGATGAACATTACGATGTCCGCGTCTTGTTCGATCGCACCCGATTCACGAAGGTCGGAAAGGGTGGGTTCTTTAGATTGAATACGGCGGAGCTGGGAAAGCGCGATAACGGGCACGCCGAGCTCTTTTGCCATAATCTTCAAGTCACGGGTGATCGACGCGATTTCCTGTTGTCTATTTTCCGCGCCTGCCATTTTGGAATCCCCACTCGACATAAGCTGGATATAGTCGATCATGATCATATCAAGATTCCCGCTCGCCGATTTCAAACGGCGGCACTTGGACAAAATTTCCGCAGGCGTAACGCGCGACGAATCGTCAATGTAAATTTTGCTCTTTTTTAACTGATCGCTCGCAAGCATGAGTTTTTTCCATTCCTTTGCGGAAAGACTGCCATCAAGCGCTTTTTGCATACTCACCTTTGCGTATGAGCAAATGAGTCTTTGCACGATTTCGCTTCTCGGCATTTCGAGCGAGAATACGGCGCAGGTCTTGCCTGCGTTCAAAGAGGCGTGCTCGACCAAGTTCATTGCAAGCGACGTTTTACCCATACCGGGACGAGCCGCAAGGACAATCAACGCCCCCGGTTGCAAACCGTGCGTCATTTTATCCAAACGCTTATACCCTGTGGGTACGCCCTTGAAAGAATTCGGATCGGACTGCAATTTCTCGAATTTTTGCAAAACTTCCCCGATAATATCCCCCTCGTTCATACCCAAAAGCACCGAACGTTCAGACTGCTGGGAAATATCGTAAATCGTCTTTTCGGCAAAGGAAAGAGAGGTCTTTTCGTCCGTGTTTTTCATCGACGTTTCAATGATTTTTCTCGAAGCGCGAATAAGTTTACGATTGATACTATCACGCGTAATAATGTCGTAATACGACTTATAATTCGCCGCGGACGGCGTGAGCTGGGTAAGCTCGGTGAGATAGACGATACCGCCTGCCTTTTCGAGCGCGGCTTCGCTTTCGAGCTGGTCGGATACGGTGACGATGTCAACGGGTTTTCTATCGTTGAAAACCGTGCGCATCGCGCGTAAAATCAGCTTGTGCGAGTCTTGGTAAAAGTCCGCTTCGGTGAGCTTATCAATAAGCTCCGCCGCGATTTCGTTGTCGATTAAAAGACAACCCAAAAGCGCCATTTCAGCGTCGCGGTTATAGGGCATCGTATTGATTTCGTTTGCCATAGTGTTTCCCCTTTTATTTTTAGCAGCTGCGTTTTTAAGCGTACCTGCCCGTTTCATTCGTTATTTTTAATCCTTAAAAATCAAAGCAAACTCTTAAATTCTTCCAAAGTATCCTTGAATTCCTGCATTGCCGCTTCAAAAGGCGCTTTCGTCGTAAGATCTACGCCTGCTTTTTGCAAAATGCTGACGGGGTCGGTACAACCGCCCGAGGAAAGGAACTCGAAATAGTCCTTTACAGCGCTTTCCCCTTCGCTCAAAATGCGCTTGACAATCGACAGTGCCGACACAATCCCCGTCGCGTATTTGTACACGTAGAAAGAATTGTAGAAATGAGGAATTCTCGCCCATTCATAAGCGATTTGCTCGTCATGAATCACGCCGTTGCCGTAGTAGTCCTTATTCAGCTGATAATAGACTTCGTTTAAATTTTCTTTCGTCAACGCCTCGCCCGCTTCCGCTTTCGCGTGCGCGATTTGCTCGAACTCCGCAAACTGCGTTTGTCGGAACAAGGTCGCACGGAACATATCCATGTAGTAATTGAGCAAATATTTCTTGAAATTCACGTCCGTACTCGTCTTATACAAGTGTTTCAATAAGAGCACTTCGTTGACGGTACTCGCAATTTCCGCAAGAAAAATCGTATAGCTTGCCTTAGAATAGGGCTGTGCTTGCACCGATTTGTAGGTATGGAGCGCGTGACCCATTTCGTGCGCGATTGTGAAAACGTCGGTCGTCGTCGGTTGATAATTCAAAAGCACGTACGGATGCACGTCGTAAATCCCCGCCGAGTACGCGCCGCAGCGTTTTCCTTCGTTTTCACAAACGTCAATCCAACCCTTTTCTTTGCCCATACGCAGCAAGTCCTGATATTCCTTGCCGAGCGGCGCGAGTCCTTCAATGACAAGCTCGTACGCTTCTTCGAACGGGACTTTAATGTCCGCATCCGCAACAAGAGGCATGTGTACGTCGTATAAGTGCTGTTCGTCAAACCCCAATACCTTTTTGCGTGTGAAAATGTAATCGTGCATTAAAGGCAAAGCACCGTGTACCGATTCAATTAAATTTTCGTAAACGATTCCGTCCACGTCCTCGCCATGCAAAGCCATGTCTTTACAGCTTGCAAAATTGCGGACGGTCTTATAGAAAACGTCCTTTTTTACGTTGCTAAAATAGGTTTGTGCAATCGAATCGATCAAGTTGACGTACGCTTGATAATATTTTTCAAACCATTCCTTGCGCTCTTCGCGGTTTTCCGAATGCAAAACCACGCCGTACATACCGTGGCTCATTTGCATTTCTTCGCCGTTGAATTTTGCCATAGGCAAATTTAAATTCGCATTATTGAGCATGGAAAATACGCTTTGGAAATCCCCCATCACGTCGCTGCCGAGCGCGAGCAACCGCTCTTCCGCTTCGCTTAAAACATGGGCTTTGGACTTCAAAACTCCGCGGAGTTTATAATCGTAGTCGGCAAAATCGGGGTCCGCAATAAAGCCTTGCAAAATCTTTTCGTCGAGCGAAGTGAGCTCGGGGTCAACGAAAGACAAACGCGCGAAAATTTGCGGAAATAACGCGCTGATTCTCGCGTGCTTAGAGGTGTATTTGGAAATGCGCAAATCTTCGTCGTGGCGCATATGCGCATAAAGATACAGCTTTTCCAAACGACGGGAAATTTCGTCGGTAAGCCGCAAGCATGCAAGCAAATCGGCTTTATTCGAGAGCTTGCCCTTGAATACGTCGAAATCGTATCCTGCATACGTTTCTTCCACTTTTTTATATTCTTCGTCCCAAGCCTCGTCGCTTTCAAAAACGTCCGTAAGCTTCCATTTCAAGTTTTCAGGGACTTCCTTTCTTTCCAACATATCTGATATTTCCTTTTAAGTTGCCTTATTTTAATCCATCTCAAAATTCCTTTCTAAAATTAGACGCGGTCTTTTTGAAACGGACGATAGAGATTAAATCTGGGTCAAGGCTCAGCCTTGTGCGACGCATATACGTTCTTTTTTAGTTTTTGAAGCTGTGAATGGGGGCAGGTATATTCCCACCGCGGTTGATAAGTCTTGAAGAATCGCAATTATGCACGGGCATAATCGGCGCACGGCCGAGCAAACCGCCGAAATTCACCTGTTCGCCAACGCCTTTATTCGGCGCGGGAATAATACGCACCGCCGTCGTTTTATTGTTGATCATACCGATCGCCGCTTCATCCGCTATCATTGCGGAAATCGTCGTAGCAGGCGTATCGCCGGGGATTGCTATCATATCCAAGCCCACGCTGCAAACGCAGGTCATCGCTTCAAGCTTGTCAAGCGTAATCGCGCCTTTTTCCGCCGCCCGAATCATGCCGATATCCTCGGAAATGGGAATAAACGCACCCGAAAGTCCGCCAACGCGCGAGCTTGCCATTACGCCGCCTTTTTTCACCGCGTCATTGAGCATTGCAAGCGCCGCCGTCGTACCGTGCCCGCCGACCGTTTCAATGCCAAGCTCCTCCAAAATCGCAGCCACCGAATCACCTACTGCGGGCGTGGGCGCAAGGGACAAGTCCACAATGCCAAACTGCGCGTTCAAGCGCTTTGCCGCTTCCTTTGCAACAAGCTGACCCGCGCGCGTGATTTTGAACGCCGTGCGCTTGATCATTTCCGCCGCGTCCGTCAAATCCGCGTCGGGGATTTTTTCCAACGCGTGCTTTACAACTCCGGGGCCGGAAACGCCGATGTTGATAACCGTATCCGCTTCGCCTACGCCGTGGAATGCGCCCGCCATAAAAGGGTTGTCCTCCACCGCATTGCAAAAAGCTACGAGCTTCGCCGCGCCGATACCGTCCGAGTCTTTCGTCAAAAGCGCCGCTTCTTTGAAAATTTCACCGAGCATTTTCACTGCTTCCATATTGATACCCGACTTCGTCGAACCGACGTTGACGGACGCGCAAAGGCGTTTCGTTGTTGCCAAGACTTCGGGAATCGTGCGAATAAATACTCTTTCATAATCCGCCAAGGACTTATGCACAAGCGCGGAATAACCGCCTAAAAAGTCAATACCGAGGGTTGCCGCCGCGTCGTCGAGCGCTTTACCGATAAGGGGCGCTTTTTCGGGGAACGCCGCCGTAATCAGGCTCACGGGCGTAACGGAAACACGTTTATTAACGATGGGAATACCGTATTCACCCGAAAGGTCGGAAGCGGTTTTGACAATGTTTTCCGCTTTTTTGCAAACCAAATCGTAGACCTTTCTTGCCGTTTCTTCCGCGCTGTCGCGAATACAGCCAAGCAAGGAAATCCCCATCGTGATTGTGCGGATATCCAAGTGCTCTTTCTCGACCATTGCAATGGTTTCTAAAACGTCGTTACTGCTAAACATATCTTATCTCCTTACGCCTTACACGTTATGCATTGCGTTGAAGATGTCTTCGTGCTGCATATAAATCGCCATACCGATTTGCTTGCCCATATCCGCGCATTCTTTCGCAAGAACGGAAAGCTCCGTTTTTGATTCGCTCATATCCACAATCATAATCATCGCGAAATATTCCCCCATGATCGTTTGGGAAATATCTTCGATATTTACGCCGCGTTCCGCCAAAAACGCGCTGACCTTTGCAATAATACCTTTCTTGTCTTTACCCGTTACGGTGACGACTGCTCTCATAATAAATTTCTCCTTTCTTTTTCTCTCAGTATCTAAATTATTCTTCCGTTCTTTGTTCAATCAGTTTTTCCGTTTCGCGGACGGATTCCAAGGACTCCTGATAATCATCGTCCACTTCTTCGAATTCAAGCGCTTTTTTCGTGATGATATTGTATTGAATCACAAAGTTACTTTGTACGATATACTGCACGTAATCCCCGCTGTCAAAATCGGGCAGGGGCATTTCGGGATCGAAATACGCCTCGCGCTCTCTCCATTCCTGTTTCTTTTTATTCCACGTTTCAAACACGCAAGCCATAACGTCGATGTTATCCTTTTGCAAACTCTTTTCGTCGAAACAGTAGAAATAATTCTTTTCTTCGTTTTTCAAACCCTCCGAAACGTAGGTGAGCATACGGTAGTATCTTCTCACTCTGCTCCACTTGATCGCCAAGTAGGGAAACGCGAACACGATATATACCGCCGTTGCGATATACACCGCCCACTTCGGCGCTTTTGCCCTTGCTACGCCGTAAGGCAAACCCATATAGTAAATCCAACAAACAAGGCTGAAAAGCAGGTATGCAAACGTAACCGCCATAAAGAACCAAAAAATTCTTCTCTTTTGTTTGTAGGTTTTCAAAAAATAAGCGTCATTGTATACGGAAACCATTTTCTAATTCTTCCCCTTTTATTTCGTGATGAAAAGTACGCCGAGCGTGTTTTTGCCGCAATGGCTGGTGATAATCGACCCCGCGACCGTTTCAATCACTTCATCAAACTCGAACAATTCCGCCACTTTTTCTTTCGCCGCGTCCACGAATACCTGATCGGCTGTGGAATGGGTAATAAAACAACGGGTCCTGTCGTAATCGGGATATTGATTCTTCAAATCCTCTACGTACTGTTTTAAGTAAACTTCGGGCTTACCGCGGTACTTTTTACCGGGCACAAGCTGACCGTCATCCATATAAATCAAGGGATGGATTTTGAACATCGCCGCCACCGTCTTTACCATACCCGACACTCTGCCGCCCTTATGCAAATAGTCCAAACTATCGGGCACGAAAGAGGTATTGACCTTTGTGCGCAACGCTAAAATTTCCTTTTCAATTTCGTCCGCGCTCTTGCCCTCGTCGCGCATATCCGCCGCTTTCATAACGAGCAAACCTTGCCCTGTCGAAAGCGCCATAGAGTCGATTACGCGCACTTTGCCGCCAAAGCTTTCCGCCGCCTGCTTTGCCATGTTATGCGAGCCTGAACTCTTTGCGGAAATGTTGAAATGGATTACGCAATCGTAGCCCGATTCCAATTCCACCTTAAAAAATTCTTCGTAATCGCCAATGCTCGGCGCGCTCGTCTTGGGCAAAATTCCCGTTTCTTTGACAAACTTAAAAATATCGGTGGGCGTAATGTCCTCGCCGTCGCGATAAGACTTATCGTCCAACGTAACCTGCAAGGGCAAAATGCCAATGTTCCGTTCTTCAATCAAGTGATTTAAGTCACAAGTACTGTCCGACGTAATACGAATTTTCATAATCATTCACTCCTTTCTTCTCGGTTAGAAAAGTAAAAAATTAAATAGTTTGCGGTATTTGACCGCCCAATCGGGTACAATCCCGTAAATTTCATCAAAGGTATATAAACTGTCTTCCAAGTGTGAATAGCCTTCATTGTATCGGCTATCCAAACTGATATTCCGATTGTCGCCAAGGAAGAAAATCTCGTTTTCTCCCACGACGTACGGTTCTTTGAAATCATAGATTTCACGGTTAATATAGTAGGCATACGGCTCATTCAAAAGCACCCATTCAGACGTGCCTGCATAACAAATGGAAATTTGCCCATCCGTGCACATGACCTTATCCCCTTCAATCGCAATCAAGCGTTTGATTAAGAAAGAAACTTGCTTGCTTGGATGCTTTTTGTTGTACTCCACAATTTCAGGATGTTTGCTCACGTCCAAAACGATAATGTCGCCGCGCTTGGCTTGCCTGCCGTCGTCCACGTACTCCATAAGCAATTGCTGTCCGTCTGCAAGAGTCTTATCCATGGACGCGCCGTCCACCACTACGCCGCCGTAATGACTCGTAAAATACTGCCTTACGCCAAATACCGCCAAAACGCAGCAAAGCGCCACAACGAGCAACCACCACCAAGAACTTTCTTTCTCTCCAAAGCGGCGTTTATATAATTCACTTTCCCGTAAATCTCTCGTGTTCACGCTTGCTCCTTTGCTTGTCCTACCCCAACCGCGCGCTTTTTGAGTTCGTCGCGCGTCAAGTTTACGTATTTGCCGCAGGTAAGGCATTGCAGTTTAATATCCGCGCCAATACGCGCGATTTTCCATTCCTTACCGCCGCAAGGGTGTGTCTTTTTTAAGGTAATTTTATCATCAATTTGCATAATTATTCGATATGCTTTCCCTTTTATTAAGCTCAGCCCCTTTCAAAAACTCGTTTCATACGCACCCGCCCAAAGCAGCCGCGTAGCCCATTAAAAACGTAAGAAAAGGTGCTAAAACTGGGTCAAGGCTCAGCCTTGCTACAACCAAAGTATGTTCGTGATTGCAAACTCCGTTTCTTCTCCCGCGCAATCGAACAAAAGCGCGCTGCCTTTATAGAAATTCGTCAAAGGCATACCGCTCTTTTCGCCCTTGAAATCCGCCGCTTTGAGAATCATTCTCTTCCATTTCCCGCCGCCCCTGATAGGAACTTCGCAGCTATAAAGCTCCGAGCTTGCGTCCATATCCGCGACTTCTATGGAAATCTTCAAATCCTGCGCGACCGCCGAGTAGGCGTCAAATTCCAAGAATGCGTTTTCATCGGGAACGTAGCGAGGCGAACTGATTTTATAAGTCTTAATACCGCCCACCGAGTAGGCACCGTAAATGCCGCCGTACCCAAGCACTTTTTTGGGTATCGCTTCCCTTTCCAAGAAAATCCCGCCGATGGAATAGTTTTCGTGTTGCGCCACGCCAAAAGTGTCCATTTCCTTGCCTTGAAAGAGCATACGGCTTTTCACCGCGCTCTTTTGCACGTTCGTCAAACGCTTGGATACGATTTTCGACATCACTCTAAAGCCGTTGATGTATTTCGCGTAAGCGTAAACAAACACCGCGCTCGCTCCCGCAAACGGTTTAACCGTACAGTGCGCCGTACTGTTTTTGACCGAACGACCGTCGATTTTTACGATTTTCCGCCATTCTCGATAGGCAGGTTTGGTGCACACGTCCGCTTCCGCGTAGTACACGCCCGCTTCTTCCAAAAGCCCTTCTTTATCGCAGAAAACAGTGATATCCAAGCCGTTTTCCCCTTCCTCCAACGCTACGTTTAAGGTCTCGGGAATATAAATTTCTCTACCTTTTAAGTTCTTTTCCAAGAACAAATCCATATCCGCAAGTCCGTTTGGACCGATACACGCCCCGCTTTCGGACGAGTACACGAGCGCATGGTCTTCCTTAGCGCCGATACGGGAATAGGTATCATAAGCGCGGTCGCAATCGAAACGGTCGTCGCGAAGCGCGCAAAGCATCAAAACGGGACATTTTACGTACGGCGCATAGGACTGCGCTTCCACAGCCGCAATATGGGCGCGCGTTTCGTCGCTCAAGTTTTGCTTGACGTTGTCGCCGAATTTAGCGACGCTCATAAAGGAATTCCAACCCGTCGCGTTGATGGGTACGCCGCATTTTACGTCGGGCGAAAGCATTGCGTGCCAAGCGATTTCACCGCCCATACGCACGCCGACAATCCCTACGTTACCAATATCCTCCCGTTCTTTTAGATATTTCAAGGAGTACAGCGCCACGTACGCCCACTCTATCCAAGTAGTCTTATCGGGCGTCGTATTTTCCATACTAGAAAGCCCTTGCGCCTTTTCAAAATTACCGTATCCTAAAGAGGGCGGATAAATGGTGCGCATGACTCCTTCACCGTCCGAGGACATTTTACCGCTATAATCGGGCATCAACACCGCATAGCCGCGTTCCAAAAAATACCCCATCAATTCTTCGTCGTACGTTTTACCGACGTCGGGCAAAAGCAACACGGCAGGCGTTTTTTCTTTCCCGTGCGGGCGCGCGAAACGCGCGTAAATGCGCACACGACCGTCCTTTGCCTCGTGCCCGTGATAAGTGACGTGGTGGAATTTTCCGTTGTCCTTTTCTTCGAAGCCCCACTCGCTTGCGTTGAGAACCAGCCCCGTATCAAATTTTTTCCAAAGAGAAATTGCGCTTAAAATCATATTTGGTTTCTTACCGCTTTTTATTTTTGCTTGCGCGACGCCAAGAACTCAAACGTACATTTTTCCGAAAATCTCGAAAAAGTATTCCAAAACACCTTGCTTTTCTCTTTGAAAACGGGTATAATGTACGTACGTTCTTTTAGGCTTACGCTAAAAATTCGCTACATTATTATACACCATTTCTTTTAGAAATGCAAGGCAATGTCGGTTAAAAGCGTAAAATTTTTCCTAATTTACACAATTCAAGGCGGTAATTTCATGGCGTTTTGTTCTTTTTCCAAAGATAACGATAATTCATATACGATTATCGAAAACAAATTCATTACCAAATATTTGCCCGAAGCGGACGGCTTTGCCGTAAAGGTGTACCTTTACGGTCTTTACCTTTGCGAAAACGTTTCGTCCGATTTTAGCGTCGCTTCTATGGCGGAAGTCTTGAAATGTACTAAGGAAGAAATTCGCACGGCGTTCCTTTTGTGGGAAGATTACGACTTGGTGGAAATCCTCGCGCAAGAGCCCTTGACGGTGCAGTATCTTCCCGTGAAAACGGCAATCGGTCGGCCGAAAAAATCCCACCATGAGCAGTATGCTGATTTCAACAAGGAATTGCAACGCAAATTTCAAAAAGTGGGCAAGTTCATTTCCTCAAAAGAATACATCAAATATATGCGGTTCTTGGACGAAAACGACATCCAGCCCCAAGCCTTTTTACTTATCACCGAGTACTGTATCAATAAGCAGGGCGAAGCTATTTCCCCTTCCTACGTCTTCAATAAAGCGAAAAAGCTCATCAGCGGCGGCTTTACTACCTACGAACAAGTGGAAAAAGAACTCTCGAATTACAACGCGCATGAAGGCGACGTGATCTCCATCTATAACGCGATGTCGATTTATCAGCGCATCCCCGACGAAACGGACTACGCGCTTTATGGGAAATGGACGGAAAATCTCGGTTTCACCAAAACGGCAATCATTGCGGCGGCGAAAAAGCTCAAGCGGGGCAGTATGACTTCGTTGGATTTGACTTTGGACGAGCTCGCGCAAAAGAACAAGCTCTTGCCTAAAGAAATCGAGCAATATCTCACTGATAGAGAATTTTTGGCGACGCTCACCTTCCGTTTGGGCAGAAAGCTTGGCGTGAAAGTGCAAAATCCTTCGGCATACATCGACGAATACGTGGAAAAATGGTATAATTACGGTTTTGAAGAAAGCTCTCTTTTGGACTTGGCGCTCTATTGCTTAAAAACGGAGCGGGGCGACTTTGATTCCATGAATGAACTCGTACACGGTATGTTCAAATCGGGTTTTGTAAGCGCCGAATCGGTAAAGGAGTATCTTAAAGAAAAGAACTCCGAACTCAAGCTTTTCACAAAAATCCAAGCCCTTTGCGGTATGAGAAAGAACACCGCAAACCTTGCGATGATTGCTACGTGGCGAGAATGGAAATTCAGTGACGAAATGATTTTGGAAGCGGCGAAACGGAGTTCAGCGAGCGCGAATCCCGTGCCGTATATGAACAAAATCCTTTCCGAATGGAAACACGGCAACGTCTATGCGATCAGCGAAATTCCTACTCAAAGCGCAACCGTCTCTCGCACGTTTACAAACCCTGCAGTGGAAGCGGTCAACGCGAAAGCGGATAGAGAACGCTACTATGCGCTTCTTCGCGAAAAGGCGCAAACACGCGCGGATAAATTCTTAAAGAAAGCGAACGGAAACGCACGCTTTAAAGAAATCACGGGATTGCTTTCGAAAATGGAAATCGCGCTTGCGAAAGCGGAGGTATTCGAACCTGCAAAGCTCCCGAGCTTAGAAAAAGAAAAATTCGAGCTTTTAAGCGAAAGAACGACGATTTTGCAAACATTGAAAATCAACGAGGAAGACTTGTCCCCGCAGTTTGTTTGCAAACGTTGCTCGGACACAGGCTTTTTACAAAGCGGCGCGGCTTGCGACTGCTACAAAGCAAACGAATAAGCGGCTAAAAGCGGACTGACAGCGGTCCGCTTTTTTTGTAAAAATAAATTTTTTGAAGATTTTTCATAAACCCAGACAAAAACGCTTGCCTTTTTTAAAAAAATACAGTAATATAAATAAGCTTGAATGCAGAGATGTCTGAGTGGTTTAAGGAGCACGATTGGAAATCGTGTGACTGGGAAAACTGGTCCGGAGGTTCGAATCCTCTTCTCTGCGCCATGGAAACGCACCCTTAATGGGTGCGTTTTTTTAGCATAGAGAAGAGCCTTAAGAAACGCCGATTTGTCAGAGGTGACGCTTACGCTATTCCGTCGCTACGCTCCTTACGCGCGAGTGCCGTCCGCACCGTTTTTTTCTTTCTTCCACAAAGTTCTTCGGCGGCACGAAGCTTTGCTGACTTTGTTAGCAATCTCCTCTTCTCTGCGCCATGGTTTCAATAGTGAAGCCATTTTGCGAAAGCAAAATGCTTTGCCAATACCATATCCCCAATTCCATGAAAAACGCGCCCATCTTAGGCGCGTTTTATTATTTTAAAGCTACCGTGTACGCGTTGAAACGCGTTTCCTACGGTATTTTTAATTATTTATCCAAGGATTCGTCTACGATTTCCGCATCCACTGCATTTACGGAAACACTCTTAATACCGTTCATCACGCCGCTCTTGGATTTGTATCCTTCTTCACTCATTGCAATGCTTTCCCCGTTCGAAGCAATCAAACGGTAACGATACAGCCCCGCTTTATCAAAATAAATTTCAAATTTCGGGCAGGTCTTTGCGGTAGGATTTTTCAAGGTTTGGTCTTCCACTTTATCTTCCGCAATACATTTTACCGCGTGTTTACCAACGCTTTCCATGCCCTTTTTGCATGCACTCTTAGTCGTATACACCTGCGAAGAAACCGCAATTTTTTCCTTATTTGCCGCATATAAACTAAAATTAAAACCTGTAAGCGTTTTCTTAATAACGAATTTTCCCATATTTTTTCTCCTTTGTTTGATTTACTATATTATAACACCGTTTTCCCTTTTTGTAAATAGGCAAACGAAAAAAATCCCGTTTTTTCCAAAAAAATACTTTCAATGCGCACACGGTATATAGAAAGAGCGGAAAACGTTTAACCGTTTTTCGCTCTGCTTTTTAAATATCGTATATCTTATCAATCTTTTTCAGTTCGTTAAAGGTGTCAATTTCTACGATGTCCTCCATGCTGCATTCGCGAATTTGGATTTTATAATTCTCCTTTTTATAATGCAACGCCGTTTGTTCCCAATAACGTTCTTTCCCGCCCGGCGAGAAGAATACTTCCTCTAAGTCCTTTTCTAGCTGCGCGCCGTCCTTTTCGTCCCAATAGGAAACTCCAACCATTTGGTGGCAGTCCTTGCCGCCGACCCCTTGCTCGTAAATTACGCCGCTACTATCCACGCGTAAAAACCAATCGTCCGTCACTTCCACGGGAATCCCTAAAAAATTACTCGAATATTCATATTTGCGAATAATTTTCGGATTTTTCAAAAGTAAGTCCGATTCCAAAACGTACGCGTTTTGAAGCAATTCGCGCACACAGTACGCCGAAGAAATATTATTGCTTTCGTTGTACAACTCATTATCCACAAACTTGATTTGCGGATAAATATGTAAAAGCTGTTCGAACTGCTCGCCAAGATAGCCGCGCACTAAAATGATTTCGGGGATTTCCGCTTTCACCACCGCGTCCAAAAGGGTTTCGATGATTCGTTTCCCATGCACGCGAACCAAAGGTTTCGGCGTATTCAGAGTGATAGGCACAAGCCTTGAACCGAACCCTGCCGCCAAGAAAATCGCTCTTTTTACGCGGTACGGCTCTAATGCCGCCAAGCCTTTTGCCGTGATAGTTTTGCCGTTATACAGCCCTTTTTCCGACAACTCTTTCACCACCTTATTTATCGTGCCGATGGAATACCCCGTTTCTTCGGAAATCGCTCTTTGAGGCGCTCCCTCCTGCTCGATAACCGACGTTAAAACGTCAAATTCTTTCTTACTTAACATCTTCTTCACCTACCAAAAATATTTCGTGTTTTGCGCGCATTTTCGCTTCCTGTTTCGTAATATAAAGTTTCACCAAGAACGCCAAACCCTTTACAGCTAAGTTGATTGCCAAAATCATGAGGGATACGATCGCCGTACCTTCCATAAAAGACTGCGATTCGAGTTGCGGAATCATCAGAGAAAGGGTCGTCGTTCTGAAATTCACTAAGAAAGATACCGCCGAAATGGTAATCATTGCGTTGACGAAATAGTACGCGTACATTTCCACGATCGTCAGCATCGTACTGGGTACGTACACGGAAATCAAAAGGCGCATTTTGCTGATCCCGAGCGTTGCCGCTACGTCTTCCAAGTTAGAATTGAATTTGGACAGCGAGTTGTAGGCAAGCAAATACGGTGACGAGAAGAAATGCACGATGTTCACGATGACCAAAATGAAAATCGTCGAGTAAATCGGCAAACTCTTAAAGGTCAGCACGAACGACAAACCCAATACCACGCCAGGGATTGCAAGGGAAAGCAAACTAATGAAATGCATCGCTTTATTGGAAATCTTTTTTCCCGATCTCGCCGTAATATACGCTGCAAAATAGGAAAGTAGCGTCCCGAAAAGCGAAGTCAACAGCGCAATCGCAATCGATACGACGAGCGGCGCGCCAAGTCCGTCAGAGAAAAGCCTGCGCACGTGCGCAAACGAGAAAGTCTTATCGATCGGATACTGTTTTACAAAGCCTTGACAAGCAAACGCCACAATGGGCAAACAAAGCAAGAATACTGCCAAACTAAAGCCCACGTAAAGCAAAATATCTCTCGTTTTGTTCTTTTCCACTTGATAGTTTTTCGTGACCGTGCTTGCCGAAACGCCCGTATTACTCTTTCTTAAATCGAGCAAGAACGCTACTACTGCCGGCGCAAGCAGGACAACCCCGACGACCGCACCGCTCGAAAAGTTCATAAGACCGATAACTTCACGGTACATATACACAGGCAAGGTCATTTGCGTGCCGCCCGTAATCAATGCAACGCCGTAATCGGTAAAAATCATCGTAAATACGGAAATGCAAGCGGAAACAATCGTACCTTTCATAGACGGCAAAGTAATTTTTACAAACTGACGCCACTTGGAAAAGCCCAAAACGCTCGACGATTCGTAAATCGTGAAATCCTCGTACTGGAAAGAATCGTAAAAAAGCAAGAACGCCACGGGGAACGAATAGAGCACCGAGCCCATAATAATCCCCGTATATCCGTAAATATGAATATTCCAGCCCAAAAGATTCGTAATAAGTCCGTTGTCCCCAAAAAGGAGCACTACGCCCGTACCGTGCGAAATACTTGGCAAGAGCATCGGCATGGAAAACAAGATGACCCACATTGCCTTTAAGCGAATGTTCGAGCGGTTAAGCGCATAAGCAAGCGCGAACGCCAAGACCACGGAAATAACCGTCGCGACAACCGTCGTGACTAACGAGTTTTTCAGCATCGGGAAAAACTGCGCCGACTTGAATACGTCCGCAATGGACGAACCGCGGATCTTCGAGAATAAAACGATGATAGGCAAAAGCACCGTCACCGCCAAATACACAAGCAATGCGTATTTTAAGGTTGAAAAAGTTTTATTCTTCCGCATAGTCACTCCGCCCCGTATAGCGTAACAAGTCGGAATATTTCTTATCCAACTGGTTTACGACAAACTCTTTTACATAGTCGCTTGCGGGATTTTTGTAAATTTCCAAAGGCGTATCGAGCTGCTCGATCACCCCTTCGTTCATGACCATAATTCTATCGCTCAAGAAGAACGCTTCTTCCTGATCGTGCGTAATAAAGAGCATGGTCGCGTTAAATTTCTTTTGTATAGATTTCAGCTCCGCTTTCATGATTTCGCGGTTGGTAACGTCGAGCGCGGAAATCGGCTCGTCAAGCAAGATAACGTCGGGATTCATCGCAAGCGTTCTTGCAATCGCCACGCGTTGCTGCTGACCACCCGAAAGCTGATTCGGATACTTATGTATCTGATCAATCAAGCCTACGTGCTCAATCGTTTGCATGGCAATTTCTTCCGCTTTTTCTTTCGTGTCCTTGCGCAAAGTCAGCGCGTATTTCACGTTTTGCAATACGTTCATGTTCGGGAACAACGCATAGTTTTGGAACACAATCCCCATTCCGCGTTCGGAGCTGGGTAAAGCGGAAATTTCTTGTCCGTCTTTAAAAATTTCGCCGCTATCCTTCGTTTCAAGTCCGATCAAAATGCGGAGCAGCGTCGTTTTACCGCAACCGGACGGGCCTAAAATAGAGAGAAATTCCCCCTCGCGTAAGTCGAAAGAGATATTGTCCAAAATCACCTTATTATCAAATTTTTTCGTAAGGTCTTTTACGATTAATTTCGAGTTTAATACTTCCATATGTCTAACAGCCTTTCCTTTTCTTTATCGTCTTGTATGCCCGTCATGTTCGCGTAAACAATATTGGACGGATAGTTTTGAATCGCAATCGTTTGTCCTTCATAGACAAGCTCGGGCGAATAGTGCTCTTTATCGTATAAGAAAAACTCATTAATGATATATTCGAATACTTCCTGCACTCCCGATTTATCTTCGTGTCCGCCGATAATCGCCGTACCCGTCAAGGAATAGGGCGAACCCGTTTCGGGATAAATGATTTCAAAGGGAAAACCGTTATTGATTTCGCTGACGGCTTGGAAAGTAAGCGCAAAACCGACCGCAATTTCCCCTTGCTTAAGCATTTTGATAGGACCAGACCCCGACTCGGTGAACTGCTTCAAATTTTTATGCAGCTTGTCCACGTATTGCAAAGTCGCGTCTTCGCCCCAAACGTTTACCCAGCTTTTATAGAAGAAATATCCCGTACCGCTCGATTTTGGATCGGGCATTGCAACCAATCCTTTATATTGCGGGTCTAATAAATCCTCGTAAGAATCGGGCGTTTCCAACTTATATTTATCGAGTACGCTGCGGTTCACAATAATCGCTCCCGCCTGCTTTTCCCAAGTCACCCATAAATTGTGGTTATCCTCGGGCGCAAGTCCGTCAAGATACTTTATATCGCTCATGCCGCTTATATCAGCGAGTAGGTTTCTCTTAGGCGCAGCCAATTTATTCATATAGCCCGTTTCCAAACCGACCAAAATATCGATTTCCGTACGCTTACCCTCGGTGTAGACCTTAGTTGCCGCTTTACCCGTAGACATATACTGCACTTCGATATTTTTATCGGGGAATTTTTCTTTGAGCTGCCGTTCCATTTCGTCGTTGCGGAACTGCTCGGACGAACAGCAAATGACAATGCTATTCTTGTTTTTACCGATTAGCGCAAACCCTGTAAAAAAGAGCGTGACGGCTAACAGTACGATTAAAATTTTCTTCATATGTTATTTCTTTCCCTTGGTTTTTGTTCAATTTTGGAATTTTTTTACCGCTTTTTGAATGCCCATACTCCGTTTTAGACACAAATAGAATCCGCAGCCTTTTTCCGTTCAAAAAGGCTGGGATTTTCGTGAAATATGAACATTATGCACTCAGTATAGCAAAATTCCACTATACTGTCAAGCAATTTACTATGTAAATTCAAAATTGCAAACAAACCAAACGCGGAGCGTTTCCGCTCCGCGTTTCTTATATCCTTATGTTATTAACCCAAAATCACCGCACCGCCGCTACCGCCGATTTCTTCGCCGCCGACCGTATCGCCGCCTTCTTCGTAGGGAAGCTTGCCAATTTCCGCGTCGCCGTAACTAAATACGTAGCTTTGGCTAATGGTGGACGTATAGCCCTCCTCTGCAATTTCCGTCATCGTCGCCGAAAACGAATAGATTTTTCCGCCTACGAACTTAAATTGATAGGTTGCCGATTCATTTTCGTCTGCGAATGCCAACGTATATACGCCGTCTGCGTACGTTGCAAGCGATTCCCAAGCAACGTAGTCATAGCGGTCCATATCTACTTCAAGCTGCGTTTCCACCAAGAAAAATACCGTGCCAAAATACTCGTCGTCTTCATACGATTCCTCTTCATCCCACGTTTTCGTTTCTTCGTCGTAATACCATTCGTACAAGGTTCCTTCTTTCATACCCATATAGTATTTCGATTCGCCGCTATATTCGCCCGCGTCGTGTCCTTGACCCGTATAATCATATTCTCGGGAATACGTGCCGTCGGAGTAAAGTTTTCCATCTGCAAGCTTAATCGTGCCTTCGGATTCCATCTTCGACCAAAGGTTCTCACTTACGTACATCGAATACGAATACGATCCTTCCATCGTTATATTCGTCGCAGATAAAGTCGCTTCCCAAGCCGCCGCCCAAGCGCCCTCGCCTTGAAGCTGTTCGCCCGCAGGTGCTTTATCACCGCCGCCGCAAGCCGCAAAACCCGCCGTCATACCAAGCGCCATTACAAGCGCCAACGTTTTTTTCCAAACTTTCATAATTTTCTCCTTTCCCCGTATTTTGGGTTTATTATGTCATTATTATATAGCAACTTTTCCCATTTGTCAATAGTCAAATAAAAAACTCCCCCCTAAAAAGAGAGAAGTTTTTTGCCTTTAAAATTATTTCGTTACTTTCGCAACTTTTACTTCGTTTTGCGAACCCGTAGGATTAAGGATGCTATAGCCCACGTTGACAAGGTGGTCGGCTACACGCTCTAATCTCGTGACCGTAGACGAAAAATACGGGCTTAATTCAATATTGCATTTCCCTTCCGCCAAACGCTCATAGTGGCGAGCCGTCAAAGCTTTCTTCATGCCGTCTATTTCGTTTTCCAGAACAGTCAGTTCCGCAAGACCCGCAACGTCTCCGTCGTCAAACGCTTCCGTCGCAAGCTCAAACATACGCAAAACCTTTTCTTTCATTTCCTGCACTTCCGCAGTCGCTTCCTCCGAGAACGCAAGCCCTTTCTCTTGCATTTCCATTGCAATTTCCCCGAAGTTTTCCGCGTGGTCGCCGATACGCTCCAAGTCGTTTAATACATGGAAATATGCGCCGATTGATTTTTCGTTCGAGCTATTCACGAGCGGCGAAAGCTTGATTAAGAAACGGGTAAGCGCCTTGTTCGTAAAGTTGATAAGGTTTTCCCTCTCTTCAATCTCTTTCGCGTAATCGTTTGCCAAGCCGTCCATAGCAAGAAAGGCCTTTTCCAAATTCTCTCTTGCGAGCGCGGACATATATTCCACTTCTTTTTTAACCTGCATAATTGCAATCGGGGGCGTTTTAAGCAAGAGCTCGTCCACGTATTTAAGCTGTCTATTCTCCTTTTCTTCGGGTTTATTGGGAAGAATTTTTTCCGCCATTTGTACAAGCTGCTTGATAAACGGCAGCAAAACCATCGTCGTGGTCACGTTAAAGATTACGTGGAACCAAGCAAGCTGCATTTCCCCCGACGACGTAAACGATTGCAGCAATTCTACCGCTTGCGATTTGAAAAGCCAAATAATCGCCGTGAAAATAATCGAACCGATTACGTTAAAGGACAAGTGAATAAACGCCGTACGCTTTGCGTTTTCCGACGTACCGATGGATGCAAGCACCGCCGTGATACAAGTCCCGATATTCGAACCGAGCACAAGGAACAATGCGCTTTCAAGCCCAAGCGCTCCAACGCCGACCATCGTAATGAAGATACCCGTTGCCGCCGACGAACTTTGAATAATTGCCGTAAACACCGCGCCGAGTAGAACGAGCAATAACGGGAAATCTACTTTTTGGAATAACTTTTGGAAAAACTCCGTAATTTCAGGATAGTTATCAAACGCGCCGCCCATAACGTCCAAACCGACGAAAATCAAGCCAAAACCGCACAAAATACCGCCGATTTGTTTTACTTTATCGACCTTGAAAAAGGTCATCATTACGCCGACGAACGCCATCGCCGCAACGGCAAGCTTTACAAAATCCAAATATGAGAACGCCACGATAACGCCCGTGAT
>JAFTQI010000013.1 GCA_017462825.1 Clostridia bacterium | reverse complement strand
TAGAGGTGCTCCGCAAGAGCGTACTGAAAAAACAACAGCGCGCGCAAAAGAGCGAAGCTTTGGAAGAAGCTGCGCCGGCGGAAGCGTAAAAATAACGAAAAAGAAACAAAAAAGCAGTGGATTTTGTGAAAAATTCACTGCTTTTTTATCCAAAAAATAAAAATTTCAAAAAAATTTAAAAAAATTTTCTTAAAAAAGAGGGAAATGGGGCTGTTTTGTCGAATATATTATTATAATAATATATTTTTTTGGGAAAACCTTACGTGGGAAACGACGTCCGTTAAAGTGTAAAATAGGCGGACAAGCTTAAAATTTTTAAGGAGTTTTGATATGATTGAAAGGGAAAAAATGACCGTTCGCGAAAGAGTGTGCGAAAATGAAAACCGCGTCTTCTCTCCGTACGCAAAAAAATCGGCGGAAACGGCGGGCAGAGCAAGAGAAGAAAAACCTTGTTCGTTCCGTACCGAGTTTCAACGGGATAGAGATAGGATTATTTACAGCAATTCTTTCAAGCGTTTAAAAAATAAAACGCAAGTCTTTTTTGCGCCAGAGGGGGACCATTATATCACCCGTCTTACGCACACGTTCGACGTATCGCAAATCGCGCGCTCCATTTCGCGTTCGCTCGCTTTGAACGAGGACTTGGCGGAAGCAATCGCGCTCGGCCACGATTTGGGGCATACCCCTTTCGGTCACGTAGGCGAAAAGGTGCTCAATAAGCTTTCGTCACACGGTTTTTTGCATAACGAACAGTCCGTTCGCGTGGTGGACGTTATTGAAAAGGGCGGGCGTGGGCTCAACCTTACGCACGAGGTCCGCGACGGGATTTTAGAGCATAAGAGCTCGGGGAATCCAGCAACGCTTGAAGGTATGGCGGTGTCGCTTGCGGATAGAATTGCCTATATTAATCACGACATTGAGGACGCGATTCGCGCAGGGCTTTTGACGGAGGACGATTTGCCCAAAGCGGCGGTGGAACGGCTTGGTAAACGCACGAAAGAACGTATCAATACCGCCATTGCGGATATTTATGAAAATTCCTACGGAAAACCGTACGTTTGTATGTCCGACGAAGTGATGGCGGCGACGAACGAACTGCGGCAATTTATGTTCGCAAGGGTGTACGATTATACGAATATAATTATTCAGGAACGCGCGGAGCGTATGCTTACGCAAATGTTTGAATATTTCATGCAGCATACGGACAAGCTGCCCACGCCGTATTTGAAACTTTTAGATTCGTGGGATAAAGAGCGCGTCGTGTGCGATTATATCTCGGGAATGACGGACCGGTATGCGATCACCGTGTTTGAAAACATCTTCATTCCCTCAACGTTTTCTATAGGAGGTACGACGTGATCGGCGGAAGAAATTTCGATTCCGAATTCAGCGTATTTTTGAAAGAGCTTAAGGAGCGGAACGACATTGTCGAAGTCATTCGAAGCTACGTCGCGGTCGATAGAAAAGGCGGGAACTATTGGGCTTGCTGTCCTTTCCATCACGAAAAGACCCCGTCGTTCGCCGTCAATGAAGCCGAGCAGTTTTATCATTGTTTCGGGTGTCAAGAGTCGGGCGACGTAATCAAGTTCGTGCAGGAAATCGAATCGACCGACTTTATGGGCGCGGTGCGAATTTTGGCGGACAGGGCAAAGATGCAAGTGCCTGAGAGCAATTTCGATACGGAAGAATCGATTAGAAAAAAGAAAAAGCGGGATAATATGGCGAAAATTTTGCTTGATTCCGCAAGATTTTATTTGAGAAATCTCTACAGCGGCGACGAGCGTGCGGACGCGCACCTAGAGTATATAGCAAAGCGCGGTCTTTCCCCGACGACGGTGAAAAAATTCGGGCTTGGCGCGTCGCTGGATTTTAATTCCTTGCCTGAATATCTCGCAGGAAAAGGATATTTTAAAGAGGACTTGATTGATAGCGGCGTTTTGGCGGTTAGCGAAAAGAACAACCGCATGTACGATTCACTTGGCGGAAGATTGATTTTTCCGATTATCAACGCCTTTGACGAGGTGATTGGATTTGGCGGGCGTGCGTTGGAAAAGACCAAGTTCGCTAAGTACAAGAATACGAAAGAAACCCTGCTTTTCGATAAGAGCAAGACTCTCTATAACGTGAACCTTTTGAAAAAGCTTAAACGCGAACAGCCCATTCAAGAGGTGATTATCGTGGAAGGGTATATGGATACGATTTCCCTATACCAAGCGGGATTTAAAAACGTCGTTGCGTCTATGGGTACGTCCCTTACCAAAGAACAGGCGCGGCTTATCAAGCGGTACACCGATAACGTACTCATCAGCTACGATGGGGATTTCGCAGGGCAAAAAGCCGACTTGCGAGGCTTGGAAATTCTTGACGACGCGGGTTTGCATTTGCGCGTTGTACCGATGCCGGACGGGCTCGACCCCGACGACGTGGCAAAACAGGGCGCGGACGCCTATCAAAAGTGTTTGGACGCGGCGATGCCGCTCATTGATTATCGGTTGCATTCGCTCGAACGCAATTACGATCTAAGTAAGACGGAGGGCAAGAGAAGATTCATTGCGGCGGCGCTTAAAATCGTCAAAACGGCGGAGAGCGAGAGCGTGAAAGAGGAACTTTTGAAAAAGCTTCGGGATAAGACGAACGTTTCGTATAGCGCCTTAGAGCGAGATTTACAAAATGCGAAATCGGAAACGGACGAACGTGAAGAAGAACCGCCGAAAGAAAAGCTGGCGGAGGCGGCGGCAGGTACGGATAAGCAACAAAAAGCCAAACGGTTTATCTTAGCTGCAAAGCTATTCTCCGCACCGTATGCGAAAGAGCTTTCGGTGGACGAGCTTCCGCTTACGGACGAAACGCATATCATTATCGCGCGGTATATCGCTGAGCATGAAAGCAAGGGAGAGCGGATTCGGCCGAGTGAGCTTTTCGAGCTTCTCGACGAGAGCAGCGCCGAGTTCAATGCGATTCTTGATTTAAATTACGGGGAGCGGTTGAACGGAGAAACGGCGGAACGTTTTTTTGCCGACAGCGTTAGGACGTTGCGTTTGGAAGCGGTGGAAAAACAAATTGCGGAATGCAACGCGCAGTACGCGAGCTCGACGGACGTAAACGAGCGGAAAAAGATTTCCACGAGATTGCTTGCGCTCGTGCAAAAACAAAAAGAATTGAAAAGAAAATAAAACGAAAAAATAAAGAGAAAACGGAAGACCGTTTTCAGTATAAACGGAGGATGAAAAGGTGAATATATCCGAACAAAAACTTGGCGAAATCATTGCTGGTATTATCAATAAGTTTGGCAAGAAAGGTAGCATTACGACCAACGAACTTTGCGATATTATGGAAAAGTTTGATACGAATCCGAACCAAATCGATTTCGTGTATAAATCCTTGAACGACGCGAGTATTCAAATCGTAGACGAAGACCAAAGGGATAGAGAACTCTTTGAACAAGCGCTTTCCGATATCGGTTTGGACGACCCTGTAAAGATGTATCTTAAAGATATCGGTAGAGTACCCCTGCTTTCGGCGGAAGAAGAAATTGAGCTTGCAAAGCGTATGCAGGAAAACGACGTTGCGGCGAAGAAACGTCTTTCCGAAGCGAACCTTCGTCTTGTCGTTTCGATTGCAAAACGCTACGTTGGCCGCGGTATGCTTTTCTTGGATTTGATTCAAGAAGGAAACTTGGGACTCATGAAAGCCGTGGAAAAATTCGATTATCAAAAGGGTTTTAAATTCTCCACGTACGCGACATGGTGGATTCGTCAATCCATTACTCGTGCAATCGCAGATCAGGCACGTACGATTCGTATTCCCGTGCACATGGTCGAAACGATCAATAGGTTGACGAGGGTGCAACGCGTTTTATTGCAGGAGCTTGGCCGTGAACCGACTCCGAGCGAGTTGGCGGAAAAGATGGGCGTAACGGAAGAAAAGGTACGCGAAATCCAAAAGATCGCGCAAGACCCGATTTCTTTGGAAAAGCCGATCGGCGAAGAAGAAGACAGTCACTTGGGCGATTTCATCGAGGACGAAAAGACGGTGACTCCGACGGACGACGTTGCAGCGAAAATGTTAAAAGAACAGCTTTTGCACGTTTTGGATACCCTTACGCCGAGAGAAGAAAAGGTGCTCCGTCTTCGCTACGGTATCGACGACGGGAAGTCGAGAACACTTGAAGAAGTGGGAAAAGAGTTCAACGTAACGAGAGAACGTATCCGTCAAATCGAAGCGAAAGCGCTTAGAAAACTCCGTCATCCCTCGCGCAGCAAGAAGCTGAAAGATTTCCTTGAATAATGTCGTACGGGAAACGGATTGATACCCTTTGCGCCCTTTTGCGGGAATCGGAAACGTTTGCCGACGTGGGTTGCGATCACGGCTATTGTAGCGAGTACGTGTTGAAAAATGGGCTTTGCGATAAAGTCATTTTCTCCGACGTGAGCCGCGGGAGTTTAGCCAAAGCGGAGAGCTTGCTCAAAGATTACGTGACAGGCGGTAGGGCGGTCGGCGTGCTCGGCGACGGTTTTTTCGGTGTGCCCAAAGATACGCGGCAGGTCCTGATTGCGGGTATGGGCGGCAGCGAAATAGTTTCCATTCTTTCGGATAAGAAGTACGGTTTTTTGCCCGAGCGGTTTGTGTTTCAGCCGATGCACGATCAGGAAAAACTCCGTCGGTATATCGTGGAAAACGGCGGTTATATCGAGCGGGATTTTACTTTCCAAGACGTGAAGTTTTACGACGTAATCGTGGGCGGTAGATGGACGAACGGTATGGAAAAACCCTCTTATACGGACGCGGAATATGAGTTTGGAAAAGACAATTTGCGCGAAATGGGCGAAGCGTTTGTGGCGCGTACAAAGCGGTTGCTGCGGGATATCGATAGATATTTAACAAGAGAAAATTTGCAAGAAGAGAGCAAGGCGGATTTAGAACGCCGAAAAGCGAGATTGCAAGGAGTATTGAGCGGTGAAATTAAATGAGATTTATAGAGTGGCGGACGAACTTGCGCCCAAGCGTTTGAGCGACGAATATTGCAAGACGTACGGCGCGTACGATAATAGCGGGGTCTTGGTGGACACGGGCAAGGACGTGCAAAAGATTTTGTTTGCGTTGGACTTGACGAACGCGGCGGTCGAAAAAGCCATTGAAACGAAAGCGGATTTGATTATCACCCACCACCCGATGATTTACGGCAAAATTTCCGACGTGCGCGTAGACGGCGTGCTCGGTGGGAAACTCGTGCGCTGTATTCAAAACGGGATTTCCGTAATTTCTATGCACTTGAATTTGGACGTGGCAAAGGGAGGCATTGACGAGAGTCTAATGGACGGCGTTTTGCGTGCGGCAGGTGAAAGGACGGGGGTAGGTACGAACGTAAGCTATGAGCATGCGCTTGTGGACGGCGCGTACGGCCGTGCGTACGGTATCCCCAAAATTCGTTTAAACGAGCTTGTAGAGAATATGAAAAAGGAATTCTCAAGCGCGCGCGTCTTAGTCTACGGCGACGGAAATAAAAAAATTACCCGCGTGGCGAGCTGCTGCGGCGCGGGCGGAGATGAGTCGGGCGTGGCATTTGCTTTACGCGAAAATGCGGACGCGCTGATTTCCGCGGATTTTAAGCATCACGTACTTGCCATGGCGCAGGATACGGGTTTGTCCGTAATCGTTTTGACGCATTATGCGTCCGAGAATTACGGTTTTGAAAAATATTATGAAAAAATACGTCGGCAAGTGAATATTCCGTGTGAATACCATACGGATATGGACTTGCTTTGACGAAGGGAGAACATATTATGGCACAGTTACAGGCAATTTTGAACTATCAGGAAGCGGATAGAAAGCTCTTTAAATTAGAGCGCGATTTCGCGGCGAGCAACGAGAGAAAAGAGTACGTCAAGATAAAGAAATATCTTGAATCGGCAATGGAAAAGTTGGATGCGCTTGAATTGAAAGCGACTTCTTTAAAGGCGGAGGCGGCGGAACTTTCCAAAAAGTATATGGCTTTGGAAGAAACGCTTAATGACTTTGAGAATTTGGACGAGCTTGTTACGGGCGGCGCGGATATTGCGTTCTATAAGAAAAAAGCACAGTTAAAAATCGATCAACTGAAGAAGTTTAAAGCGGATTTGAGCGCGTTGACTGCGGCAATTAAAGAAACGGACGAAGAATACCAAAAGCTGAAAAAACAGGTAATCGGCGTAGAAAAGCAACGCCCGGCAATCGTCGAAAAATATCAAGCGGCAAAGGCGGCGATTGAACCTGAACGTCAAGCAATCGAAGGGGAGCTTAAAAAACTTGAAAAGGACGTACCTACCGAGCTTTTGGGGAAATATAAAACCAAACGAAAGGAGAAGTTGTTCCCCGTTATCGGCGCGCTGATGGAAAATCGCTGTCCGTTTTGCAGTATGGAGCCGCCGCTTGTCGAAAGAAACAAGCTTTCGGGGGGCGGGACAATCGAGTGTTTCACTTGTCATAGACTTCTTTTTGGAGAATAACGGCACATCTTTCTTTGCTTGATGCATAGAATACAACGTGCAAAAAGTAAAGGCAGTAATCAATCTATCGAATATACGGCAAAACGCAAGCACCTTTTTAGCGCGGAGTAAACGGCTTTGCGCGGTGGTGAAAGCGAACGCCTACGGTCACGGCGCGGAGGAAATCGCGCTCGCGCTTTCCGATATTGCGGACACGTTTGCGACTGCGCTAATTGACGAGGCGATTGCGATCCGTCACGCGGTTTGCGGAAAGGACATTCTCGTTTTCGCGCCGCCCTTGACAGATGAGGACGCTTACGAGATTGCGGTAAACGGGTTTGTCGGCTCGGTAACGAGCCTATATTCGGCGAGAATATTCGCGCGGGTTTCGCAAAAATACCGCTTGCCGATCCGAGTACATTTGAAAGTGAATACGGGCATGAATCGCTACGGTATGCGGCTGCAAGAGTTGGGGAAAGTGTGTAAGCTTTTTTCCGAGCAACCGCAAATCAAAGTGGAGGGGATTTATTCGCATTTGCATACTTGCACATTCGAGCAAGCGGAAATGCAAAGGAAAAAATTTCTTCGCGCGGTCGAGCTTTGTAAAGCATATTTTCCAATGCTGATCGCGCACCTGTCTGCCACCTACGGCGCAATGCTGGGAAAACAGTACGCCTTTGATATGACGAGAGTCGGGCTCGGTTTATACGGGTATTTGCCCATTGCTCGAAAAGAGGAAAGCGTGGTGTGGGTCCCCGATTTAAAAAAGGGAATGCAGGTCTTTGCGCCCGTGATGGAAAGTCGTCTATATGCTGACGGCGGCGCGGGTTATGGCATACCGAAACCCTTAAAAAAGGGGGAGCGGGTTTATCTTTGTCGATACGGCTATGCGGACGGTTTTTTGAGAAGCTGTGAAAATGGGTCGGAGCTTGCGAGCGCACATTTGAATAATTTGTGTATGGACGCGTGTGTATGCAAAGGCGAAGCGAAACGAGGGGAATATTTGCCTGTAATGTTAGACGCGGAGCAAACTGCGAAAAAGACGGGTACGATTTCGTACGAAGTCTTGTGCGCGGCTACGCGGAGAGCGGAGTTTGTCTATGAAAAATAACAATAGAGCGCTACGTTTTGCGGAGGAGGAAAAACTTCCTCTTAGCGAGCGGAAGTCGAGTTTGCGGGCGTATATGAAAAGTAGGCGCGCGGACAATACGAATCGCGACGTGAAAGCATGCTTGGCGGCGGAGAACTTGATGAGTGCATTGGACGGTTTGGGGATAGCGTGTACGCGTTTAAGCGCGTTAGTCTATTTGTCTTACTCGTCCGAGCTTTCGACGGAGCCGCTGATAGACAAGCTGTTTGAAAGGGGCGTTACCGTGTATGCGCCCCGCGTGGAAGATAAGGAAATGACGGCGGTTTTGTACGGCGACGATTTTGTGATTTCGGGGCAGGGAATACGCGAGCCGTTGGGCGAGCGTTACGACGGTGACGTGGATATTGTAGTCGTGCCGTTGCTTGCCGTGGACGGGCAGGGCAACCGCTTAGGTTACGGCGGCGGTTACTATGATCGGTATTTAGAGAAGCATCCAAACAGCCTAAAAATTGGATATTGCTTTGATTTTCAAATGCTGCAAAGCGTGCCGAGCGAAAGAACGGACGTTTCCTTGAATATGGTTGTTACGGATACGTTTACAAAACGGATAAAGTAAGAAAAATACGGAGAAAAATTATGGCTACTTTTAAGATGAAATGGAAGAAATTTTGGAGATACGTTTGGTCGCTTTTTAAGACCTCAATCCCCTCGACCTTTATGTATTTTTGCGCGGGCACGATTCTTATGATGCTCACCATGAAAGGGAAAACGATTACTTGGACGAACAAAAAGTTGGCGTGGACAATCGTGTGTATTCTTGGCGGCGCTGCGTATAACGCGCTCGTTTCGTGGGCAAATGGCGGCACGAATTATGAAATGCTTGTTTCGGGAAACATCAAGCGTACCCGTATGACGGACGACGGAACGGGCTTTAAAATGTCTTCCCATAAAGAAGTAAAAGAATACCGCGCTTGGAAAGGTTTTGCGGTCGGCGGTTTTACGGCGTTTTGGACGCTGCTTGTCGGGATTGTATTCGGTTGCAATCAATCGAACGTGCAAATGTACATCAACGAAGAAGCAAGCGGCGGCTTCCTTGGCGTATTCATAGTGATTTCGTTCTTTATCTCGGGGTGGTCGATTTTGCCTTTCTATTATTTGAACGGCGCGGGCTATTCCGTAAGCTACTTCCTTTCCTGCCTTTTTGCGCTTATACCTATCGTTGTAACGGGAGTGTTCTATATCCTCGGTGCGTATTCTCGTCGTAATAAGGCGATTCGTCAACAAATTTTGGCGGATAAAGCGGAAGCAGAAAGACAGAAAAATCCTAAGAAAATCAATTACGGCGGGTTGCCCGGTACGAAACCTAAAAAACGCAAATAATAGGGGCATGTACGCGGTGAACGCATAAAGTATAAGGTAAATTATGAGAATTATCGGTGGGAAATTTAGAAGCAGAGTGCTTTCCGAGTTTGCGGGCGACGACGTGCGCCCTACGTCCGATCGGGCGAAGGAATCCCTCTTTAATATCCTTGCACTAAAAATATACGGCGCGAGGGTTTTGGATTTGTTCGCAGGGAGCGGCGCGTTGGGGTTAGAGAGCCTTTCGCGCGGCGCGAAAGAAGTTGTTTTCAACGATTTTTCGAAAGAGAGCTTGGCGATTGTCAAGAAAAATTTAGCGGCTTTGAAAATTGCAGTCGGCGGCGAAGAAGCGAAGGTTTGTCAATATGATTTCTTGGCCTGCTTGGACGTTCTGCGCGGCACGTTTGATATTATCTTTCTCGATCCGCCGTATCGCTACGATTACGGCAAAAAGGCACTCGAAAAGATTGCGCAAAAGGGGCTTTTGAGCGAGAATGGGATTGTTGTGAATGAACGTGACGTACCCTTTGATGGGGAAATCGCGGGCTTGGAAAAATACGACGAGCGCAAGTACGGGAAAACCTATATTACGTTTTTCCGCCGCGTGAGGGAGTAGATTATGAAAAAATGTATATTTGCAGGGACGTTCGATCCCCCGACGCTTGGACATAAAGCGTTGATTGAAGAATGCTTGACTCTCTTTGACGAAGTAGTGGTGGCGATTATGGTCAACCCTGCCAAACAACCGTATTTTTCGATAAATGAGCGCAAAGAAATGCTCGCGCTTGATTTGGGGGACGAGTCGCGTGTGCGCGTAATCGACTTTGAGGGTACGGTTGCACAGCTTTTAGAAAAGGAAAATACGAAAATTTACGTGCGTGGGATTCGAAACGGCGTGGATCTTGATTTTGAGAACGCGAATTTCTATGCGAGTAGAAAGCTTGACCCGAATTTTACGGCGGTGTACTTGCCCTGTCCGCAAGAGCTTTTGCACGTGAGCTCGTCTATGGTGCGCAATAGCTTGAAATTTGCCACCCCGATCGACGAGTATGTAAGCGAAGCTGTGGAAAAGTATATTCTTAAAAAGGAAGAAGCTAAATGAAATTTTGGAAAAAAGCTTTGGCGTTTTTAATGAGTGCAATCGCGTTTTTTTCTATGGTGGCTTGTGGTGGTAAAAAGGGTGAATCAGAAAAGCAAACTTATTACGGCACGACGATAGAATTTTACGTTGCGCCCAAAGACCCGAAAGAGTCAGACGGAAATGATTACGTAAGCTTTTCCGGCTATCCGCGGTCAGTGCTGCAAAATATGGTCGTTTTATTGCAGTCGGATATATTTACGGAGCTTTTATTTATGCCCCAAGTCCCAACCGAAGTAGGAAAAGGACTTACGGAAGAAAAAATGGAAGAAGCCGAAAAAGTCATGGCTGTTTATAAGGCGAGCGTTACGTATTCTTATCAAAACAGCAAGGACGATGTGGACGGCTCGTTGGTAAGGTCCTTTATCTATGCGGAAATTGCCGTTTTGAAGGACGGAGAAGGCAAGAGAGAAAAAGCGGAATTTATTCGTTTGCAGATTCTCGACCTCCTGCCTTTATACGTGAAACAAAATATGCCGCTTATGGGTGGCTATAACGGTACGCATTGTGAAAAAACTTCCGTGGGAGACCAAATTGTAGAATTTCAAAAATAACACGTAATGATACGTGCGAAAAAAAATAAAAATAACACGTAGTGATACGCGAGAGAAATAAGAAAAAAGGAGAATTTTTATTATGATGGAAAAACAGTACTTTATCCCCGAACCCGAAGAATTTATCTCCGAAAAACCGCTCACGGCAGAAATGAAGAAAATTAAAGCGGCTCGAGACGAAGAAATCCGCGATACGATTGCGGGAAGAAACGACAAAATGCTCGTCGTTATAGGACCTTGCTCCGCACACGAGCCTGCGCCTACCCTCGAATACATATCGCGTTTGGGTAAGCTCAATGAACAAGTAAAGGACAAGCTTGTTATCGTGCCGAGAATTTATACGAACAAGCCCCGTACAAAAGGGGTTGGCTATAAAGGTATGTTCTTGCAACCCGACCCCGAAGGGGCGGCGGACATCGCAAGAGGTATCCGCAGTATCCGCGCTTTGCACCTTGCGGCAATCAACGAATCGGGCTTGACGGCGGCGGACGAAATGCTTTATCCCGAAAATACGGCGTACGTGGAAGACTTGCTTTCCTATCACGCGGTCGGCGCGCGTAGCGTTGAAGACCAGCTCCACCGTCAAGTGGCGAGCGGTATCGACGCGCCCGTTGGTTTGAAAAATCCTATGAGCGGCAACATTATCGCCCTCGTTAATTCCATTTTCGCGGCGCAAAGCCCGCAGGTATTTAAGTACCGCAATTATCAGGTGAGCTCGGACGGCAACCCTTACGCGCACGCGATTTTGCGCGGCGGCGTGGACGGGAACGGCGCGGACGTGCCGAATTTCCACTACGAAACGGTTATGCAGCTCGAAGAAATGTACCGCGGCAGTAAATTGGAAAACCCTGCGATTATTATCGACTGCAACCACTCCAACTCGGGTAAAAAACACCGTCAACAGCTCCGTATCGCGCAAGAAGTTATGCAAAATCGCCGTTTTGACGAAGCGTTCAAGAAGATCGTAAAAGGTTTTATGGTGGAAAGCTTCTTGGTGGAAGGGACGCAAAAGCACGACGAAGTATTCGGTAAGTCGATCACCGACCCTTGTATCGGTTGGGAGGACACCGAACGCTTGATTTTGGATTTGGCGGAACAAGTATAAAAACTACGAAAGGAGCGAATATATGAAGATTGCATTTTTAGGACCGGAAGGGAGCTATTCCCATCTCGCGGCAAAAGAATTTTTGAGAACGGAAGCGAAAGCGGAAAAAGCGGTCGGCGAATGGGACGAATGCGTGCCTTTTAGAAACTTTGTCGAGGTACTTGAAGCCGTAGAAAACGGTCGAGTAGACGGTGCGGCGATTCCCATCGAAAACAGTATCCAAGGGGGTGTTTCGCAAAACTTGGACCTCTTGCAAGATTTTGGCGCGCTCTACGCGGTAAAAGAAAAGGTTTTGCGCGTAGACCACCGCTTGATTTATAAGGCAGGTATGCCTTTGTCTGCAATCGGTAGAGTGTATTCCCACCGCCAAGCGCTCGATCAATGCTCGGCGTATTTGAGCAAGGAAATTCCGTTCGCCTCTTTGCGTGAAACGGAGTCTACGGGCTTTGGTATCGCGAGAGCGGTTGAGGACGAATCGGGCAAAAGCGCGGCGATTGCCGGCGCACATACGGAAAATATCCGCAGCGGGTTCGTGATGAGCGAAGAATGTATTTCCGACGAAAAAAATAATTATACCCATTTCCTGTTAATCAAGAAAGGGGAAAACGTATTGCCTAAGACGAGCAATCGCGTGTTCTTCTCGGCGGTTTGTCCGCATAGACCGGGGAGCCTTTTGGAACTTTTGCAAATCATCGCAAAGCACGGCATCAACATGACGAAAATTGAGAGCCGTCCGGTAAAGAACCGTCCCGGCGATTACCGTTTCTTCATCGAAGCGGACTGCGACGTGGGGAGCAAAGAAGTACAAGACATGCTTTCGGCTATCCGCGAAAACACGTTGGAATGCAAACTGCTCGGCGCGTATTCGCACGACGCGGAATAAATAAGTAAAGACACGTATATAGGAATTATGGATTTATTTGATTTCAACAGAAACGAAGAAACGGCAAAACCGCTTGCCGAGCGTATGCGCGCGAACTCCTTGGAGGAGTTTATCGGGCAAAAGCATATCGTTGGCGAAGGCTCGCTTTTACGGCGCGCAATCGCCATCGATCGCTTGGGTAGCTGTATTTTTTGGGGCCCGCCGGGCTGCGGTAAGACCACGCTTGCGAACATTATTGCTCTGCGCACCAACGGGGAGTTTATCAAACTTAACGCGGTAAACGCAGGGGTTGCGGACGTGAAAAAAGCGGTGGAAACGGCAAGGGATAACCTTAAAATGTTCAATAAGCGTACCTATTTGCTTTTGGACGAGTGTCACCGTTTCAATAAAACGCAAAGCGATTCGCTGCTTCCTGCAATCGAGCAGGGAACGATTATCTTTATTGGTTCGACGACCGAAAATCCGTACGCTTCAATGACGCCTGCTATCGTTTCGCGCTGTCGGGTGTTTGAATTTAAGCATTTGACGACGGAGGATATTGTCGGCGCGTTGCGTACGGCGGTGAAAAATCGCCATAAGGGCTTAGGGAAACAAAATATTTCCGTTTCGGACGAAGCGATTGACCATATCGCGAATATGGCGGGCGGGGATTTGCGCTCGGCATACAACGCTTTGGAGCTTGCCGCGCTCACGACTGCGCCGAATGGCGAGGGCAGGGTTGAGATCACGCTCGCGGACGCGGAACAGTCTATTCAAAGAAAATCCCTTTCCTATAATCAGGATTCCTATTACGATTTCCTTTCCGCGTTTTGTAAATCCTTGCGCGGAAGCGATTCAAACGCGGCGCTCTATTACGCGATGCGGTTGATTGAAGGGGGCGGAGATCCTATGCTCGTAGCCCGTCGGCTCGTCGTGCATTCGGCGGAGGACGTCGGTATGGCGGACCCTCAGGCGTTACAAATTGCCACGTCGGCAATGCTCGCGTTTGAGAAAATCGGTTATCCCGAAGGACTTATCCCCCTTTCGGAAGCGATAGTGTACGTATGCGAAGCGGAAAAGAGTAATGCGGTCGTCAACGCGTTCCATCAAGCACAAGCGGACGCGCGGACGGTACGCGATGATTCTATTCCTCCCTATTTAAAGGATAATAGTAAGGCGAGCCCAGAGGATAAAGCGCAAAGCCGTCTATATAAGTATCCTCACGATTACGGCGGGTACGTGGAGCAGCAGTATTTGCCCGATACTTTGAAAGATAAGGTATATTATAAGCCTACGCAAAACGGCTATGAAAAGACGGTGTGGGAAATCCGCGCGAAAAAGGGTAAAAAAGATTAAACGGGCGTACCGTGTACGCGTTGAAAACAGTTTAACGGAGTAAATAATTATGAAATGTTTATATTGTGACTGCACCGATAGCAAGGTGGTGGATTCCCGTTCCGCGGACGACGATAGAACGATACGCCGCCGTCGTGAATGTACGAGTTGCGGCAGGCGCTTTACAACGTACGAGACGATTGAAGTGACCCCCGTGCTTGTCGTGAAAAACAACGGCACGCGGCAGTCCTTTAACGCGGAAAAAATTCGTAACGGGATCATTAAGTCCTGTGAAAAACGCCCTGTACCGATGTCTGTCATTGATGATATGGTCGCGGATATTTGCAAACAGGTATACAACAGCATGGAAAGCGAAGTTACGACGAAAGCGATCGGCGAAATGGTCATGGAACGCTTGAAGAAAGTAGATGAAGTCGCTTACGTGCGCTATGCGAGCGTATATCGCTCGTTTAAAGATCTTTCTTCGTTTATGTCGGAATTAAAGCAAATGATGAAAGCGGATAAATTGGAGAAAAAGAACTCGTAAAAGGGGAAGACTATGGCAAAGCAAACGAAGACTGTTCGCGTTGGCGGCGTAAGCTTGGGCGGCGGCGAGCCGATTCGGATTCAGTCGATGACTACGACGAAAACGGCGGACTTGGAAAAAACCGTCGCGCAAATTCATGCTTTGGAAAAAGCGGGTTGTGAAATTATTCGCGTTGCGGTTGCGGACGAAGCGGACGCGCTTGCGATTAAGTCGGTCAAGGAAAAGATTTCCATTCCGCTTGTTGCGGATATTCATTTTTCCCCCAAGCTTGCGGTGTTGGCGATTGAAAACGGCGCGGATAAAGTGCGTATCAACCCCGGTAACATCGGCGGTGAGGTGGAAATTCAATACGTGGCGGACTGTATCAAAACGCATGGGATTCCCGTTCGCGTGGGTTCAAATACGGGCAGCATCGAGAAGAATTTCCTCCAAAAATACGGCAGAAGCGCGGAAGCGCTCGTGGAAAGCGCTCTTTATAACGTCGGGATTTTGGAGAAGTTCGGCGTTAACGATATCGTAATTTCTGTGAAGGCTTCGGACGTGCCGTTGACGGTCAAGGCGTATAGTTTGCTTGCGCAAAAGACGGCGTACCCCTTGCATTTAGGCGTGACGGAAGCGGGTACGACGGATGCGGGGATTGTAAAAAGCGCGGTCGGGATCGGTAGCTTATTATTGCAAGGTATTGGCGATACCATTCGAGTTTCGCTGACGGACGATCCCGTTAAAGAAGTGTATGCGGCGCAAAATATTTTGCGAGCTTGCGGCTTGGAAAAAGAGTTTGTCGAAGTGGTGTCTTGCCCGACTTGCGGGCGTTGCGCTTGGGAAAGTATGGGGCTTGCAAACAAGGTGACGGAGTTTGTGCGTCCTTATAAAAAACGTGCGAAAATTGCCGTTATGGGTTGCGTGGTGAACGGACCGGGTGAGGCGAAAGACGCGGATTTGGGGATTGCAGGCGGGAGCGGCTCTTGCTTGATTTTTAAGAAGGGCGAGCCGTTTAAGAAAGTGAGCGCGGATTGCGCGGAAGAGGAATTTTTTAAGGAAATTAGGACGTTATTAGCATGAACAGACTTTCGGAATATCTCGCGGAAATCCGTGAAATTCAAGGCTTAAAAAACGCGATTTTATGCGGTATTACGCTCACGAAAAAGGACGAAACTGCGGAGTTTTATTTGGTGACGGATAAGACGTATACGGCGATGGAAGAAGCGCGCGCTCGGGAAATTTCCGAGAATTATTTGCCGCAGGGAATGACTGCGAAAATGAAAATTGTGAAGCGCGTACCCGACGCGGAAACGATTCGAGCGCGGATTTTGGAATATATACGTAAGAGTTTTCCTGCGGCGGGCGCGTTCTTAGAAGATAACGCCATCGAGGTGGAAATGCTTTCAAGCGGCGCGAATTTTTACGTGGAAATCGCTTCGGGTGAACGGACCATGTTTTCGTCAGGGAAAATCTTGGACGAGACCAGCAGGTATCTATCGAGTATATTTTGCGGTACGTTTTTTGGGAATGTACGAGTCGTGGGAAAGGCGAATTTCGACACGTCGCTTTTGGACGAAGAAATCGAGGATACGGAGGAGTTTGTCCCTACGGAAATTCGTGAGTTCCCCATTTGCGATTATGAAAAAATAGACGGCGTGGACGCCCCTCTTAAAAAGGCGGTGTATATTGCCGATTGCTTGAACGTGGAAGGTACGTATTCCATTTGCGGGAACGTGAATTATATCGAAGAAATTAAATACGTGAAGCATAACGAAACGACGAATACGGATGTGGAAAAAAGCCGTTTTTCAATTGCGCTCTCGGACGGTACAGCGACGATTCGTACTACCTATTTCCCCAAAAAAGCGACTTTGGAAAAAGTGCGCGAAATCAAAATCGGGGATAAAATCGTCATTACGGGAATGAATGAAGAATATCGCGGTTCGATGTCTTTTAAGGCGGCAAAGCTCAATTACGGAAATCCGCCCGAAGGGTTTGAGCCGGTGGCGAGAAAGGGGAAACCCGTGCCCAAGGCATATCATACCGTATTTCCCGAACCGTACGTGGATTATACGCAAGCGGAACTTTTTGAGGATATAAGTAAACCCGACGATTTGAAAAAGCAGGTAATCGTTTGTTTCGATATTGAAACGACGGGGCTTAATAACAACCCTGCGATGGGGAAAATGGATAAAATCATCGAGCTTGGCGCAGTCAAGCTTGTCAATGGGGAAATTACCGAAAAATTCTCCTCGTTGATTGCTTGCCCCGAACGCTTGTCTAAAGAAATTGTCGCGTTGACGGGGATTAAAGACGAGGATTTGGTCGGTCAGCCCGACGTCGAGAAGGTGCTCGCGGACTTTTATAAGTTCACCGACGGTGCGATTCTCGTAGGACATAACGTCGGCTTTGATTACCGTTTTGTGCAGTATTACGGCGAACAATGCGGGTATATGTTTGATAAAAAACAATACGATACACTTGCACTCGCACAGGAAGTGTTGCGCGGAAAGCTTGCGAATTACAAGCTGAATACGGTAGCGGAGTATTACGGTTTTGAGTTCAATCACCACCGTGCATTTGAAGACGCGGCAGTGACGGCAAAAGTGTTTATTGAGCTTGTAAAGGCGAAAGGTCGGCTTGATTGACACGGATATATAATAATGGGGAGATATAATGATGGGAGGCGCTATGGAGCATAAAGAAGTGTATGAGTTGCTGGCAAAGCAATATACTACGCCGCAGGCGGTAATTACGGAAATTATCAATCTTGGGGCGATTTTGAATCTGCCGAAAGGTACGGAGCATTTTCTAAGCGATTTGCACGGAGAAGCGGAGACTTTTTTACATATTCTTCGCAATGCTTCGGGGGTCATTCGCACGAAGATTGATTTGGCGTTTGGGGACAATTTATCCGCCGAGGAGAAAAATGAGTTGGCAACGCTCATCTACTATCCCGAAAAATACCTTGAACGGGTAAAGGGTAAAGAGAATATAGACGATTTTTACGCCACTGCGCTGCTGCAGCTGATTGAGGTGAGTAAGCTGGTTGCCGCAAAATACACCCGTTCTAAGGTGAGAAAGGCGATGCCTAGGGAGTATCAATATATCCTTGACGAACTCATTAATATGCCCCATCACAGTATTAAAAAGTCAGAGTATTATTCGAATATCATTTCGGGAATCGTAGAGCTTGGGAATGCCGATAAGTTTATATCGGCGCTGTGTTCGCTGATCCAGCGGCTTGCCGTCGATCATTTGCATATCGTTGGGGATATTTACGACCGCGGCGACGGTGCGGATAAGATTATGGATAAACTCCGTCAATACCATTCCTTGGATATAGAGTGGGGAAATCACGACGTGCTGTGGATGGGCGCGTTTTTCGGGAACGAAGCGTGCGTTTGTAACGTCATTCGTATCAACTGCGCCTATCGGAATTTGCAGGTAATCGAAAATTACGGGATAAACTTGCGCCCGTTGATGATGTTCGCGCTCGAAGAATACGGCGACGATCCTTGCGACGCGTTTAAAATATCCGACGTGTACGGTAGGGAAAGCGATTTCGAAAAGAACAACTTGCTCGCAAAAATGACCAAGGCGATCACCGTGATTCAATTAAAGACTGAGAACGCCTTGATACAACGTCATGCGGAGTTCGGTATGGACGATCGCGTGCTGTATCCGTCGGCAGAGCTTACCCCTAAGGAACGCGCGCTTATTGAGTTGCTTACCGCGGAGTTTGTAAATAACAAACGTTTGAAAGAGCACGTGGATTTTTTATTGCGCCGCGGCAGTATGTATAAAATATTCAACGGTAACCTGCTTATGCACGGTTGCGTGCCCACGGAAAAGAACGGGGAGTTTTCCGACGTCATTGTCGGGGATAAACCGTATAAAGGAAAGGCGTTGTACGATCGGCTTGATCAGCTCGTGCGCGCGGCGTCGAACGGCGATGAGTATTCCCGAGAATTTATGTGGTATCTTTGGTGCGGTAAAAAATCTCCGCTGTACGGTCGGGATAAAATGTGCGTGTATACCAAATATTTCGAGGGGTATTCCGAAAAGGAAAATAAAGACGCTTATTACGATTTCATTAAAGACGAAGACTTTTGTCTGAAAGTGCTGGGAGAGTTTGGCTTGCATGGCAAATATTCCGTCATCGTAAACGGACATATGCCCGTAAAAGTAAAGGACGGGGAAAAGCCCGAGAGTGGGAATTGTCGACATATTACAATCGACGGCGGTTTATCCAAAGCCTATCACGAAAAAACGGGGATCGGCGGATATACGCTTATCAGCAATTCCGAGGGGTTGTATCTCGTTTGTCACGCGCCTGAGTTTTCAAGAGCGGAAGCGTTGGAGCATTACGTCGACTTGAAAAGCGAGGTACGGCAGCTTTTGAAATACGACGAGCGTATCCTCGTGAAACAAACGGACAAAGGCGTTTCGATGCAAGGACAAATCGCGGTGCTGAAAAGAATGCTGAAAGAATATTATAAGGCGTAACCCACGCACAAAAGGCGGTTCGATTGAAAAATTTTGGAAAATTTGCGTAAAACAGTTGCAATTTGCTTATTATAATGTTATAATAAGGATACTTAATAATGTTTTTGTTATTGAGAGTGGTCTTAGCCGACCACTCTCAATCTTCGTATTTAGGACTTGTAAACAAAACACAAAACGAAGAAAAAGCGGAAAAATAGGAGTTTTATGAAAGTTAAAACGATTGAAGAAATTCAAAACGCCATTCAACCGATTGCGAATGAAATGGAAATCGAAATTGTAGAAGTGGAGTTTAAGCAGGGCAAAGAACTCGCGCTCACCGTCTATATCGACGTGGAGGGGGGCGTGGACTTGGATACGTGCGAGAAATTCCACCACGCAATCGATCCGATTTTGGACGAAGCCGACCCCACGTTCGGCGCGCCGTATACGCTCAACGTTTCTAGCCCCGGCTTGGATAGACCGCTCAAAACCGATCGCGATTTCAATAAGTGCCTCGGGCAAAAGGTGGAAGTGAAGCTGTTTGCACCTCTTAAAGGGAAGAAGTTTTTTGAAGCGACGCTCAAAGCGCACGACGAAACTTGCGTATATTTAGACGATAAGGGCGAAGAACTTAAACTCGAAAAGGCGAAGCTTGCAAAAATTTGCCGCGCGATTGATTTTGACGGACTGTTTTGAGTCCCTATAAACCAACTAAGAAAAAATTAAAACTACAATAAATTGAAAATTTAACAGGAGATTAACATCATGATCATGGACAACGAAGAGTTTTTTGCTGCTCTTGGCGATCTCGTAAGAGAAAAAGGTATCAGCGAAGAATCGTTTATTGCGACACTTGAAAACGCACTTGCTTCCGCCTATAAAAAGCAATTCGACGGCGGCGCGGAAATCAGTGTTTCCTGCGATGCTGAAAAGGGACTTATTACGTTCAGCGCAAAGCGTTACGTGGTAGAAGAAGTCGTAGACAAGGATAAGGAAATTTCTTTGGAAGAAGCGCAAGAGCTTGACCCGAAGCATCAAGTGGGCGACGTTATCGTAAAAAACTTCGTGCCCAAGGATTTCGGCCGTATCGCCGCGCAAACGGCGAAGCAGGTTATCTTGCAAAAATTGCACGAAGCGGAACGTGACAACACTTTCTCGGAATTCTCCGATAAGGAAGGCGAACTCATGGAAGGGGTTATCCGTAAGATTGACGAACGCAATATTTACGTGGAGCTTGGCGATAAGAAAATCGAAGGGGTTATGCCTCCGCAGGATCGCGTTCCCACCGAAAGATACGGCGTGGGCGATCGCTTGAAAGTGTTCGTGAAGCGCGTTAAGAACAACGGTAAAAATTCGCAAATCGTGGTATCGCGCAGCGCGCAGGGCTTGGTTAAAAAACTCTTTGAAGAACAAGTACCCGAAATCGCGCAAGGTATCGTAGAAATTAAAGAAATCGCACGTGAAGCGGGTCACCGTACGAAAATGGCGATCGTATCCAACGATTCGAGAGTGGACGCGGTCGGCGCGTGCGTAGGCAACCGTGGCGCGAGAGTAAACGCGGTTGTGGAAGAACTTGGCGGCGAAAAGATTGATATCATTCTTTGGAATGAAGACCCCTTGGCGTTTATCTATAAAGCGCTTTCCCCTGCGACGGTACTTTCCGTTACCGCACGCGGCGAACGCAGCGCAATGGCGATCGTGCCCGACGATAAGCTCTCGCTTGCAATCGGCCGCGACGGTCAAAACGCAAGACTTGCGGCTCGTTTGACCGGTTGGAAGATCGACGTGAAGAGCGCGTCGTCCCCCGAAGCTGCGGAAGTGCTTGCCGCAATCGAAAACGAGGAAAACGAAGAATTCGAAGACAGCGCGGAATAATTTCCGCTCGTGCTGCAATTTATAGCAGCGAAAACATTTCGGGAGAAAAAGTCATGCCCAAAACGAAGAAGATACCCTTGCGTACCTGTATAGCTTGCCGTGAAATGAAACCGAAAGGAGAAATGACGCGCGTGGTCAAAAACGCGGACGGCGAAATCATGCTCGACCCTACGGGAAAATTGCCCGGTCGCGGCGCGTACGTGTGTAATAATCCCGATTGCTTGAAAAAAGTAGACGGAAAAAAATTGCTCCATAAAGCCTTTTCTTCGAACGTTGCCGACGAGATTTATCGCGGTATTGGGGAGGGAAACGGTGACGAGTAAGGTAGAGAATTATTTAGGGTTTTGTATCCGCGCGAGAAAGATTGTGTTCGGTGCGGAAACGATTGAAAAGCAAAGACGGGGTGTGTATCTTTTAATCGCGGACGGCGGTATCGGGAAAAATTCCCTCAAGCCCACGCTTGCGGCAAAAGAGCGGCTTGGTTGTCCGCTGCTTATGACGGAAGAAGGGCTGCTTGGCGAAATGTTACACAAGCCTGCCGTGAAGGCGGTGGCAATCACAGACAATCATCTGGCTTCGGCGATACTTTCCGTCGCCGAAAGCGACAGTCAATTCAAATTATATTCGGGAGGAAACAACTGAACCTATGGCAAAAAAATACGAGAATGTGGAGAAAATACTTGGACTTCTTGACGATAAGCAACTCGGCGGGTTGCAAAAGCGTCTTACTTCCACAGAAAAGAGCCTTTCGGAAATTTTAAGAAAACTTTCCGCGATGGAAGCGGAAAAGGCGGAACGCGAAGCGGCGGAAGCGGCGGCGAGAGCGGAAGAAGAAGCTCGTATCGCGGCGGAAGAAGCGGCAAAAGAAGCGGCGAAAGCGACTGCGGAAGCGGCGGCGAAAGAAGAAGCCGCAAAAGCGAAAAAGTCGACGAAGAAAAAGATCGAAGAAATAGAAAAAACCGTAGAAGAAAAAGCGGAAGAAACGAAAGCGGAAGCGGTGGAAGAACCGGCGGAAACGAAAGACGTACCGAAAAAAATAGAAGCGGAAGCGAAAGAAGAAAAGGCGGAAAAGACGGTGGAGGTTGCGGAAACGAGGTCTGAAAACCGTACGTTTGTACCCAAGCCCGCTGCACCTGCCGCTCCTGCCGCTCCTAGAGCACCGAGATACTTCCGCAATGGACAAGAGCAAGGCGTGTACGTGGCGAAGCCCGGCGTGGACGCGAACGCCGGCACGACTTTCCGTCCCCGTCCTCAAGGGGATAGACCTGCTCGTCCTCAAGGAGACAGACCTTTCAACGGCGCAAGACCTGCAAACGGCGCAAGACCCGCAAGACCGGCGGCAAGCGCGCCTATGGCTGCGCCCGTTACGCCGGCAAGAGATCAGAAGTCCTTCTCTGCGCCTGCAAAGAAAAAGGCGTTTGAAAAAACGTATACGGAAAAGAAACCCTTGTCGAAGCGTTCTTTGAGCCGTCAGCAAGGCTTAACGGTGGAAGATTTCGACGAGGATAAGAGCGGTTATAGAAAAGTCCGTTCGCCGAAAAAGCAAAAGCAACAGGAAATTCCTACGATTAAGATTGAACACGCAGTTGTTACAACACAGGAAATTCCTTTGAAAGTGCTTTCCGAAAAGCTCGGCGTTTCGGCGGTGGAAATCACCAAACGTTTATTCAAAGAAGGGATTATGAAAGGGATCAACGATTCGATCGATTACGATAACGCAGCGCTCATGGCGGCGGATATGGGTATCGACCTGGAATACAAGCCCGAAAAGACGGCGGAAGAAGTGCTTATGGATACCGTAGTAGCGGAAGACGAAAGCAAGCTTGTGCTCCGTGCCCCCGTCGTGACCGTTATGGGTCACGTTGACCACGGTAAGACCTCCTTGCTTGATAAGATCCGTGCCACGACCGTTACGGCAGGCGAAGCGGGCGGTATTACCCAAAGCATCGGTGCGTACACGGTTACGGCGAAAGGTAAACAAATCACCTTTATCGATACGCCCGGTCACGCGGCGTTCACGGCAATGCGTGCGCGCGGTGCGCAGGTAACCGATATCGTTATTCTCGTTGTTGCCGCGGACGACGGTATCATGCCTCAAACGGTGGAAGCAATCAATCACGCGAAGTCGGCAAACGTGCCTATTATCGTCGCGATGAATAAGATGGATAAATACGAAGTCAACCCCGACCGCGTAAAGCAAGAGCTTATGCAATACGAGCTCGTGCCCGAAGAATGGGGCGGCGATACGATGGTCGTTCCCATTTCCGCAAAGACGGGTATGGGTATCGACGAGCTTTTGGAATCGGTTAACCTTGTGGCGGAAATGCAAGAATTGAAAGCAAACCCCGATCGTCAGGCAAAGGGTACGATTATCGAAGCTAAGCTCGACAAGGGCAAAGGGCCTGTTGCAAGCATTATTGTTCAAAGCGGTACGCTCCATACGGGCGACAACATCTTGTCGGGTACGACCATGGGTAGAGTTAGAGCAATGTTCGACGATAAGGGCAGAGCTGTAAAGGCTGCAGGTCCGTCCGTTGCAGTTTCCGTTCTTGGCGTTGAAGACGTTCCCAACGCAGGAGACAGCGTTACGGTAG
>JAFTQI010000012.1 GCA_017462825.1 Clostridia bacterium | reverse complement strand
TCTCCACCACCTCAGGGCAAGGCTATTTCGTCCACCGTTGCTACTGCAACGGCTTGACCTATGAGCCTGCCTTTCCTTTTTCCCAAAAATATTTTGCTTTGCAAAATATTTTCGGGAGCCCTAATAATACTTAGTGTCCTCGGGACGTATTTCACACGCCCAAGTCCACCACAAAATCGACAAACTTCGACGCGGGGTTTGTCGATTTATTTATTATTTCTTTACTCTTCATTTTTCACTAAAAAGCTTGTTGATTTTTGAAAGTAATAAATAATAGTGAAAAAGTGTGAAAAATTAAAAAATAGGGAACGGGGTTTAGTTTGCCCGCTTCCCACCAACAAAATGACGCTTTTGAGCGTCTTTTTTTCGTTGGTGGGGATGGTAGATTGTAAATGTAAACGAATTGCCGTGAGTTCATGCACTTGGCTTGCAATTTTGGCGTAGCCAAGTGAGTGTATTTTTAATATTCAAAAGAAATGACATATTTAACATAATTTCTGAGACAGGTTTTTTAGAAAATGTTATTGAAAATCGGAAAAGTATTATGGCATAATAAAGATGTGTAACGGTCGGTAATAAAAATAATTCCTAAAGTAGTTAAGAATGACGAATAATTCTTCCTTTCGATAGGCGTAACGCAGGCGGAAATCGATAGTATTAGAAACATATTCTTAGGTGCATAAACTTTAAAAGTTAGGGCGTTTCTTACGTGTAAGAAACGCCCTTTTGTTATTCTTTTTCACGTTTTTTATATAACTATTGACTTTTCTACAAAAACTTGATATAATGGGAATAAATATAAGGGGGAGAATGGACAAAAAGCTATGACGATGGTATTATTAACGGCGCTTGGCGTGGGCGGCGCGACCGTGATCGGTGCAATCATCGGTTTTTTGTGTAAAAACATTTCGCATAAATTTTCCGATATTGTACTTTCGTTTGCGGCTGGCGTTATGCTTTCTGCGGCGGTATTAGGTTTGATTTTGCCTGCAATAGATTATGGCGGGAAATGGGGTTTACTCATTACGGTAATCGGGATTTTCTCGGGTGCGCTTTGCTTGAATCTCGTGGATAAACTCGTGCCGCACCTGCATAAACTTATGGGGGTGGAGCAGGAAAATCACCATAACGCGAATTTGAATAAAGTGCTTTTATTCGTGCTTGCAATCGCTATACACAATCTCCCCGAAGGTCTTGCGGCGGGCGTGGGGTTCGGTGCGGGCGACAATGCGCAGGCGCTCATTATTGCGGGCGGTATCGCGCTCCAAAATATCCCCGAAGGAATGGTCATTATCGGACCGATGCTCGCGGCGGGCGTGTCTAAGAAGAAAACTTTCTTTTGTGCCCTTGCAACGGGGCTTGTCGAGGTCTTGGGAACGTTAATCGGGTATTTTGCGGTGAGCATTGCGGAAGTAATTTTGCCCTTTGCTTTGGCGTTTGCTGGAGGCACGATGCTTTACGTGGTCAGCGACGAAATGATTCCCGAAACACACGCACACGGCGCACAGCGCGGCGCAACGTACGCTTTGCTCGTCGGGTTTTGTCTGATGCTTGTTATGGACGTGCTGCTCGGCTAAATAGAATATAATAGCGCTTGTTGCTGCAGTAACGGGCGTATGGAGAATAGACAATGATTAAAAGCAAGATTTGTGATTTGCTTGGTATTCAATATCCCATATTTCAAGGAGGTATGGCTTGGGTTGCGGACGCAGAGCTTGCTGCGGCGGTGTCGAATGCAGGCGGACTCGGTATTATTGCGGGTATGAATATGAATGGAGAACAACTCCGCGCAGAAATCCGTAAATTACGCACACTTACTAACAAACCGTTCGGTGTAAACGTAATGCTGATGAGTCCGTTTGCTGCGGAGGTTGCCGACGTAATCATAGATGAAAAAGTACCCGTTGTAACGACGGGCGCAGGTAATCCCTTGCAATTTATCAAAAAATGGATTGACGCGGGTGTGAGAGTGATTCCTGTCGTGGCGTCGGTATCGCTTGCAAAAATGGTCGCAAAACGCGGCGCGACGGCGGTGGTTGCGGAAGGCGGAGAATCGGGCGGACATATTGGAGAGGCGAATACGATGCCGCTTGTGCCGCAGGTGGTGGACGCGGTAGATATTCCCGTTATTGCAGCGGGCGGCATTGCGGATGGGCGCGGTATGGCGGCGGCGCTTATGCTCGGTGCGGAAGGCATACAAATGGGTACGCGTTTTTTGGTGGCGAAAGAATGTAATATTCATCCGACGTATAAGGAGAAAGTCATCAAGGCAAACGATATGGGTACGGTCGTTAACGGTCGCAGAATCGGGCATCCCGCGCGCGCTTTGAAAAACCCGTTCACCCGCTTGTTTGCGGAGCGGGAAAACGACCCGACAAGCTCGGACGAAGAACTGACTTCTTTCGGTACGGGCGCGCTTAGAAAAGCGGTAAAGGACGGGGATTGGGAAAACGGTTCTTTTCTTTGCGGACAGATTGCGGGTTTGGTGGAAAAAGAAGAAACCTGCCAAGAAATCATAGAAGAAATCGTTGCGGAAACGGAACTGATTTTAAAAGGCGCGGCTTCCCGCGTAGAATTATAGAGGTGAAAGATTGAATAGAGAGGAAATTAAAGAAATTTTACCGCATAGAGAACCGATGCTGCTTGTGGACGAAGTACATCAAAACGAAGACGGAACGGTCACGGGGAGCTACCATGTACGCGGTGACGAGTTTTTTTTGCAAGGACATTTCCCCGGAAATCCGATTGTGCCGGGGGTTATGCTTTGCGAGATGGCGGCGCAATGTTCTTGCCTTTTGATGGCGGACAAAGTGCGCGGCAAAACGACGCTTTACGCGGGGATGAACAACGTAAAATTCAAAAATCCCGTTCGTATTGGGGATACGGTGGAATTTACTTGCGCCCATATTCGTTCGATTGGACCGTTTCATTTTATGAAAGCGGAAGGTCGTAATAATGGCAAAATCGCCGTAAGCGGGGAGTTTTCCTTTGCTTTGGTGGATAATGATAAAGTAGAAAATAAACAATAAGGTAATAAAAAATGTATCAATTATTTTGCGATTCTAACTGTGAACTTTGGCATACGACTGTAAAAGAATTGGGGTTAAACGTAATCCGCATGCCTTACATTCTCGACGAGCAGGAATATTTCTATGACATGGGCGAAAACACCGATTTTAAGGCGTTTTTCGATAAAATGCGTGCGGGAGCAGTGCCCAAAACGGCGGCACTCAACGAATATGCATATATGGAATATTTCGAGCCCGTTTTAGCACGCGGCGAAGATATTTACTATATCACGTTCTCTCATCAAATGAGCGGTACGTTCACCGCGATGAAGAACGTAATTGCACAGCTTAAAGAAAAATATCCCGAACGGGAAATTCGTTTTAAGGATAGTAAACTCATTTCGCTCGGAAGCGGTTTTATCACCTATTATGGGGCATTAAAATATAAAAATGGGGCTACCATGGACGAGTTGGACGCGTATTTAGACGAACTTATTGAACATACGGCGACCTATTTTGTCGTCAACGACCTCACCTATTTACACCGCGGCGGGCGCGTTTCGGGCGTCTCCAAAGTGATTGGGAATTTGCTTGGCATTAAGCCTATTCTCTATTTCAACGAAGATGGTAAAATCTTGAACATCAATAAGGTCAAGGGCTTTAGAAAGGCGCTTGCAACCCTTATTGGTTATATGAAACAAAAGGGCAGCCAACTTGACAAATATAAAGTCTACGTTTTGCAGGCGGATTGCGAAGAAGACGCGAAAAACTTCGTGCAGTCGATTAAGGATACGTTTGGGGATTTGGATATCGTGGTGCAACCCGTTGGCCCTGTTATCGGCGCGCATTGCGGACCTGGGACGATCGGCTTGATTTTCCACAGCAAAGAAAAGTAATCTTTGACAAATTTTATAGCGCCCGAAAAAATCGGGCGTTATTTTTCTTGGCTTGGGGTTGTTTTTGTGGTATAATAGTTGTATAGGAGCAGGACTATGCAAACGAACGTAAAAGAACTTATCAGCGCGCAGCGCGCGTTTTTCCAAAGCGGGAAAACTCTTTCCGTCGATTTTCGGATAGAGGCTTTAAAAAAGCTTTCCAAAGTAGTGCAGGAACATGAAAAGGAAATTTGCAAGGCTTTGCAAGCAGACTTGGGAAAGAGCGCGGCGGAAAGCTATATGTGTGAAGTGGGTATGGCGCTTTCGGAAATCTGCTACATGTTTAAACACGTGAAAAAATGGTCGAAAGGGAGAAAAGTGCGTACGCCGCTCGCGCAGTTTGCTTCGAAAAGCTATCAAAAACCGTCGCCCTATGGGAATGCTTTGATTATGAGTCCTTGGAATTATCCCTTTCTTTTGACGGTAGACCCGATCGCTAACGCAATCGCGGCGGGAAATACCGCCATTGTAAAGCCAAGTGCCTATGCTCCCGCGACAAGCGCGGTTTTAGAAAGCTTGATTTCTAAGACCTTTCCCAAGGAATATATCGCCGTTGTAATGGGCGGGAGAAAGGAAAACGCGGCGCTTTTGGACGAAAAATTCGATATAGTGTTTTTTACGGGCAGTCAAGCCGTTGGGAAAGAAGTCTTGCGCAAATGCGCGGAACATTTAACGCCCGCGGTTTTGGAATTGGGCGGGAAGAGCCCGTGTATCGTGGACGAAACGGCGAAGATTCCCCTTGCCGCCAAACGAATCGTTTTCGGGAAGTTTCTAAATTGCGGACAAACTTGCGTCGCGCCTGATTATATTTTGTGCCAAAGCACGGTAAAGGACGAACTGACTGCGGAAATAAAAAAGCAAATCAAGCTACAATACGGCGAAAAGCCGCTTGAAAATGAAAACTACGGAAAGATAGTAAATGAAAAGCATTTCGAGCGTTTGGTCGAATTAATGGAACGCGAAAAAATATTATACGGCGGGGGCGTGTCTGCCTTGAAACAAAAAATTGAACCTACCGTATTAGGAGAGGTTACATGGGAAGACCCTGTGATGCGGGAGGAAATTTTCGGCCCGATTTTGCCTATTTTGACGTTTGAAAATTTTGAGGAACTTTATCCGCTATTACAAAACAAAGAAAAACCGCTTGCGCTTTATCTTTTCACCGAGGACAAGCGCCGCGCTCGCGCCGCTATGGAAAAATTTGCGTTTGGCGGCGGGTGTATTAATGATACGATTATCCATCTTGCCACGAGCGAAATGGGTTTTGGCGGCGTTGGAGAAAGCGGTATGGGCGCATATCACGGAAAAACGGGTTTCGACGCCTTTTCACATTATAAAAGTATTGTAGAGAAAGGCACGAAAATCGATTTGCCTATGCGTTATCAGCCGTATAAAAAATCCAAAGAAAAACTCATTCGAAAATTCTTGAAATAAGGAGTAGAATATGAAACCGAAAATGATATTATTCGATTTGGACGGTACGCTTTTGCCGATGGATCAAGACGTATTCGTGAAAGCGTATTTCGGTGCGTTAGCCAAAAAACTCGCCGATCACGGTTACGAACCGCAAAAGCTTGTACAGTCGATTTGGACGGGCACGAAAGCAATGATAAAAAACGACGGTTCGAAGAAAAACGAGCAGGCGTTTTGGGATACGTTTGCAGGTATTTACGGGGAGCAGGTACGCGATGAAATCGTTTATTTCGACGAATTTTACGCACAAAATTTCGACGGCGTACAAGCTTCATGCGGTTTTAACGCGCAGGCTGAAAAAACCGTTCGCGCTTTGAAAGAAGCAGGCTATCGTTTGGCGCTTGCGACCAACCCGATTTTCCCTTCCGTCGCAACGGAAAAACGTATGCTTTGGGCGGGGCTCGATAAAGCGGATTTCGAACTGTATACTACCTATGAAAATTCCCGTTACTGCAAGCCGAATTTGAAATATTACGAGGATATTTTAACGGCGCTTGGCGTCAGGGCGGAAGAATGCTTGATGGTGGGTAACGACGTCGGGGAAGATATGGTTGTGGCAAATATGGGCATGAAAGTTTTCTTGCTCACCGATTGTCTAATCAATCGCGATGGGAAAGATGTATCCGTCTATCCGCACGGTGATTTTTCCGATTTACTCGCTTTTGTGGAAATCCTTTAATTAAAAAGAAACGTTGATTAAAAACACGCCCTCTAAGCGTGTTTTTATTTTTTGTGTTTATTTTTTTAACAGAATTATAAAAATAAACACTTTTTTAATATAAGCATTTAGATTTTCTTTATTTTTGATGATAAAATGAAGAAAAAATGCCATTGACAAAGCAATGCATAAATGATACAATGAAAATAAGGAAAATCTTGCTGTCCAAAACTTGGAAATTATAAACTAAGGACTTTCGTTTTTGACGGCGCAAATTGTGAAGAAAAGAAAATTTGCTGCTAAAAGATTAAAAAGCTTGGAGAATAGAAATATGCAAACTTTTAACGTAAAAGAATTCGGCGCGGTAGCGGATGGTGCTACCTTAAACAACGAAGCGGTGCAAAAAGCAATCGACGAATGCTCGAAAGTGGGCGGAACGGTCTTTTTTCCAAAAGGGGAATACGTACTTTCCACGGTCTTTTTGAGAGACAACGTGACGGTTGAGTTGGAAGAAGGCGCGGTGATTTTAGGGAGCTTGGATTTCTATGATTATCGCCCTGATGAAAAGGTGGATTATCCCTTGTATCAAGACGCTTCGCATAGCTTTTTCGAATGCTCGATGTTCGTGGGGTTGGGCGTGGAAAATATCCGCTTTATCGGGAAAGGTAAAGTGGATATGCGTTCCGTTTGGGACGAAGACAACGTGCGCGACATCGTGCATCGCGGCGCAAAGTGTATTGCGCTTAAAAATTGTAAAAACGTAGAGATACGTGATTGGAATATCCAAAACGTCACCGATTTGGCGGTGTATTTCGCAGGCTGTGAAAACGTAGAAGTCGCGGATTTGGTTTTGAAAGTATATATTGACGGCATTAGCCCCGACAACTCGAAAAACGTAAAAATCCACCATTGTGATATTGAAACGGGCGACGACGGAATCGTGTTTAAGAGCTCGTATACCTTAAACCGCATTGATATTTGTAAAAATATCCACGTTTGGAACTGTAAGATTAAGAGCCGTTGCAGCGCTATTAAATTCGGTACGGAAACGAACGGCGGCTTTGAAAATATTTGTATAGAAAATATGGAGATTCGCGATACGCGCATTACGGGGATTGCCATTGAAAGCGTAGACGGTGCGATTCTTGACGGAATTACGATACGCAACGTGCGTATGCAAAACGTAGGCGCGCCCTTGTTTGTGCACGTAGGTATGCGTATGCGCGGTCCTGAAGGGCGTGAGCTTGGTTGGATTCGCAACGTGACCTTGGAAAATATCACGGCGGTCGGTCCTTATGAGCCTTATGAGATTGTAGCATGGAATTACGTAAGTTTTATCAACAACGACGTATATCAAGAGCCTTGGAAGATGAACTTTGCATATACGGATAGCGAATTAACCAAAGACGATCCTTGGCAAATCACCAGCAATATTTGCGGCTTAAAGGATAGGCCTTTGCAAAATATCGTATTGCGGAACGTGCATTTAGAATTGGACGGCGGCGTGCAAAGCTTTGACCCCCTTGTGCCGGAAATTCCCAAGCCCTATCCCGAAGTGAATACGTACGGCAGAACGTTGCCGGCAAAGGGTATCTATTTTAGACACATCGAAGGCTTGACCCTTGACAACGTGACGATCAAAACCTATCGCTCCGACGTGCGCGAAGATTTTGTGTTTGACAACGTAAAGGATTTGAAGAGAATATAAAAGAAACGGCTCGCCAAGTGGCGAGCCGTTTTTATACCTTCCATTGGGGCGTGTATGCGTTGAATTAAAATTTCGCAAGCTGATTTTTGCGATAAGTCAACGGGGATACACCCTCTTTTTTCTTAAAAATTAACCCGAAATAGTTGGCGGACGAAAAACCGCACGCTTCCGAGATTTCATTGATGCTCTTTTTTGTGGCAACAAGCAGTTGCTTCGCTTTTGTAAGCCGCACGGTAAGCAAAAAGTCGATTGGGGAGCGATGGGTGTATTTCTTGAAATTATAAAGCAGGGTGGGCTTGGAAACAAAGAGTTTTTCGGCAAGTTCGTCCAAATTGATATTCTCATGATAATGTACGTTGAGATAGTCCAAGGTTTTAAGGACAAGCGGCGGTATGGCATTTTCCGAAACCGCTTGGGGGGCTTGTCGATGATCGGACGACTTGCTCAAAAGATAGATTCCGTACGAAAAGAGGGCTCGAAGTTCGTATTCCGCGCGTTTGCCCGTCTTATCCACCGCATAGGCTTGTTGAATAAGCGCTAAAAGGGTCTGTTCTTCCTGCGCGGAAAGCTTCAAGATTTGCAGGGCTTTTTTGTCGAGCGTTTCCCTTTGAAAAGGGTCGAGATAAGCGGGGGAAACGTTGACGTTATGCCGCTCGAAAGAGCCGCCTTCCGTTTTATGTACCACGCGCGGCGGAATCACTACGAGTACAGGGGCGTTAAGCTTATATAATGCGTTCGAAAGAAAAAAAGAACGGCTACCTTTTGCGAGAAAGTAAATTTCATAATGTGCGTGCGAGTGAAATTCATGCATCGACCAGTCTTCGTCGCGAATGGATTTGTCAATTTCAAGAAAGGGCATTTTTGGCTCCGTTTTATAATATATATGTAATTCAATAAAATATTAACATTTTTTATATTGAAAGTCAAGCATTATTATGATATTATAAAATAGCAAAATCAAAAAAGGAATGGAAAAGAAAAATGGTGAAAATTTTGCAATACGGCGAAGGGAACTTTTTGCGTACGTTTGTGGACGCATATTTTGACACGTTAAACAAAAACGGGCAAGGTGTGTACGCGGTGAATATTGTGAAACCGATCGCGTTTGGAACGCTCGAACGTTTTGAAAAACAGGGGAATAAGTACCATATCGTATTGCGCGGTATGGAAAACGGCGCGCAGGTAGAAAACGTTTATAAAATCGATTCGCTCGCGCAGGTAATCGATCCGTTTGCGGACGCGGCAAGCTATTACGCATTGGCGAAAGACGTGGATTTGAAAATTATCGTTTCCAACACGACGGAAGCTGGGATTTGTTATAACGACGCGGACGAGATGGACGATTTTGAAAAAATCACCTATCCCGCGAAGCTGACGAAATTTTTGTACGAACGCTTTAACGCGGGACTTGACGGCGTGTATCTTTTGCCCGTTGAACTTATCGACAACAACGCCGACGAACTTAAAAAGTGTGTGGATAAGTATATTGAGCTTTGGAATTTGCCGCAAGCGTTCAAGAAGTGGAACGACGAGCAAAATTTCTACTGTAATACCCTCGTAGATAGAATCGTTTCGGGATATCCCCGCGACGAAGAAACGAAAAAGCATTTGACAGAGCTTATCGGGGAAGTGGACGAACTGATGTCCATTGGCGAACCGTTCGGGCTTTGGGCGGTGGAAAAGAAAGGTAATATTGCTGAATACATTAAGGAAGGCGTACATAATATCGAAGTCGTTTTGACGGAAAATATTGGGTATTACAAAAAACGTAAGGTGCGCGTACTCAACGGCAGCCATACGAATCTTGTGCCCGCGGGCTTATTGCACGGCGCGGTGACGGTGGACGATTGCATGAAGAATGAAAAACTTCGCGCGTTCATGGAAAATGCGCTGAAGGAAGAAATTATTCCTTTCGTTTCGGACGATATTGCGGCGACGACGGTTTTTGCAGACAGTGTGAAAGAGCGCTTTGAAAACCCGTTCTTGAATCATCAGCTTACGAGTATCGCGCTTAACTCCGTTTCTAAATGGGCGGCGCGCGTGTTGCCGAGTTTTAGAGATTATTACGAAAGATATGCGAAACTTCCTAACTATCTTGTAATTGGTTTTTCCTATTTGATGGCGTTGTATGCAAAAGTGGAAAAGAAGGACGATAAGTACGAAGTTAACGTAGGAAACCGAGTGATTCAGCTTTTGGATACGCAGGAATATTTGGAGTATTTCGCGGCGAAAAATTCCGTTTCGGCGTTTATGTCGAAGAAAGAAATTTGGGGCTGTGACTTGACGGCGTTCGACGGTTTTGCAAGCGCGGTGGAAGAAAACGTGGCAAAAATTTTAGGCGGTGCGGATTTATTATGAGAGACGTCATCATCAACGAAAGGGATAACGTTGCCGTCACGCTGCAAGGAAAGGGGGATATCCCCGCGGGGCATAAATTTGCCTTAAAGGAAATTACAAAGGGCGAATACGTAATCAAATACGGCGAAATTATCGGTAGAGCCACGCAAAATATCGCATGCGGAGAATGGGTGCATACGCACAACGTAAAATCTCATTTGGACGAAAACGTGGCGTACAGGTATGAGTTCAACGCCAAAAATGCGCAAAAAGGAAGCGCGAAATTTCTTGGTTACAAGCGCGAACAAGGCAGGGCGGGGATTCGTAACGAAATCTATATTATTCCGACTGTCGGTTGCGTCAACAACGTCTGTATGCGTTTGGCAAATGCCGCGCAAAAATTCGTGGAAGGCAGTATCGACGGTATTTTTGCGCTCACCCATCAATTCGGTTGCTCGCAGCTTGGAGAAGATAACGAAAATATTAAAAAACTGCTTTGCGCGATTGCGCTCAATCCTAATGCGAGCTTTGTTTTATTCGTGGGCTTGGGCTGCGAAAATAACGGCATGGACGGTATAAAGGAATATCTTGCGTCTTATAATCGGAAAAATATCGCCTATTATAATTGCCAAGACGTGGAAGACGAGCATGCGTACGGCATGGAAATTTTACAAAGCTTCGCGCAAAAAGCAAAGGACTTGCAACGCGAAGAAGTGGATTTTTCCGAGCTTTGTATCGGCTTGAAATGCGGCGGCTCGGACGGGTATTCCGGCTTGACGGCGAATCCGCTCGTTGGGAAAATTTCCGATAAAGTAGTCGGTTTCGGCGGTAGCGCGATTTTGACCGAAGTCCCCGAAATGTTCGGCGCGGAGCAGCTCTTGATGAATAAATGCAGAAATCAGGAGGTATTCGAGCGTTACAAAAAAATGATTGAAGATTTCAAAGCCTATTACACGACGCAGGGCTTCCCCGTCTACGAAAACCCTAGTCCCGGCAATAAAAAAGGCGGGATTACGACGTTGGAGGAAAAGTCGCTCGGCTGTATTGAAAAGGCAGGCTCGACGGAAATCGTGGACGTGCTTTCTTACGGCGAACAGGTAAAAGAGCAGGGCGTGTCCGCGTTGAATGCGCCGGGGAATGATTTGATTGCGGCGACGGCGCTTGCGGCAAGCGGATGTCAGCTCGTGCTTTTCACGACCGGTAGAGGTACGCCGTTTAGTACGTTCGTACCCACGATGAAAATCGGCTCGAACGACCGTATTTCGGAATATAAGAACAACTGGATTGATTTCAATGCTTTCGGCATGGACGAAGAAGGACTGTTTGATTTGATTGTGAAAACGGTCAACGGCGAGTATACATGCAGAAGCGAAGACGTTAGAGAAATTGCATTTTATAAAACGGGAGTCACGTTATGAGTTATATCAAAGAAAACTTTTTATTGACAAATAAAACGGCGGAAAAGCTGTATTTTGGATACGCGAAAGATATGCCCATTTTCGATTATCACTGTCACTTGCCTGAAAAGCAAATCTTGGAGAACAAACCTTTTGACGACGTATTCCAAATTTGGCTTGCAGGCGACCATTATAAGTGGCGTTTGATGCGCAACTTTGGCGTAGACGAAGAATACATCACGGGTAACAAATCGAATAAGGAAAAATTCTTCGCTTATTGCAAAACGCTCGGTACGGCGTTTGGAAATCCGCTCTATCATTGGTCGCAGGTGGAATTGAAAGAGTTTTTCAACTGCGAGATAGAAATCAATGAAGACAACGCGGAATTGATTTGGAATTGGTGCAACGATTATATTAAGCTTAACGGTATCACACCCCAAAGCTTGATCGAGCAATCTAACGTTAGCCACCTTTTCACGACGAATGAAATTTTTGATGACTTGTCCACATTCCCCGCAATCGAAAAGAAAGGGTATAAATTCAAAGTAATTCCCGCTTTCCGCGCGGATAAAATTATGAATATCGAAGCGGCGCAGTACAACGATTTCATCGCAAAACTCGGCGACGTAGCGGATTTAGACGTTTTGGAAGGGAAAATCGAAGAACGCTTGAAAGAGTTTATCAAAGTCGGTACGACGGCGGCGGACGTTGCGTTGCAAAGCGTATATCCCGTTGCGGAGAAAGCGGACGCGGCGAAGGTATTTGCAAAGCGCAGAGCGGGCGAAAACGTAAGCGAAGCTGAGAGCGAAATTTTCAAAGGATATTTGACCTATTTCCTTTTCAAGCTTTACGCGAAATACAATATCGCAACCGAATTGCACGTCGGCGCGATGCGGAACAACAACACGGCAATGCTGAAAAAACTCGGTTTGGATACGGGTTACGACAGTATTGCGGAGGACAATTCCATTAAATATATGTCCCGCTTGTTCGATAAGCTGAACGAAGAAAATTCGTTGCCTAAGACGATTGTCTTTAACTTAAATCCCAAGATGAATACGGAAATTATGACGCTTATCGGTTGTTTCCAATCGAGCGAAGCGAAAGGCAAAATCCAGTACGGACCCGCTTGGTGGTTCTTGGATAATAAAGTCGGCATGGAAAAACATTTAGAGGACTTGACGGCGACTGGGCATATCGGCGCGTTTGTGGGCATGCTGACGGACAGCCGTTCCTTGCTTTCCTATCCTAGACATCATTATTTCCGCCGTATTCTTTGCAACTATTTCGGCGGCATGATGGAAAGGGGCGAAATGACCCAAGACGAAAAACTTGTCGGCGAAGTTATTAAAGACGTTTGTTATCGTAACGCGATTGCTTATTTGAATATGAAATAAGCCTACCGTGTACGAACTGAATTATAAAAAAGGAGAAAAAAGAGATGGAAAAATATATTCCCGTAGTCGTGATTAAAGAACTTTCCGAAACGGACAAGATTTTGACGGCTTTGAAGAACAATGGAATCAATACGGCGGAAATCACTTTCCGTACCGCTTGCGCGGCGGAAGCCATCGAGTACGCTTGTAAAAACTATCCCGACATGAACGTTGGCGCAGGCACGGTCATCAATGCCGAGCAATGCGAAGCGGCGCTTAAAGCGGGAGCGCAGTTTATCGTATCGCCCGGGCTTTCGGCAGCCGTTGCGAAAATTTGTAATGAGCGCGGCGTGCCTTACTACCCCGGCTGCGTAACGCCTACCGAGATTATGGCGGCTTTGGAACTTGGGATTACGACGGTCAAGTTCTTCCCCGCCAACGTTTACGGTGGTTTGAAAGCGATGAAAGCGCTTTCCGCACCGTTCCCCCAAGTGAAATTTATTCCAACGGGCGGCGTGGACAGAAACAATATCGACGAATTTTTAGCATGGGATAAAATCGCTGCAATCGGTGGTTCGTTCTTTGTGAAAGAAGCATTAGAAAAGGAGACTGAAAAACAATGAAAAAGGTAGTAACGTTTGGCGAATTGATGTTGAGACTTGCCCCCGAAGGGTATTTGCGTTTCGTGCAGAGCGAAAAATATTTAGCGACGTTTGGCGGCGCGGAAGCGAACGTAGCGGTGTCGCTTGCAAACTATGGCGTGGACGCGGCGTTTGTGTCCAAGCTTCCTACGCATGAAATCGGTCAATCGGCAGTCAACTCTTTGAGAAAATTCGGCGTGGATACGTCGAAAATCGTTCGCGGTGGCGAAAGAGTGGGTATTTACTATTGCGAAAAGGGTGCGAGCCAACGTCCCAGCAAGGTCATTTACGATCGCGCGTATAGCTCGATTGCCATGGCAAAAAAGGAAGACTTTGATTGGTCGAGTATTTTAGAGGGTGTGGAATGGTTCCATTTCACGGGCATTACTCCCGCCTTGGGCGACAACGTTGCAGAAATTTGCGTAGAAGCGTTAAAAGAAGCGAAAAAGCGCGGTATTACCGTTTCCTGCGACCTCAATTTCCGTAAAAAGCTTTGGTCGAAAGAAAAGGCAGGCCAGGTCATGGGCGAGCTTTGCAAGTACATCGATTACTGTATCGCAAACGAAGAAGACGCGAAGGACGTATTCGGTATCGAAGCGGACAACACGGACATCTACGGCGGGAAGCTGGATAGAGAAGGGTATATTTCCGTAGCGAAGAAATTGACGGATAGATTCGGCTTTAAAGGCGTGGCAATCACGCTCCGTGAAAGCAAGAGCGCAAACGATAACGATTGGTCGGGCATGCTCTATACGAACGGCGAAGCGCATTTCTCGAAAAAATATTCTATGCATATTGTAGATCGCGTTGGCGGCGGCGACTCCTTTGGCGGCGGCTTGATTTATTCCCTTTTGAACGGTTACAGCGCACAGGGTGCGATTGAGTTTGCGGTGGCGGCGAGCTGCTTGAAACATTCGATTGAAGGGGACTACAATATGGTTTCCGTTGCGGAAGTGCAAAACTTGGCAGGCGGCGACGCAAGCGGTAGAGTACAAAGATAAACTTTATGCAAGAAAGATTATTCGCGGACGAAAAATTCGTCCGCGAATTTTTTTTGATAAAAAGAAAAACACCCGCATATGATATGCGGGTGAATGTTTATTCGGGATTGTATTCGTAGCAAGGAATGGGTTTGAGTTTAAATTCGTTCATCACGTGCAATCGGTCGATTTTTGCTTTCTTTTCTACGTCGTCACATACGCCCGTGCGGATATACTTATCCAGCATTGCGTAGGTGAAACCGAGATTGTCCTCATCCGTGCGGTCGGTAAGCCCGTCCGAAGGTACTTTATCTACGAGATTTTCAGGAAGCTTTAAGTATTTTCCGATGGCCTTGACTTCTTGCACCGTAAGTTTCCCGAGCGGTGAAAAATCGCCTGCTGCGTCGCCGTAGCGGGTGGAATAACCCACCCAATCTTCCGAAAGATTGCAGGTGTTCGCTACCCGTCCGTTCATTGATTGCGAAAGCGCGTAAAGGGTAGACATGCGAATTCGCGGGGGAAGATTGACAACCGTTTGTCGGCTGATTTCCAAGCCCGCCGCGTTCAACGATTCGAGTACGCCGTCCACCGCTTTTTTGATATTGCAAACGTAATAGGGGATACCCAGGTGCGCGACGAGTTGTTTCGAGCAGTCAATGTCTGCTTGTTCGCCGTTGGGCATGAGCACGCCGATTACCCGTTCTTTTCCAAGCGCTTTTACGCAAAGCGCCGCGACGATGGACGAGTCCTTACCGCCTGAAATACCGATAACGGCGTTGCAGCCTTTTCCGTTTTTTTCAAACCAATCTTGAATCCATTGAATGGCTTCTTGCGTTGTTTTTTCTACGTTAAACATGTTTTATACCTCAAACAGCAAATCGCCGTAGGTCGGGATAGGCCAATAATCGGCGGAAACGAGATTTTCGAGCGCGTCCACATCCCTGCGGAGCAGGGTCATGGCAGGGAGTACCTGCTGTTTGTACGCAACGGAGCGCTTTTCCGCGCCCTGCTTTTTATCCGCACTACAAATAGATTTTTCCAAATCTTTCAGCTTTTGATACGCGCTTGCCGTCAAACTGGAAATTTCCGTCAAAATTTCCGTTTCGTAGGAGCAATCGAGTTTTTCGCTGACCGCTTTTTTGGATAAAACCGTATCCGAAAGGACTTGGCTATACTCACTCACCGCAGGCAAAATTTCTTTCTTTGCCATGTCCACCATCGTTTTCGCTTCGATATTGACAAGATTGCAGTAGTTGTTGAGTTGAATTTCCAGTCGGGAATGCATTTCCCGCTCGGTGTAGACCTTATGCGCCGTAAAGAGCGCGACGTTCTTTTTGTCCGTGAAATGGGGGAGCGCGTCGGGGGTCGTTCTATAATGGGACAAACCGCGTGCTTCCGCTTCCAAAATCCATTTGTCGTCGTAGCCATTGCCGTTGAATATAATGCGTTTATGGGTCGCGATTGCGCGCTTGATCAAATCATGCAACGCGGTTTCAAAATTTTCCGCGATTTCAAGCTCGTCGGCAAACTGTTTTAAACTATCCGCAACAGCGGTGTTAAGCGCGGTGTTCGCGCCTGAAACGGACGCGCTTGCACCGAGCATACGAAATTCGAATTTATTGCCCGTGAAAGCAAAGGGGGAAGTACGGTTTCTGTCCGTGGTATCCTTGGGGAATTTGGGCAGCGTATGTACGCCGACACGCAAAAGCTCCTTTTCTTTCGCTGCGTGATGGGGCTGATCCTTTTCAATGCTTTCCAAAATCTCCGTCAACTCGTCGCCAAGGAACACCGAAACAACGGCGGGAGGGGCTTCGGTCGCGCCCAAGCGGTGATCGTTGCCCGCCGAAGCGACCGAGATACGCAAAAGGTCCTGATGTTCGTCTACTGCTTTGAGTACCGCGCAAAGGAAAAGCAAGAACTGCGCGTTTTCCCCCGGTGTGTCGCCCGGTTCAAGCAAGTTTATGCCCGTGTTCGTCGAAATTGACCAGTTGTTATGTTTCCCGCTACCGCTTACGCCCTTGAAAGGTTTTTCGTGTAAAATACATACCAAACCGTGTTTTTTGGCAACCTTTTGCATGATTTCCATCGTGAGCTGGTTGTGGTCGGCGGCAATATTTGCCGTGGTGAAAATGGGCGCGAGCTCGTGCTGCGAGGGTGCGGCTTCATTATGCTCGGTCTTTGCGAAAACGCCGAGCTTCCAAAGCTCCTCGTTCAAGTCGTTCATATACGCCTGTACGCGCGGTTTGATAACCCCGTAATAATGCCCTTCGAGCTCTTGTCCTTTGGGCGCTTCCGCGCCGAAAAGGGTGCGACCCGTATAAACAAGATCCTTGCGGCGTTTGAAAATTTCTTTATCTACCAAGAAATATTCCTGTTCGGGACCGACCGTCGTTTTAACCGAAGTCACGTCCTCGTTACCAAAAAGTTTTAAAATTCGCAATGCCTGACGGTTGATGGCTTCCATGGAGCGAAGTAGGGGGGTCTTTTGGTCGAGCGCGTCCCCGCTGTATGAGCAAAAAGCGGTGGGAATACACAAAACGCCGTCCTTGATAAAGGCATAGGAAGTCGCGTCCCAAGCCGTATAGCCGCGCGCTTCGAACGTCGCGCGCAAGCCGCCCGAAGGGAACGAAGAAGCGTCCGTTTCGCCCTTGATAAGCTCCTTGCCCGAAAACTCCATAATTGCTCTACCGTCTTTATCGGGGGAGATGAAACTGTCGTGTTTTTCAGCGGTAATCCCCGTCATCGGTTGAAACCAATGTGTAAAATGGGTCGCGCCGAGAGAGATTGCCCAGTCTTTCATAGCTAAAGCAACCGCGTTTGCGACGGATAAATTCAAGCTTCTGCCGTCTTTTACCGTACGTTTTAAAGTGTTGTAATCTTCTTCGGAGAGCATGGATTTCATGATCTTATCATCGAAAACCATCGAGCCGAAATAATCGGAAACGAGTTTCATCTGTCTTAACTCCTTGTAAAAAAAACGAAAAAAGGCAAAGGCAAACTCTATGGCGCCTTTGCCGTTGTGGATATTATACCTTATTTATACGCTTTTTGTCAACGTTTTGAAAGGAGTTTTTTAAGAAACGCACAAACAATATTTTTAGATTATTCCTCAAAGCCTTTCGGCGTTTCCTGCCGCTCGGGCATAAAATTCCAATAGCGGACGGGCAGATATCCTTTCATTTGTTTGAGCCGTTCTCTGCACGGAATATTCACCGCTTGATAATAATCTTTCCAAAGACTTTGCCATTCCGTTTCGTCAGCGGAAATGAGTACGTTTGCATGGGGCAGGTACGCATTGAAAGTGTTTTTTCCGTCGTATACGGTCGCTTTTTTTCGCTTAACGTCGTGTAAAACGAAAGGAAATTCGGGCAAACGTTTTCTAAAATGCGGCGCAAGCAAATCGCAAATATCGTTATCGGGAGAAAAGGGGGCATACAGCGCGCCACTCGCCGTTTCCATAAACCGAATAAAACCGTGGAAACGGTGGATTTCAAGCCCGACTTTTTTTATGTATGCGACCGCTTTGAAAACACATGGCTCGGTAAGCCGTCTACCGACAGGGGATTTCATTTGCGCTAAAAAGCGCAGGTATTCAAAGGCAACTTGCTCGTTATCTTCTTCCCCTGAGCGCAGCAGTCGGTCTAAATCGCGCATACAGTCCCTATCGAAAGAAAGTAAGCGGTTTTCCGCTTTTTCCGCCTTTTGGTTATCCGTTTGCACTTGGATTAGCTGTTCGTCTAAACGTAGCTGCATTTGCTTGGACGTGACTAGGGCGCGTGGGTCTTTGAACGCTTGCAAAAACGCGCTCAAAAATCCCTTTTTCGTGCCGTCGTATACGTAAATCATAACTTTCACCTAATACATGGTAGTGAGTTTTAAGAAAAATTATAGCTGTCCGTGGAGGGCGGTCAAGGCGTTTTGCGGAGTGGAAAGCATACTGAAAATGTCGAGCTGTTCCGCGCTTTCTTGCGTTTCTATCGCCGTCAAAAGTCCGCGTACTTGGGTTTCGTGCGCCGCGCCGAGATATTTGCCGCCGCAAGTAATGAAATGTTTTGCCCGTTTGAGCGCAATGCGCATTTTCAGTAGGTCTTCAAAGGTAAGTTTGGTATATTTCCGCGCTTGCAAAATCTTATGTGCGTTTTTCGCGCCGATTCCAGGTACGCGCAAAAGCATTTCAAGCGGCGCGCGGTTGATTTCCACGGGAAAAAGGTGCATATTCCGAAGCGCCCACGCGCATTTCGGGTCAAACTCCATCGAGAGATTTTCTCCCTCTTCCACGATTTCTTCCACTGAAAAACCGTAAAATCGGAGCAGCCAATCTGCTTGATATAAACGGTGCTCGCGCAGTTGACCTGCGCCCACTTCGGGAAGTAAACTATCTCGCACGACGGGTACGTAAGAAGAATAATAGACCCGCCGTAAATCATTTTTGCGATAGAGCGCTTGGGTGAGGCGTAGGATTTGTCCGTCCGATTCGGGCGACGCGCCCACAATCATTTGCGTCGTTTGCCCTGCAGGTAAAAAGTGTCCTTTAAAAAGCCCTTTTTTCTTGTCTTCGCGGTACTGTTGCGTTTGTAAAGCAAGCGTTTTCATAGGCGTGAGCAAGCTTTCCTTGCTCTTTTGCGGAGCAAGGAGCTTTAGACTGTTTTCGGATGGAAGCTCAACGTTATAGCTCATTCTATCGGCGTACAGCGCCGCTTCTTCCATAAGCTTGGGGTCGGCTTTTGGAATACCTTTTAAGTGAATGTACCCGTTGAAACGGTACTCCGTGCGTAATTTTTTCACAACGGAAAGGAGTCTTTCCATCGTATAATCGGGATTTTTTACGACCGCGGAGGAAAGGAATAAACCCTCGATATAGTTACGTTTGTAAAAATCAATCGTGAGCTCACAAATTTCTTCGGGACTCGCCGTGGCGCGGGGTACGTCCGCGTCCAAACGGTTGGGGCAATACTTGCAATTATAAATGCAATCGTTGCTAAGTAAAATTTTCAAAAGCGACACGCATCTTCCGTCGGGCGTGAAAGAATGGCAGCACCCCGCAACGTAACCGTTGCCCATGCCGCCCGTGTTTTTACGCCCGCTTCCCGAGGACGAACAGGACACGTCGTACTTCGCGCTCTCCGTTAAAATTGTCAGCTTTTCTTGGGAAATCATAGTCTTATTATAACGCATGTGCATACGAATGTCAAACATTTGTTCGTGTTCTTGATAAAAAAATTTCGCCGTTTTTTTGGTTGGAAAGGACGGCGAAAATAGTTGGTGTTTAGTGGTTTGTGTGGGGCAGGTACGAGTTTAATGGGTATTTTGTTGCCGTTTTTGCATGCGTTTCCAGTTGATAAAGCCGTAGGAATCGTTGACGAGAAAGGTCAAAAAGCAAAAGACTATAGGCAAATAAGAAATGCTTTTGATGGAAGCGAGCACCCAAAGCCCGATAAGCACGACGTCGTTCAAGGCGTAGCCGATTGCATAATAGGGGCTGCGTAAAATCAAGAGCATTGCGGCAAAAAAGCTCGTGGTGACGGAAACGGTGCTTAAAGGCAGGTTTGCGGTGTTAAAATACTTCAAAAGGAAATAGAAAACCGTTGTCACTGCGGTTGCGGCAAGGGTAAGAAGAATCCACTTTTTCGAGGTCATCGGAGAAATTTCCACTTCGGACTTCCCTGCTTTAGAGGGGTGGCGAAGCCAACTTATACAGGCGACGACCGCGCTTGGTAAGGACATGAAGACGTAGGTGATCATTTCTCCAAAGTAGCGAAAATTCCAAGAAATAATTCCGTACAAAATGCTAAACGCAATGATTAGAAATTGCCCGATAACGTTGCCTTTTGCGATAAAAATCAAGGCGGAAACGCCAACTAAAGAGG
>JAFTQI010000011.1 GCA_017462825.1 Clostridia bacterium | reverse complement strand
GTGATATAATACTATTCGTAGGATATAAATACCGTCAATCCCTTTTGTTTTCAAGGTTTTTTTGAAATTAGAAAATCGGTATTATATCTGACAAACCACTACTCTGTCTGACAGAAATACACAGGAGAAAACTATGAACAGAGACGACGTGATCAGCCAAAGCGAAGGTATCACCGGCGGCGAAGAAAAACAGCAGAGCATCAGTGCCGATTTGATCCGCGGGCATATCAACACCATCATTTTACGCAGTCTTTACGACGGCGATAAATACGGGTATGAGATCATCAGCGAAATCGAAAAGAAAAGCGGCGGCTTGTATTCCTTAAAACAACCCACGCTGTACAGCGCGCTCAACCGTTTGGAAAGCTCTAATTACGTGACTTCTTATTTCGGGGAATTTTCCAACGGCGGCAGAAGAAAATACTTCTCCCTCACCGACCTTGGCAAACAGGTGACCGAGGACAACCTTTCCGCATGGGAATATTCGCGCACAATCATCGACAGCCTGATCTCCGACGGCAACGCGCATTACGATTTTTCGTTCATCACCGAAAAACAACGGGAGCTGGACGAATTGAAACGCGCCCTTGCCGCGCGCGAGGACGCTTTGGCGGAAGAAAAGAAAGCCCTTTCTAATCTTCGCAACGAGTTGCAGCGCGAACGCACTCTTTTGGCTACGCAAAGCGCGTCCCTCTCTTCGCAAAAATCCGATTTCACCGAGCTTCGCGATCGCGTGGAAAACCAAACCCGTGAGCTGGAAGAAAAAGAACGGATTTTAAGTGAAAAACAGGGCGAGCTGGACGCAAAAGAGCTTGCTTTGCAGGAAAAAGAGAAAAAAATCGAAAACGCGAAAGCCGAGCTTGCGCTCCGCGATCAAGAAATCCAAGAGTTAAAAGCTTTGCTCGAAGATCAACAACAGGCTTTTGCAAACGCGGAAAAGAATTACAACGAAACGAAAACCCTTTACGACGCGCAAACGGACGAGCTTGCGTTGGCGCAAAAACGCCTGACTACCCTGCTCGAACAAAATACTCTGTTGCAGACGGAAATCGACGATTTGGAAAGCAAGCTGGAAACCGCCGCAAATCAACAAACGGCGGCAAGTGCCGAAGAATTAGACGCCGCTAAGGCGGAAATCGCCGAATTGCAGGCAGAGCTTGACGACAAGCGCGCCGTGATCTCGTCGTTAAATACGGCGATCGCTACGCAAGAAAATTCCATCGCCCTGTTAAAGAGCGACTACGAAAGCAAATCCAGCGATTATTACAACCGCACCATCGAGCTCCGTTCTCAGCAGGCGCAAATTGTGGCGCAACGGGAAAAGCTGGACAGCGAAAAACGGGAGCTTAACGAAAAGGAAACCGTGCTGTCCGCGCGCGAAACGTCGCTTAGCGAACGTGAAAATTCCCTCGCCGAGCGCGAAAACACCCTTTCCGCAAGAGAAACTGCCCTTTCGGATAAGGAAAACGCACTCACCGAAAAAGAAAGCGAGCTGACAAGGATTTCCTTAAACGTTGAAAACAACGAAATTTTGAACGCGGAACGCGCCGAGCTTGAAAATCAGCTCCAAACCTTGGAAGTGGAAAGAAACACTCTGCGCACCGACAACGAGGCGTTGGAGCAAGCAAAGATTGCTCTGGAAGAAGAAAAGGCGAAATTGCAGGCTTTAAAGGACAATTTGCAATTAGAACGCGACGATATCGATCGCGCGCGGTACGAATTGACCCAGCAAGAATACGCTCTGGAAGAAAAACGCAGGTCGTTGCAGGACGAACAGACCGAGGCGAGCGCCTCGTCCGAGGACGTTCAGCGCAAGTACGCCGATTTGCAAGCCCGCGAGGACGAGCTGTATAAAAACACCAAGAAATTGCAGGACGATCAAACCGTTTTACAGCAACAGCAAAAGGAATTGACCGCCAGACAGAGCATTTATACCCAGCAACAGCTTGATTTCGTTGCTCGGAAAAACGCCTTGACGGCGCAGCTGTTTGATTTTGAAGAAAAGCTTGCCGCGTATAATCAGCAAGTCAAGGTCTACAACGACAATTTAGAGGCTTTGGAAAGCGCGCGGCTTGCCTTACAAAGCGACAAGCAAAACCACGAGGAAGAAATGCGTGCCTTTGCTAAGCAAGTCAGCGAATTCAACGCGGAAAAGGAAAGCTTTCACCAAGAACGCATCACCGCGCAAAGAAACGCTATGGACAACGAAAGCGGCTTGCAAGCGCGTTTGGCGGAGCTGAAAGAACGGGAAAAGAATTTGGCTCTACGCGAAAACGCCCTTGCCGCACAAGCACAGGCACAAGCGCAATCGCAACAAAGCGCGCCAAGCAGAGCAAACGACAACAATCCGTTCGCCAGCCCCTACGGCTATGCGCCGTTACAGGAACGGGCGCAAGGCGAGGGCATTCGTTTGCAGACCGCGGGCGGTATTCGCTCCCCTTACGGTTACAACGCCGCGCCACAGGCACAACAAAACGTCGATCCGTACGTCGCGGCAACCCAGCCGAGCACTAAACGCAATACCTTCTATAACGTGGGATTGACCTTCTTCAAATCGGCGTTTATCGTGCTTTGTATCGTAGCCTTTGAAACGTTGGCGGTGTTCTTCCTGAAAGACCGTTTAAACCAAAAGGCAATCACCTACGCAATCGTGTTTGCGGCGATCGGATTTGTCACCTTTGTCGCGGCGGCAATTCTGTATGCGAGCCGTTATAAACCCAACGCAAAACGGAAAAAGAACCCCTCGTACGTGCTGTCGTCCATGATCGTTTTCGTAATCGCAACGATCGCGGTGATGATGGTTGCCGTGTATTTCAGAGCGGACGTGCTGTCTAATTCGTCCGACCTGCTCTCGTACGTAGTCGTTCCCGTATGCTATCTTGTAAACGTGATCCTTTTCGCGGCATTATATTATATGTTCTCGACGAAAGGCAATAAAACCAACTAAATAGATAGAGCTATCGACCGCCCCCGCGCCGTAAAACGCAGGGGCGGTTTTGTTATACCTTTTCACGTGAAACAAAATAATATTTCCATGTAAAAATAATGAACTCTCCGCAAAAACGGTTGACTATCCCCCTTTTATTTGCTATAATAACAAAGTAATTTGAATACGGAGGCGTAGCTCAGTTGGTTAGAGCGAACATTAGGTCGGAGTTCGCGCGAGCCCTGCGCCGCCTTGATGCGGAGCATCAAAACGCTCTCACGTCCACCACAGTTGAATATTTGGAGGCGTAGCTCAGTTGGTTAGAGCGCTACCTTGACATGGTAGAGGTCGGAGGTTCGAGCCCTCTCGCGTCCACCAAACAAAAAAAGGTTTGCAATTTTGCAAACCTTTTTTTGTTGACACATAAATCTATGCTTGTTCTTCCAACGCCTTTTCTTGGCTTTCTATCAGCTTTTCCATATACAGCAAAGTTCCGTTTTCTTCGTGCAAGATAAATTGCGTTTCGGTGATTTCAGTATCGCCAGAATAAAGGAAACACGTTTGATAATTATGTTGCGCATTACTGCTCACATTCAACACTGCATAAAAAAATCCCGTGTCTGCAAAACGCAAACACGGGATTTTAGTATTTTATCAAATTTTCATCACGTTATTATACCCCGTCATTAGATCTTCTTTATACAAATGCGAGTCGTTAGAATATTGAAACAACTGCGGATAAATATCACCTTCATCACCGCCAACGCCCGTACCAAAACCTATCGTGGTTACGCCTGTATGTGTGAGATGCGCAAAATGCGTTGCAAAATACGGATACGGCATATTCAAAATCGCACTTAAAATCATTACGCCTGCTCCGCCGTGTGCAAACAACGCTACTTTTTCAGGGGATTTGCCTACTTTATGGTAACAAGCGTTTACCCTGTCGTGCTGATAGCCAAGCGACAGCAAAAACTCGTCCACCGCCGCATAAATTCTCTTCATGCCCTTTTCAAATGGCATATCTTTGAAACTTTCGTGTTTATACCATTCCATTCCCAACGCGCGAACAGACGGGTCGTTAAATTTCTCGACAAATTCTCTCTCGGTAAAACACCAATGAAATCTGCCGTCTTTATCGTGAAAGCCCGTGTCTGCCCCCGCCAAAGTTTCGTGCGCCCAGTCGCAAATTTTCATCGCTAAACCAAGCGCCTCGCAGGTCGGTTTTGCCGTTAGCATAGCGCGGTTAGACGGCGAAGAATACACTTCGTCCAAACCGTACAAAGCAAAGCGTTTTGCCAAAGCGGCGGCTTGCTTATGTCCTAATTCCGTCAAGCTGTCGGGCTCGTAAATGGGATCGCCGTGTCTTACGTAATACAAAATCATAATTTCACCTATAAAATTACGCCGCCCGAAAATGCGAGCGGCGCAATCTATTTGTCAATTTTTACGCTTTCATAGCCTCTTCGATAGCAACTGCGCAAGCAACCGTCATACCAACCATGGGGTTGTTACCAGCACCGATCAAGCCCATCATTTCTACGTGAGCGGGAACGGACGAAGAACCTGCGAACTGTGCATCGCTATGCATTCTGCCCATCGTATCGGTCATACCGTAGGATGCAGGACCTGCCGCCATGTTGTCGGGGTGGAGCGTTCTGCCCGTACCGCCGCCGCTTGCAACCGAGAAATATTCCACACCGTTTTCGTTGCACCATTTCTTGTACGTGCCTGCAACGGGGTGCTGGAATCTCGTAGGGTTCGTCGAGTTACCCGTGATCGAAACGCCAACCTTTTCAAGCTTCATGATCGCAACGCCTTCGGGTACGGAATCCGAGCCGTAGCATTTAACCTTTGCTCTGTCGCCGTCGGAGAACGCCTTTTCATAAACGACCTCTACCGTTTCCGTAGCGTGATCGAACTTCGTTTCAACAAAGGTGAAACCGTTGATTCTTGCGATGATATACGCCGCGTCCTTACCAAGACCGTTGAGGATAACGCGCAGGGGCTGTTTTCTAACTTTGTTCGCGTTCAGCGCGATCGAAATAGCGCCTTCTGCCGCCGCAAAGGATTCGTGACCTGCCAAGAAACAGAAACATTCGGTTTCGTCGGACAAAAGCTTTGCGCCGAGGTTTCCGTGGCCAAGACCTACCAAACGGTTCTGCGCAACCGAACCGGGGATACAGAACGCCTGCAAACCGATTCCGATCGCAGCCGCCGCGTCGGACGCTTTCTTGCAGCCCTTTTTGATTGCGATAGCCGAACCTACGGTGTAAGCCCAAACCGCGTTTTCAAAGCAAATCGGCTGACCCGCGCGAACGATTTTATCACAATCAACGCCCTTTTCAAGGCAGATATCTCTACATTCTTCAATCGAAGAAATGCCATATTCTTTCAATACTTCGTTAATCTTATCGACTCTTCTCTCATAACCTTCAAATAATGACATATGCTTGTCCTCCTATTATTCTTTACGAGGGTCGATAAATTTAACCGCGCCCTGTTCAGCAGTAAATCTGCCATAATGTCCCATTGCTTTTTGATACGCTTCGTTGGGTTTGATACCTTTCTTAATGAAATCGGTCATTTTACCAAGAGAAACGAATTCGTAACCAATAACTTCGTTGTTGGCATCCAAAGCAAGACGGGTAACGTATCCTTCTGCCATTTCGAGATATCTAACGCCTTTTTGCAACGTGGAATACATTGTACCCACCTGCGAACGATGACCTTTACCAAGGTCTTCAAGCCCTGCGCCGATTGCAAGCCCATCGTCAGAGAACGCCGATTGCGATCTACCGTATACGATTTGCAAAAACAATTCTCTCATAGCCGTATTGAT
>JAFTQI010000010.1 GCA_017462825.1 Clostridia bacterium | reverse complement strand
TCTCTCGACATCACCGAGAATAACGACACGGAAATTATCGCAAACAATATCTCGTCCGTCGTTAGCGTTTGTTGCGCCTTTATTGAAACGACGACCTCGTCGTCCGTAATTAGCGGCTCGAAAACAACGCTCAATGCCACTGGTTCGATGGGCAGCGGCGTCATTATTGATTTGGACAAGAAGAATGGCAACGCGCTGATCGTCACGAATTATCACGTCTTATATAACGGCGACTCGGATGCGGAAAATGGTATTTCCGAGTGCATTTATCTATACCCTTACGGCGCGCGGAACTATTTTACAACGGGTGCGGATATAAAGGGCAGACTGACAGACGTGAATAAGGACGGCAAGAAAGACGGAAACGACCAGGGCGATTTTGGAGGCGATGGGATTCGCGCGCGGTTTGTCGGCGGTGCGATGGATTACGACGTGGCGATTTTGGAAGTTTCAGGCAGCGAATATTTAAAGGAAAGCGCCGTGACGGAAGCGAAGCTTGGCGATTCGAATGCAGTCACGGTCGGGGAAAAGGTGTTTGCAATCGGGAACGCAAACGGCGAAGGGATTTCCGCAACGTCGGGGATTGTTTCGGTGGAATCGGAAAACATTCAAATGGCGTCCCTTGCGGATTCGACAAAGGCGGTCAGTTTTCGAGTGATTCGCACGGACGCGGCGATTAACCACGGCAATTCAGGCGGCGGACTCTTTAACGCGGCGGGCGAACTTATCGGGATCACCAACGCTAAGAACGTAGAAGACGAAACGGACAATATGGGCTATGCTTTGCCCATAACTCTTGTGCAATATATTTGCAAGAATATTCAAGATAACGACGGTGTGGTACAGCGCGCAATGCTCGGCATTAACCTTTTGACGGAAGAAATAAGCGTAGCGCTGGACGAAAACGGTAAATTGACCGTCCGTGAAAAAATCGTAGTGACGCAGTCGGGACAGTTAGGTACGGCATCGTACGGAAAACTCAAATTAAGGGATATTTTCCGTTGGATTTCCATTAACGACGGCGAGCAATTTGCAATCACCCGTCAATATCATATCAGTGACTTGCTTCTTACCGTGAGAAAAGGGGATAAAGTGACCCTTGGCATGATTCGCGACGGCTCGGAAATCACGGTGGAAATTATTTACGACGAAGATTCGTATTTTACTACCTATGCATAAGACTCTTTCGAGGAAGAATAAATCAGACCATTCAAACTTCTCTTTTATGTTTTTTTGTGGGAAGGCGCGCTCCGTTTTTACGGGCGCGCCTTTTCCACGCAATCCAAGCTCTTTTTCGGCGTAAGACTTGACAATTTGTAAGGGGTATAGTATAATAATAATTGTGAAAATTTGTCCTTAAACAGGAAAAGGAAGGAAAAGTATGCGCTCGGAAGAATTTATTTCCACCATATCGGCGTTGTCGCAAGGGGATGAAAAATTTGAAGAAATTCGTTATGGGCTACCGCTCGGTTTGGACGCGGCGAGCAATCTTGCGCTCGCGCAAAAAACGCGTAAGCCGTTGACCGTCCGCAATACCTGCGTAACGGGTGTCAATACGAGCAATTTCATTCGCCGCATGCTCATTTCCGTTTCCTGCCTTTTCGAGCGGGACGAAGCGTGCTTTTTCATCATTTCGCCCAAGACGGAATACGGTGAGCTTTTGCGCTTAAAATCCATCGACGCGACCGTGCCGTATATCCGCTTAAAATCCGATTTGGATCTTGCAGTAGATACCATCAAAGAGTTGCTCCGCATGCGTGAAAACGGAACGGGTTATCCCCATTTATTTATCGTGCTCGACGGCTTGGAAAACTTGCCCGACTGCAATAAGAGCGGTGATTTAGAAGAATACCGCGCCATTTTCGAGCTTATCCGCCGTCGCGAAGACGTGGACGTGATTTGCGGCGTGGATCTTACGCGCACTATTTTCAGCGGCTACCCCGGCGCGTTCGTGGGGATTGGAAACTGCCTTGTAAGTCTTCGTGAGGAAGGAAAGGCGGACGTTACTTACGTCAAAGAGGACGCCTCTCTTTCATTGCCTGTGCCTATCACTTATCCGTCTGCGCCCTCCGTTTTAGAAACGGTTATTTTCTTAAATTCCTTGCCTAAGGACGAGTGAAAATGGTAGGGCAAACGGCATTGTATACATATGAAAGAAATAAATTTTGATTTTCAACGCATACCTGCCCCCTTGATTAAGTGGTATCAAGGCTTCAAAAGAGACTTGCCTTGGCGAGGAAATCCAACTCCTTATCAAGTATGGGTCTCGGAAATTATGCTTCAGCAAACCCGCGTGGAAGCAGTGAAAGAGTATTACGTCCGCTTTATGCAAGAACTGCCGACGGTGGAAGCGCTTGCCGCCTGCGACGAGGAGCGGTTGCTCAAATTATGGGAAGGCTTGGGGTATTATTCCCGCGCGAGAAATTTGCAAAAAGCCGCGAAAACCATTGTGAGCGTGTATGGGGGCGATTTTCCGCAATCGGCGGAAGAACTGAAATCCCTTTCGGGCATCGGCAGCTATACCGCAGGCGCGATTTCGTCTATCGCGTTTGGGAAACGGGTGGCGGCGGTGGACGGAAACGTTTTCCGCGTTTGCTCGCGTTTGGAAGAAAATTCGAGCGTGATTTCCGACCCGAAATATAGAAGATATTTAGAGGAATCTTTATCGGCGGTTTATCCAAAGGAGGGGGCGCTTTGCGGCGACTTTACGCAAAGCCTATTCGAGCTTGGCGCGCTCGTTTGTAAACCGACTTCGCCCGCATGCTCGGAGTGTCCGTTAAAGGCGCTTTGCCGCGCCTATCAAAACGGTACGCAAACGCAGTATCCCGTGTTACCTCAAAAACGGGAAAAGCGCGCGGAAAAGGTATACGTTTTCTTGATAGAAACGCCGCAGGGCTTTTGTATCCGCAGAAGAAAAGAGGGTGTGCTGCGGGGAATGAACGAGTTTCCCTCTCACGTGGTCGTGTTTGATGAGAGTGTAGAAAACATCTTAAACGAATGGGGCGTGTACGAGTTTAACGAGATAAAAAGGGAAAAATATAACCATATTTTTACCCATATCCGTTGGGATATTACGTGCGTGTGGGTGCGGACGGATAGCGCGCCGTTTGATACGTTTGCGCTCGATGAAATTGAGGAGAGCATTTCTTTGCCGACGGCGTTTAAGCAATGCTTGAAAACGGTGAAAAATGAGAACGTATAAGCTCGATTTTGAATTTGTGCCTGAAGAATGTTGGGGGTACAGTCTATACCATAAGCTAACGAGAGCCGATTGGGATAAGGTACGCAAGGACGCTTACCGCCGCGCGGGCTATAAATGCCGTGTTTGCGGCGCGAAAGGGGTGCTTGAAGCGCACGAGAAGTGGCGCTATGACGATGAAAAAGCGTTGCAAAAACTAGAGGACGTTTTGGCGCTTTGTCATGCTTGTCATGAAGTGAAGCATATTTCGCTTACCTATCAACGAGGCAGAGGTATGGACGCGATGGAGCATTTTATGAAAGTCAACGGCTGCTCGCAAATGGAGTATCACGAAGCGCTTGAAAAGGCGAATGAGAAATATTTTGAGCGAAATAAAGTGGAAGGTTGGACCACGGACGTATCGTGGTTGAAAGATAAATTTGATATAACGTTAAAATAAGGAGAAAGAAACAATGAAAGTATTGCTCGTAAACGGAAGCTCGCATGAACAAGGCTGCACCTACACCGCGCTTGCGGAAGTGGCGAAAGCGCTCAACGCAAACGGCGTGGAAACGGAAATTTATCAGCTTGGAAAGCAGCAAATTGGCGGTTGTAAAGGCTGTTGGGCTTGTAAAAAAATCAAAAAATGCGTTATGGACGACGGCGTGAACGAGTTTGTGGAAAAAGCGGCGCAGTTTGACGGTTTCGTATTCGGCTCGCCCGTATACTACGCATCGGCGTCAGGTGCGCTTGTGAGCTTTATGGACAGAGTTTTTTATAGCGGCGGCAAGAATCTGGCGTATAAACCCGCGGCGGCGGTAGTGAGCTGCAGACGCGCGGGGGCGTCGACGACGTTTGACGTAATCAATAAATATTTTACTATTAATAATATGCCGATCGTCGGCTCGAATTATTGGAACGAAATCCATGGCAATACGGCGGAGGAAGCTGCGCAGGACGAAGAAGGCTTGCAAACGATGCGAATTTTGGGGAATAATATGGCTTGGCTTTTAAAATGTATCGAAAAGGGCAAAGAAGCAGGCTTAGAACCCGTAAGAGAACGCAAAATCATGACGAATTTTATTCGCTAAAACGCGGAAAGTAGAAAAAGCGTTTCCTTTTGGGAAACGCTTCCTTTTTTGCGGGTTTTACAAAACTTTAACATTTTTTTAATATATCTTGAATAGCGGAAAGGTATAATAAGAAAAAAGAGTGGGGCAGGTATGCGGTTATGATTAAAATTTTGGTAGTAGAAGACGATAAAGCAATCAACGGCTTGGTGTGCGCGTATCTTCGTGAAAAGGGGTACGAGCCGACCGCGTGCTACAGCGGAGCGGAAGCTTTGAGCGCAATGGAAAACGCCTCCTTTTCGATGATTATCAGCGATATTATGATGCCGAAAATGGATGGTTTCGAGTTTGCGGAAAACGTTCGTGCGAGCGATAAACAAATTCCCATTTTATTTATGACGGCGAAAGACGACAAACCCTCTAAGCTGTTTGCCTATACGCTTGGCGTGGATGATTACGTAGTCAAACCTTTCGATATGGACGTGTTCATGCTCAAAGTGGCGGCGCTTTTACGCCGTGCGGGGATTGCCGAAAGCAAAAGCTTGACGGTAGGGAATTTGACGATGAACGCGGAAGAACATACCGCATATTTAGACGGTGAGGAATTGGCTTTGACGGTGAGAGAATTCGACTTGCTTTTCAAGCTGCTGTCCTATCCCAAAAAGACGTTTACTCGCTCGGCGCTTATGAACGAGTTTTGGGATTACGATTCCTCTGCGACTTCGCGGACGGTGGACGTGTACATGGCGAAGCTTCGTGAAAAAACTTCCGAATGCGACGGGTTTGAAATCGTGACGGTACATGGGCTTGGGTATAAGGCGGTGCTAAAATGAGAAAACGCGGACTTAGAAAACACGGCTTTTTGTGGGGCGCAGTATTCTTCTTTATCCTCATTGCGCTTGTGATTCAAATCGCCGTATTATCCTATGATTTCATTATACAAAAAACGGAGAATAATTTTTTAATCGGCGTACTGCTGCTTATCGATATTTTGATTTTATCTTTCGTATGCACGACGGTAGACGTGATTCGTCGGAAATTTATGGTGGAAAAACCCGTAGAGAAAATCTTAAAAGCCACGGATAAGATTGCGAAAGGAGATTTTTCGGCGCGGTTACAGCCCGACCACGAATATGGAAAATACACGGGCTACGATTTGATTATCGAAAATATCAACACTCTTGCGGCGGAGCTTGAAAAGACGGAAGTATTAAAAACGGATTTTATTTCCAACGTTTCGCACGAGCTGAAAACACCGCTTACCGTGATCCAAAACTACTCGCAGCTCTTACAAAAGGAAGATTTAGACGAGGAATCCCGAAAAAAATACGCAAAAATCCTTTCGCAGGCGGCAAAGCGGTTTTCCGATTTAATTACGAATATTTTAAAGCTCAATAAACTCGAAAATCAAAAGATTCAGCCCGAATATCAACGTTTCGATCTCACCGCGCTTGTGGCGGAGTGTGTCGTCGCCTACGAAGAGCTTTTGGAAAATAAGAAAATCGAGCTCGTTTGTGATTTGGACGAAGTTATGGCGTATTCTGTACCGTCCCTTTTAGAGTTGATTTGGAATAACCTGCTTTCCAACGCCGCGAAATTCACAAACGAGGGGGGCAGGGTCGAAATCACGCTCAAAAAACAAGGCAAAAACGCGGTGGTTTCCGTGTCTGATACGGGTTGCGGCATTTCCCCTGAAACGGGCGCGCGCATCTTTGAAAAATTCTATCAAGGGGACACTTCTCACTCGCAGGAAGGGAACGGACTCGGGCTTGCGCTCGTGAAAAAAGTCGTGGACGTTTTGGGCGGTGAAATTTCCGTGCACAGCGAGCTTGGAAAGGGCAGCCGTTTTGAAGTCACCTTAAAGGACGTTTGCGATGTCTAATTCGTCGAGTTTTTGGGAGAATTTCAAAAGACCACCGAAGTGGGCGGCAATATTGAACGGGTTGATTACCTTTTCAGCGTGCGTCGGTTCGTTATGCGTATTGCTTACCGACTTTTCAAAAATGCCGATGGCGATTTTGGCGTATGCGCTTTTTGGAATAGCGGCATGCAGCCTTTCATATAGCGTATACCTTTTAATACGCTTTGCGCCAAGGGTGAAAAAGGGGATTATCAACTGGGCGGAAAAGTACGAATTTACCCGTTCCCTTTTACGCAATTATGGGTTTCGGACGATCGTGCTTACCATCGGTTCGTTTGCGTTGAGTATCGCGTTCGGTATCTACAACGGCGTTTTGGGGCTTATGATGAAATCGATATGGTTTGGCGCGCTTGCGGCATACTATATTCTGCTCGCGCTGCTCCGCGGCAGCGTACTCACGTATCATAGGAAAAAGAAGACCAAAAAACATGAAGACAGTGTTTCAATGCGTACACGGGTATACCGTAAATGCGGTTTTTGGCTATTGATACTCAACGTCGCGCTCTCGGTGGCGATCGCGCAAATGATTTTTTCCGACCGAAAGTTTATTTATGCTGGTTGGACGATCTATGCCTTTGCGGCGTACGCGTTCTATAAGATTACGATGTCAATCATCAATCTTTTTAAAGCGCGAAAGCAAACGGATATGACTGTGCAAGCAATACGGAACGTGAATTTGGCGGACGCGGCAGTGTCTATTCTTGCTTTGCAAACAGCGCTTTTGGGTACGTTTAGCGCAGAAGGGGTGAACGTTTCGCTGTTTAACACCCTTACGGGGATTGCGGTCAGCTTGCTCTCGATAGGGATTGGCGTAGAGATGGTCGTTTATGCGAATAAAAAATTGAAAGAAATACGAGGAGAAAGAAGAAATGGGAAATAAGGAATTTTACTATACCTATTCCGCGCCGTCGGAAACGGAAAGAAAGGAGATAGAGAGTATTCGCGCGCAGTATACGGAAAAAACAGTTGTGCAAGAAACAAAATTGGAAAAACTGCGTCGTTTGAATCGACAGGTAACGTCGGCGGCGACAATGATTGCTTTGATTTTGGGCGTGGTAGGCGTTTTAATTTTTGGGGGCGGTATGTCGCTCGTATTGGTCAAGGGGATTTGGATTTGGGGCGTATTGCTTGGCGCGGTCGGCGCGGTGGTGTTTGGCGTTGCATACCCTGTTTATAGATGGGTATTTAATCGTAATAAGAAAAAATACGGCGCGGAGATTTTGCAGCTTTCGGAAGAACTTTTGCGCGGCGACGAATAAGAATAAAAGAAAATATGAGAAAAACGCGGCGATGGGTAAGTCCCATCGCCGCGTTTACATTTCTTTTACAAAACCTTTTCAAAACAAATAAAGAATTTTGTTTTTTCGGCAATAAACGTTGATTATAATAGGGCTACAAAATCAATCAAGGAGATAAAAATGATGACGAATGCAGAAAAGAAACAAGTAGCAAAAATTAAAGGACAGTACGTAGCCAACGAAGGGGCGAAAACGAAAATGGAAGAATTGAAAGACTTGCACAAAAAGGTAAAGCTTCCTGCGCGAATCTTTGCGTACGTATTTGGAACGATTGGCGCGCTTGTGCTTGGCACGGGTATGAGCCTTGCGATGGAAGTGATTGGAGATTTGATGGCGCTTGGTATCGTAGTCGGCGTAGTGGGAATAGGACTCGTTTCCTTGACCTATCCTATCTATAAAAAGATGCTTAAAAGTAGAAAGAACAAGTACGCAAAGCAAATCATTGGGTTGAGCGATAGCTTGTTAAACGAATAACAAATAATCTATAGAAAGGAGAAAATTGATGGCAAACTTTTTCAAAAAAGCGTTTCAAGACATGAAGGCAAGCGCAAAAGCGCAACACGAAGTAGACAAGGCGAACTTTCAAGCGGTGAAAGCGGAATCCAAGGCGACTTGGGAAGAAGCGAAGCTTTCGCCCTCGGCTCGACAAGCGATGATGCAGGAAGAACGCGAAAAACAAATCGCGGAAGCGAACGCGCGCAAAGCGGCGGCGCAAGCGCGTATCGACGCGGCAAAAGCAAGAAAGAAATAAGGAAAATCAAACGCCCGACCTTTGCGGTCGGGCGTTTATCATTTGTAATAACAGCATACCGTGTACGCGTTGAATTATACGAACGGGTGTTCTACGCGAATTACGCAAAAACTATTGGGTACACATTCGCGAATCTTTTCAGAAACGGCGTTTTCCGCTTCTTCCGCGGTTATTTGGCAGTCTACGGGAAGCACTAAATCGAAAATCATATTTACGTTTGTTTCACCCTTGGTGATACGGAAATCATGTATGCTAAACGTCGGATTGATTTCTTTCGCTGCGTTTTCGGCAATGGCGTGCAGTTGGTTCACGACTGGGTCGTCCGTCACAACGGGATCTAAATGCACGGTTACGATACAGCCGAGTTTGGCGTGTAAATCTCGCTCTAATTGGTCGATTTCTTCGTGGGCGATATTGATGTTTTCATCGGAGGGGACTTCCGCGTGAAAGGAAACGATTTGTCTGCCTGGACCGTAGTCGTGCACCATAACGTCATGAATCCCGATGACGCGCGGATACCCTTTAGTGAATTCGTAAATTTTTTCAATAAATTCAGGCTCGGGGGGAGAACCAAGCAAAAGATTGATGGTCTCTTTCGCAGCTTTGATGCCCGTGAACATAATGAACGCAGCGACGAGTATACCCGCGTAGCCGTCGATACCGAAGCTGAATTGCTTGGAAAGAAGAGCGGAGGCGAGTACGAGCGTGGTCGCAACGCAATCGGTCAAGCTATCGAACGAAGCCGCTTTAATCGCGGACGAGCGAATGGTGATAGCGACTTTGCGGTAGAAGAAAAACAGCCAAATTTTCACAAGTACCGCCACGCAAAGAAGAATAGTCGTTGCGATCCCGACGGTCGGGGTGGTGGGGTGAATAATTTTGTCGATGGAGCTTTTGAAAAGCTCGAAGCCGACCAAGATAATCAGCATATCGACGATAAAGCCGGTCACGTACTCCGCTCTACCGTGCCCCAAGGGGTGTTCTTTATCAACGGGTTTACTTGCAAGCCGAAAACCGATCAAAGTGACGATTGCCGAGCCTGCGTCCGAGATATTATTGAACGCGTCCGCGATGATGGCGACCGAGCCTGCGATAATACCCAAGGTCAGCTTGCCCGCAAAGAGCAAAACGTTGAGCACAATCCCCGTAAAACCTGCCATGGACGCGTACCTGCCCCGCACCTTTGGATCGTTCGGGTCTTTATTCTTGCCGATAAAAATACGAATAAGGAAGTTCGTCATAAGTCCCTTCTTTTATATGTGATATGGCTATTATAAAAAACATGAAAGATTTTGTCAATCAAAAAGGAGGTGGGCACTTGAAAAAACCTTGACAAAAAGAGTAACGATATGGTAAAATATGGGCATAATAAGGGAGTAGCCGACCGCGCAAAGTGCGGTGAAAAGCGTCTACAGCACGGAACGAAAGTTCAAGGCGTTTTTTATAAAGCGGCAAGACTTATGCGCGAAAGATTAAAGTCTTTTGCGTGTATTTTTTAGGAGAAAATATATGGATATGTTTATCGCAATCGTACTGCTTGTAATAGGGTTTGTATGCTTGGTGAAAGGCGCGGACTGGTTCGTGGACGGAGCGGCGGGAATTGCGGAAAAATTGCGCGTTCCTACGCTGATTATCGGGCTTACGATCGTAGCCTTTGGGACGAGCGCGCCCGAGCTTGCCACGTCGATTATTTCGGCGGTGGACGGGGACGCGAGCCTTGCCGTGGGGAATATTCTCGGCAGTAATATAACGAACATTTTGTTGATTTTGGGCGTGGCGGCGATCATTTGTCCGTTGCTTGTACAAAAAGACACCCTGCGTATGGATTTTCCCGTTTTGCTCGGTGCGTCCGTGTTGTTTTTAGCGTTTGGCTTGGACGGCGAGGTGGCGCGTTGGGAAGGGTTGGTACTCTTCGCAATTTCGATGGTTTATACGGTGGTGCTCATTTGGGTGGCGCTCCGTGCCCGTAAGAAGGAAACAATCCCTAATTTAGAAACGCACGCGCTCGAAGATCCTGCGCCCGAAACGGCGGCGAAAGGCTTTAAGGGTTGGTATGAGCGAATGAAAACGCGCGCTTGGTTTTTAAGCGTTTTGACCTTGGTCGGCTTGGGAATCGTGGTGCTCGGCGCGCAGCTTGCCGTGGAAGGCGCGACGACGATTGCCGTAGAAATTGGACTTTCGCAACGCATTATCGGCTTGACGGTGGTTGCCATCGGTACGTCCTTGCCCGAGCTTGTGACGGCGGTTGTTGCCGCGTCGAAAGGGGAAACGGACATCGCCGTGGGGGATATCGTCGGTAGCTGTATCTTTAATATTTTGCGAACGATTGGGATTACGAGTATGATTTTGCCGCTCAATTTCGAGTCGGCGTTTAGAATTGACGGAATCATCGCGATTGCGACCGCGGCGCTTTTGGCGGGGCTTGCGTATTTACCCGGGCATAAAATCAAGCGCTGGGGCGGGATGGTGATGCTCGTTGGGTTTGCGAGCTATTACGTGTACCTGTTCGCGTTATAAAATATCGCAAAAATAGAATTTTTTTTTCAAAAGGCATGCAAAAATGCTTGCTAAACGGAGAAAAATTGTATATAATAATTGCTGACTTCGAGCGTTCCGCTGCCTTTTTATTGGGCGTGGTGAGGAATCACGCAGCAGGTAATGAACGTTTCGTAAATAACGGAGGTAAAGTCTAAAAATGAAAGGAATTATCGAAGCAATCAACGCTGAAAGCATGAAAGCAGAAGTTCCCGCATTCAACGTAGGCGACACGATTAAGGTTGGCTACAAGATCATCGAAGGCGGCAAGGAACGTGTACAGAACTTCGAAGGCGTCGTAATCGCGAAGCGTAACGGCGGCATTTCCGAAACTTTCACCGTACGCCACATTTCTTACGGCGTAGGCGTAGAAAAAACTTATCCCCTTCATTCCCCGAAAATCGCGTCCATCACGGTCGTTAGAAAGGGTAAAGTAAGAAGAGCTAAGTTGTACTATTTGCGCGGTCTCACCGGTAAAGCAGCAAAAGTTAAGGAAAAAATTTAACCTCGGATTTATCACCGAAAAGAGTAGGTTCGCCCAAAGTCAACGGCGGACTTATTTTTTTGTCTCTATCACAACGCACAGTTGATTTTTGACGGAAAAATGCGGTAAAATACGGCGCGTTATGCTCGATTACAGACCGCTGGGGGTATGCGCCCTCGCAAAACGCTTGTCTTTCTTGTATTTTTCTCGTCAAAGCGTGCAAAGCACGAATCAACCATTTGTCGTGACAGAGCCATTTTTTTTGTCTAAAACCGAAAAATATCGGAAATTCAGTTTACTTTTTTGAACTTTTCATATATAATGAAGGACAGGAATATATAAGGAAGGAGCGATTCTCTTTTTTTCGCCAAAGTTTGCGCGAAAAACTGCTTTCGTTGGACGAGGTTTGGGTTCAACGGTTATTTTAGAGAATAGCCGCACGTATGCGTTATCCGCACACCTGCGGATAACGCTTTTTGAAGGAGAAAAGCTTATGATAGCGAAGGTGCAAAGCTACGCCCTTTCCGGCTTGGAAGGGGTGAGCGTGACGGTAGAAGCGGACGTTTCGAAAGGGATTCCGTCCTACGATTTGGTAGGACTTCCCGACGCCGCAGTCAAAGAATCGAGAGAACGGGTAAGAAGCGCGATCAAAAATAGCGCTTTGGAATTTCCGATGCACAAAATCACCGTCAATCTTGCGCCTGCTTACGTGAAAAAAGAAGGCTCGTCCTTTGATTTGCCCGTTGCGGTGAGTATATTGCTTGCTTGCGGCGGTTTGCAAGCGAACGTAGACGGAATCGTATTTCTTGGCGAGCTTGCCTTAAACGGCGATTTGCGCCCCGTTACGGGCGTGTTGCCGTCGATTATTTCGGCAAGAGATAAAGGTTTTACGAAATTCGTTATCCCCAAGGAAAACGAAAAAGAAGCAGGGTTTATTTGCGGCGTAGAAACGTACGCGGCAAAGAATTTAAAGGAAGTCGTCAATCATCTTTCCGGCTATGCGCCGATTCTCCCCGTACCCGCGTCAAATTTCCAAACTGAACGGACGCAGACAGGCAAAACTTATGATTTGGCGTTCGTAAAGGGGCAGGAAATCGCAAAACGGGCTTTGGAAGTGGCGGTCGCAGGCGGGCACAACGTGCTTTTCGTTGGGCCTCCGGGCAGCGGTAAAACAATGCTTGCACGATCGATTCCGTCCGTGCTTCCCGATATGTCTTTTGACGAAGCGCTTGAAATCACGAAGATTCACTCGGTCGCAGGAACGCTCGGTCAGGAGGGAATCGTGACGGAACGCCCGTTTAGGAGTCCGCATCACACGGCGACGACCGTTTCCCTTTGCGGTGGCGGGAATAAGAGCGTGCACCCCGGGGAAATCAGCTTGGCAAACGGCGGCGTGCTGTTTTTAGACGAACTGCCCGAATATAAGCGTTCGGCGCTTGAAGCGCTCCGTCAGCCCTTAGAGGACGGCGTAATCACCATTTCCCGCTCGGGCGGTACGGTGACTTATCCCGCGTCCTTTATGCTTTGTGCGAGTATGAATCCTTGTCCTTGCGGAAACTACGGCAGTAAAAAACGCCGTTGTAGCTGTACCCCTAACGATATCCGCCGTTATAAAGCGCGCGTATCGGGCCCCCTCCTTGATAGAATCGATATTCAAGTGGAAGTGGACGGGGTAGATTACGACGATTTGGTTTCCCAAGAAAAAGCGGAAACAAGCGCGAGTGTGAAAGAACGCGCCGACCGAGCGAGAGCAATCCAAAGAGAGCGTTTTGCAGGGAGCGCGGTCAAGACGAACGCGGAAATGGGTGAAAAGGAAACCCGCGCGTATTGTTCGCTTAGCGAAGAATGCGAAAAGGTACTTAGAGAAGCGTTTGATAGATTACATTTATCCGCGCGCGCAAGATCACGTATTTTGAAAGTCGCGCGCACGATAGCCGATTTGGAGCTTTCGGAAAATATTCAGCCCGATCATTTATACGAAGCGATTTCCTATCGCACCTACGGCGCAGAAGAAGATTAAGCGAGGAATTTGCCCTGCGGACATTCGGTTAAAAGGAGCGGTTTGTGTCCATACTCGAAAACAAGGAAAACTTAAAAGCCAGCGTGGTCGAAATTGCCGACTGCTCGCCCGTTTATCCGCGCGAATGGAAAGGCTTGACTTCCCCGCCGAAAAAGGTATATGCCTTAGGGGATTTGAGTCTTTTGGGAATGCGGAAGCTGACGGTGGTCGGGTCGCGTAAAACCCCCGTTCCCGCCTTAAAGCTTGGCGCGGAAATCGTGAAAGAGCTTACCTCATCGTTTGCAATCGTCACGGGTGCGGCGGACGGCGGCGATAGCGCGGCGATCGAAGGTGCGCTAGAAAAAGGTCGGGTCATTTGCGTTTTGGCGGGTGGTTTTTCCAGCTTGCCGCAGGGGAATCTTACTCTCCTTGAAAAAGTGGCAAAACGCGGCTTGATTTTGTCGGAATACGACTTTGAAACGTCCGTTAGAGCGTATTCCTATGAAAGGAGAAACGAGCTTTTGGCGGCGCTTGGCGAGGGCGTATTCGTGCTTGGCGCAGGGGAAAAAAGCGGCGCGTTGATTACGGCGAAATACGCGCAAAAATCGGGGAAACCGATTTTTGCGCTGCCTTATTTCCCGAACTTATCGGTCGGAGTCGGTTGTAACCGTTTGATAAAAGAGGGTGGCAAACTTGTGGAAAACGTGCAGGATATTGCGTTTGGTTTGGGCGTTACGCTTGCAAAAAGAGAGAAACAAGCGGAGTTATCCGCCGACGAAGAAAAGTTATACGAAATCTTGAAAGAGGGGGAAGCTCACGCGACGGAGCTGTCGCAAAAGACGGGGATACCCGTTTTCAAGCTTCGGGCAACGCTATCTTCTTTGGAAATGAAAGGGCTTGCCGTGTCCCTTGGCGGAAACCGCTATACGGCGATTTAAGGTGTCAAAAAATATTACGTGAAGGAATATAGAATGGATTTAATTATCGTAGAGTCGCCTTCCAAGGCGAAAACCATCAACAAGTACCTCAAAGGCAAGTATCGCGTGGACGCGTCCGCTGGGCATATTCGCGATTTGCCCGTGCACACGCTCGGCGTTGATATTAAGAACAATTTTGAGCCGAAATACGTCGATTCCGAGGGGAAAGAAGACGTTATCCGTCGTTTGAGAGAAGCGACAAAGCGCGCGGATCGCGTGTATCTCGCGACCGACCCTGATAGAGAGGGGGAAGCGATCGCATGGCATTTGCAAACGGTGCTTGGCTTGGACGAACAAGGCTTGAACCGTATTGAATTTAACGAAGTTTCGCAGCGCGCGATTGAGCAAGCGTTGACAACTCCGCGTCAAATCAATTACAGTTTGGTTGACGCGCAACAGGCGCGCCGTGTTTTGGATAGATTGGTGGGCTACAAGCTTTCCACACTTTTAAACCATAAGATCGAAGATAAAAAAGGGAACGGAAAACGCACGCTTTCGGGCGGCCGCGTACAGTCGGTTGCTTTGCGGTTGATCGTAGAAAGAGAACGGGAAATTCAAGCGTTCTTACCTAAGGAATATTGGAATTTGACGGCGGAGCTTCAAGATCAGCCCAAAGCGCAAGCGGCGTTTAAAGCGATGCTTGAAAAGAAGGGCACGAAAACGTATAAGCCCTCGTCCAAGGAAGAAACGGAAAACGTACTTGCAACGATTTCGCAGGGAAAGTTTATCGTTTCCAAGACCAAGAAAACGGTTGTAAAATCGCATGCGCCCGCGCCTTTTACGACGAGCTCTTTGCAACAGGACGCGTCTACGAAGCTTGGCTTCACCGCGCCGGAAACCATGAATCTTGCGCAGCACTTATACGAAGGTATCGAAACGGAAAACGGGGATCATATCGCGTTCATCACGTATATGCGTACCGACTCCGTCCGCGTTTCTGCCGACGCACAGGCAAAAGCGCTCGCAAAAATCCGTGAAGTGTACGGAGACGAGTACGTGCCCGCAAAGCCGAATTTCTATCGTACGAAAAAGGACGCGCAGGACGCGCACGAAGCCATTCGTCCTAACGATATTTCCATGACTCCGCAAAAAGCGAAAACGCTCTTGGATAAAAAACACTACGCCCTTTATAAACTCGTTTACGAGCGTTTCCTTGCCTCGCAAATGGCGGAAGCTACTTACAACAGTATGCAAATGGAAATCGATAATAGCGGTTATATTTTTAAAGCGAGCGGAAAAGTGTTGCTTTTCCCCGGCTTTACGGCGGTATACCAAGACATCAGCGCGAAGAAAGAGGACGACGACGAGGCGTCGAGCGCAAAACTTTTGCCGAATCTTTCCGAAGGAGACGCGCTTGACCTCGTCAATATGAAAAAGGAACAAAAATTCACGAAGCCTCCCCAGCGCTACACGGACGCGAGTATCGTTAAAGCGATGGAAGAAAAGGGGATCGGCAGACCCTCCACGTACGCAACGATTATTTCTAAACTTATGCAAAAGTACGTGAAAAAGGACGGGAAATATATGGTACCCGCGCCCATTTCCTATGACGTTGTGGATATGCTTGTGAGCTGTTTCACGGATGTTATGGACGTTGGCTTTACGGCGGGTATGGAAACCAAGCTCGACGACATCGAAGAAGGCGGCATTAACTGGCGTACGGTCATCGGGGAGTTCTACCCCGGCTTTGAGAAAAACTTGCTCAAGGCTTCCACCTACGGCGACGAGCTCACGCAAGAGGTGTGCGGTAAGTGCGGACATTTCATGCTTAGAAGAACGGGTAAATTCGGCAAATATTTGGCTTGCTCCAACTATCCCGAATGCCAAAACATCATTAGCGAAAGCGAGGAAGAAGTGTCGGCGGTACGTTGCCCGAAATGCGGCTTGAATATGGTCGCAAAGAGCGGCAAATTCGGCAAATTTTTGGCTTGTCCGAGCTATCCGAACTGTAAATCTACGATGTCTATGCCTACGGACGAAGAACCCAAGCTTAAGGGTACTTGCCCCGATTGCGGCAGTCCCACGTCGGTGAGAAAGTCCAAGAAAGGCAAGATATATTATAGCTGTTTGAGCTATCCCGAATGCAAATTTATGAGCTGGGATGAGCCGACGGGTCAAAAGTGCCCCGATTGCGGTCAGCCGATGGTAAAAGCGTTGCGCGGAGAAATTAAGTGCAGCAATAAGGACTGTTCTTTCCGTATTAAATCGGAAAAAAGCCAAAAGAGCAAGAAAGCGGTCGTAATGGAAGACGATTTCCTGCCCCCTCCCTTGGAAGAAGAACCCTCCTTTGTGCAGGGATATTTCTCGTCGGAGTTTATCGATGACAACGAATAAAGAAGTACTCGTTATAGGCGGCGGGCTTGCAGGCAGCGAAGCGGCGTACTACTTGGCGTCGCACGGAATTAAAACGACCCTTGTCGAAATGAAACCGAAAAAGTTCACGCCAGCGCACGAGAGTGAAAATTACGGGGAATTGGTATGCTCCAACTCCTTAAAAAGCAACGATTATTACGCGAATGCGTGCGGACTTTTAAAGGAGGAAATGCGGATACTCGGCTCGATGATTATCGAAGCGGCGGACGCAACGAAAGTGCCTGCAGGCGCGGCTTTGGCGGTGGATAGAGAAAAATTCTCGGCGTATATCACGGAGAAATTGCGTTCTTGTGCAAATCTTACGCTTATCAGCGAGGAAGTGGAAAAACTCCCCGAACTTGAAAAGGACGGGGACAAGTACGCGATTATTGCGACGGGTCCCCTCACGTCCGATTGTTTAAGCGCAGATATTTTAGAAAAAACGGGTGGCGGCTTGCATTTTTACGACGCGTCCGCGCCCATCGTTTCGGCGGAGAGCGTGGATATGACTTGTGCGTTTACGGGCGACCGCTACGGCAAAGGTACGGGCGATTATATCAACTGTCCGATGAATAAAGAAGAATATTACGCGTTTGTAGACGAGCTTTTGAAAGCGGAAAAAGCGGAATTGCACGAATTTGAAAAACGGGAAATTTTCGAGGGGTGTATGCCTTTGGAAGTAATGGCTTCGCGCGGTGTGGATACTCTCCGTTACGGTACGCTCAAGCCCGTAGGACTGTTTGACGAGGACGGGAAACGTCCGTACGCCGTTTTACAGCTTCGTAAGGAAAACGCGGAAGGCACTTGCTATAATCTCGTCGGTTTTCAAACGAATTTGAAATTCCCCGAGCAAAAACGGGTGTTTTCTATGATTCCCGCTTTAAAGCATGCGGAGTTCTTGCGTTACGGCGTTATGCATAGAAATACGTATATTCAGTCCCCCGATGTTTTGAATCGTGATTTTTCGGTTAAAAATAATCGAAGACTGTTTTTTGCAGGACAAATCACGGGCGTTGAGGGGTACGTAGAGAGTGCGGCGAGCGGACTTTTGGCGGCGATCCATATCGCGGACGAAATTTTGGAAAGGCCCGCCCACCTCTTTGACGAACAAACGGTGTGCGGGGCGTTGGAAACGCATATTTCCACGCCGGTCAAGGATTTTCAACCGATGAACGCGAATTTTGGAATTCTCGCGCCGTTGTCTACGCGAATCCGCGATAAAAAAGAGCGCTACCGCGCTTTGGCGGAACGCGCACTTGCAAAAATTAAAGAAACAGTTCAATAAGAAAAGGACGGAAAAATTATGGAATTTAGAGGAACGACGATTTGCGCGGTCAAAAAGAACGGCGTTACGGCGATTGCCGGCGACGGTCAAGTGACGATGGGCGAATCGGTTATTTTCAAAAACACCGCGGTAAAAGTACGCCGTATTTACGGCGGTAAGGTGATTTTGGGCTTTGCAGGCTCGGTGACGGACGCGTTTGCGCTCACCGAACGTTTTGAAGGCATGCTCAATAAATTCGGCGGAAATTTGATGCGCTCGGCAGTAGAGCTTGCGGAGCTTTGGAGAAGTGATAAAGTGGGCAGGAAGCTCGACGCGATGATGATCACCGCGGACGAAAATACCTTGCTTATTCTTTCGGGTACGGGCGAAGTCATAGAGCCGGACGAGGGGGTTTGCGCAATCGGCAGCGGCGGCAATTATGCTTTGGCGGCGGCGCGTGCGCTGTTCCAAGAAACCGATTATGACGCGGAAACGATTGCAAGAAAGGCGCTGAAAATCGCCTCGGAAATTTGCGTGTTCACCAACGACAATATCCGCTGCGAAACGGTAGGCGAAAACGCGGTAAACGCGGACACGCCCGCTTCAAAAGTGAAAAAATGCGCAAAAAAGGAGGAAAAATAAATGGATTTATCCCCCAAGCAAATCGTATATAGATTAGACAAATATATTATCGGTCAGGACGAAGCGAAAAAGGCGGTTGCAATCGCGCTTAGAAATCGTTACCGCCGCGCTCAACTCCCTGCGGAAATCCGTGAAGAAATCACGCCGAAGAATATCATTATGAAAGGCCCGACGGGGGTCGGTAAAACGGAAATCGCAAGACGGCTTGCGAAGCTTGTCAAAGCGCCTTTTGTAAAGGTAGAAGCGACGAAATATACCGAAGTCGGGTACGTGGGCAAGGACGTAGAAGGTATGATTCGCGATTTGGCGGAATGCGCATACCGCCTTGTCAAAGCGGAAAAGGAAGAAGAAGTCAAAGCGCGCGCAACGGCGTATGCGGAAAAACGCATTCTCCGCGCGCTTATGGAAGCGAAAAAGGACGAAAAGGGCGATACGGCGAAAGAGGTGTGGGAAGCGAACCTTTTGGACGAATTCAGAAAGGGTTTCTACGATAATTTCACGATTGAAATGGAGGTCATAGACGCGCCTTCGCAGCCGATGGAATTGATGCCGGGCGGCGCAGCAATTTCCATTGGCAGTATTTTCGGAGATATGTTCCCGCAAAAGAAGAAAAAACGCCGTTTGACCGTCCGCGAAGCTTTCCAAATCGCTTTGGAAGAAGAATCTTCCAAGCTCGTCGATGAGGATGCGATTAAATCGGAAGCCATTTACCGTGCGGAAAACGACGGTATCGTCTTTATCGACGAAATCGACAAGATTGCAGGCAAGGGCAACCGCAACGGCGCGGACGTTTCCCGCGAGGGGGTACAGCGCGACATTCTTCCCATCGTGGAGGGCTCGACGGTTGTGACGAAATACGGTCCGATTAAGACGGACTTCATTCTCTTTATCGCGGCAGGCGCGTTCCACGTGGCGGCGATCGAGGATTTGATTCCCGAACTCCAAGGTCGATTCCCCGTTTCTGTGGAATTGCAATCCCTCACCAAAGAAGATTTCGTGAAGATTTTGACGGAAACGGAAAACTCGCTCACTTTCCAATACGGAAAATTGCTGGAAGTAGACAACATTAGATTGGTATTCGACCAAGGCGCAATTGAGCGTATCGCGGAAGTGGCGGTGGAATTGAACTTGACGAGCGAGGACATCGGCGCAAGACGTTTGCATACGGTTATGGAATACTTGCTCGAGGATATTTCTTTCAACGCAGGCGGCGACTATCCTACGTTCACGCTTGAAATCGACAAGAAGTACGTCGACGAGCATTTGAAAAAGCTCACAGGTGATAGAAACTTGAAAAAGTACGTTTTATAAACGGTTGCAGTAGGCAATTTTAAATTTTTAAACAAACTTAAAAAGGAAAAAATATATGATTTATATTCCCAAGGGCACGAAAGACGTTTTGCCCCAAGACGCCTATAAATGGCAATACGTGGAGGGCATGGCGCGCGACGTTGCCAAGCTTTTCAACTTAAAAGAAATCCGTACGCCGACTTTTGAACACACCGAGCTTTTCCAGCGCGGCGTAGGCGACACGACGGACATCGTTACGAAAGAAATGTACACTTTCAAGGATAAAGGCGACCGTTCAATCACGCTCAAGCCTGAGGGTACGGCGGGCGCGGTACGCGCGTTTATCGAAAACGGACTCGCAGCTGGCGTGCTTCCTGCGAAGATGTACTATATCACGCCGGCGTTCCGTTACGAAAGACCGCAAGCGGGCAGACTGCGGGAATTCCATCAATTCGGCGTGGAAATTTTCGGCGCGGCAAGCGCGCAAACGGACGCAGAAGCCATTTTGATGGCGGATACGCTTTTGAAAAAGCTCGGCTTGAACGTTGCGCTTAAACTTAATTCTATCGGTTGTAAATCCTGCCGTGCGGCGTACAACAAAGCCTTGAAAGACTTTTTTGCCCCTCACTTAGACGGACTTTGCCACGATTGCAAAACGCGCTATGAAAAGAATCCGCTTAGGCTTCTCGATTGCAAGGAAGAAGGTTGCAAAAAAATTAACGCGGACGCGCCCACGATTTTGGAATACCTGTGCGACGACTGCGCGGCACACTTTGAAGAAGTGAAAACGTGTTTGGATTTGTCGGGTATTGCGTATGAAATAGACCCTCGTATCGTGCGCGGTTTGGATTACTACACCCGTACCGTGTTCGAGTTCGTTTCGACCTCTATCGGCGCGCAGGGCACTGTTTGCGCAGGCGGTAGATATGACGGACTTATTGAAGAACTTGGCGGTAAAGCGATGCCTGCAGTGGGTTTTGCGGCGGGGATAGAACGTCTTTTGATCGTAATGGAGCAAACGGGGGTAGTTATTCCCGAAGAAGCGAAACCGGTCGTTTACTTAGCGGGTATGGATAAGGACTGCCGTCAAAAGGCGTTCGAAATCGCAACCACTTTGAGAAAGGCGGGAATTTTTGCGGAAATCGATCATATGGAGCGTTCGATAAAAGCACAGTTTAAATATGCGGACAAAATCGGCGCGCAGTACGTCGCAGTTATCGGCGGTAATGAGCTTGCGGAAGGGAAAGCGAACGTAAAATGTATGGCGACAGGCGAAAGCGAAAACGTGGCTTTTTCCGATATGCTTGCATATTTTCGAGAAAACTAAACATAATACAAAAGAGGGAAAAAATATGGTAAAATACGTAAATGCGGAAGGCTTGCAAGAGCTGATTGAAACTTCAGAAAAAACGGTATTTTGTGATTTTTGGGCGAGCTGGTGCGGGCCTTGCAGAATGCTTGCGCCCGTTTTCGAAGAACTTTCGGATAAGTATGAAGATAAAGCGATGTTCGCAAAAATCGATATTGACGAAGAAGACAGCGAAGCCGCGGCAATCAAGTACGCAATCACGAGCATTCCAAATATCATCGCGTTCAAGGGAGGCAAACCCGTGGACAATAGCTTAGGGTTCAAACCCGAAGCTTTGCTGGAAGAATTTATTCAAAAGAATCTTTGATTCGTTTCACGAGAAACAAAACGCCGCCGCGAGCATGCGCTCGCGGCGATTTTTTTTGCATGAAAAAATTTCAAAAAAATATTGACAATATTTTTTTTAGGTAGTATAATATTTCTAATATTCCCCAAAGGGTATAAAAAGGAGATAAAATTATGAAGAAATGGACGAAAGTATTGCTTGGTGCGCTTTGCACCGTATCCACGTTGTCGATGGTAGCTTGCGGCGGTGGCGGAGAAAGCATTCCCGAAGGTTACGCCAAAGTAGACAATTTGAACGGTAAGACCGCCGAACAAACGTATAACGATATCATGACCGTTATTAATGACTGCAAAGGAAACTTTACCTGTACGACGACGTATGACGCAACGTGCAACGTAATGGGTATGGACATTCTTATGGATATCGAGGTCATTGATAAAATTAACGGGGCAAACCTTTACGAGTATTCTTACGTAGATACGGGCGACTTAGGCGAAACGCGTAAAATGCAAGTTTGGTACATCGAAGAAAAGGCAGAAGACGGTACGATTACTTCCGCAACGGCGTATGCGCAATTGAATAACGGCTATATTAATTCGGCAAATATGACTTGGGCGGAAATTTGTGCAAGCGCTGACGTAGACCCCGAGAAGATTTTCAGCCCCTTGTACGATTTCACTGGTTATTCGTTCAGCGACGTTTCTTTCTTCGTAGATGAAAACTTGGAAGACGAAACGGACGTTCCTTCCTACTTTAAGCTTGTCATCAAAGGTGATGAGGCGGAAGAATTTGCAAACGCTACGATGAAGGTTGCTTTGGAAGGCGCAAAGACCAAATTCTCGAATATTGAATATAAATTCGTATTGACGGACGAAGGTACTTTCGACCACGCGGAAATTTATTACACCGTAAAGATGACCTATGAAGGACTTACCTATAACTACGTATTCGACGGCGACATCGTGTTCAGCGATATCGGTACGACGGTAGTTACTGCTCCTGTAACGGCATAATAAAAATTGATAGAACGAAAAAGCTCCCGATTTCGGGAGCTTTTTTACATATATAAACGGAATATTATAAAAGCGCCCCCGACTTTATATCGGGGGCGCTTTCTATCAAGAAATAAGGTCGTGGTGTTTTGCACCGCGACCTTATAAAATCCACCAGCTATGCTGGTGGTAAATAGCTTTAGCTTCAAGCACACCATTTACTATACAAAAAAGCTCCTCCGTGCTAAACTGTATGTAAGGCTCG
>JAFTQI010000009.1 GCA_017462825.1 Clostridia bacterium | reverse complement strand
GTTAAATTTTTATTAAATATTCCAAAAACTTTGGAAAAAGCCTCTGCACCGTTTGGTGCAGAGGTTTTTGGAGGCGCCACCCGGATTTGAACCGGGGGATAAAGGTTTTGCAGACCTTGGCCTTACCACTTGGCTATAGCGCCATCTCTTGCCCCGTCGGCAAAATAATAATAAAAAAACAGTACGGATATTTGGAGCGGGAAACGAGATTCGAACCCGCGACATTCACCTTGGCAAGGTGACGCTCTACCACTGAGCTATTCCCGCATACTTATCCGCACTGTCTTTTGTTGGTGGAAGCTACAGGGATCGAACCTGTGACCCTCTGCTTGTAAGGCAGATGCTCTCCCAGCTGAGCTAAGCTTCCGTCGAAAGCTTTATAATAATACCATATAAAAATAAGAAAGGCAAGCGTTTTTTATCAATTTTTCAAAAAAAAATAAAAATTTTTAAAAAATATTTTTCCAGTATATTTTTTTCTAAAAAGCAAGAAAAAATTGTTTATAATACTCAAAATTTGTTTATAAAAAACTAATAGCTTCTTTCGCCTTGACAAACCGTCGAAAGAATGCTACAATATCAAAAAGCGAAAAATAAATATAGAGGTATATAAATTATGAAATACGCACTCCGCGGCATTACCGCAGAAGAACTCACCTATTCGATGAATCGTATCAAAGTTGATAAAGATACGAAATTCGAAATCAAGCCCCAATTCTCCCGTACGATTAGACGCGTACAGGAAAACGACAAAATTTGGTTTGTTACCTTGGAAGTCAAAGTGGAATCCACGGAAGAATCCCCTAAGCCTTTCAACTTGAAAGCGCGTCTTGTGGGCGTGTTTGAAGCGGAAGACGTGAATACGGATGAAGATAAGCAAATCCTTGCGATCAGCACGACGGAAATCGTGTATCCTTACCTTCGCGCTGCGGTTTCCTCTCTTACCGCAAACGCATTCATCAACCCGATGATCCTCCCCGTAATCCCCGCTGGTACGATGTTCCCCGAAGATAGAGGGGAAACGAGCTTCAACGTGCCCGACGCATTGAAGAACTAATTTAAAAAGAAAAAGCGCGAGACCTTCCTCTCGCGTTTTTTTGTGTTTCAACGCGTCCCTGTAGGGCAGTCATTGAATGAAATAAAGGAAATACGCGTTTTTTAAAGAGGGTTTTCTTCATTGAAAACGCTTAGAAAGCGCGTGACTTTTTTATGCACCTATGATATAATACGCGCATAAATATAAAACGAAAGAAATTCACGAGGAAAAACGGAATGATTATTTTGAAGATTTTGGAAATCGTCGGTACGATTGCCTTTGCGGTTTCGGGCGCGTTTGTCGCGATTAAAGCAAAACTCGATCTTTTCGGCGTGCTCTTTATCGGATGCATTACCGCCGTAGGGGGTGGAATTGTCCGCGATTTACTCATCGGCGCGACGCCGCCTGTCATTTTTAGCCGCGCATACATTTTATTCGTTGCGCTTGGCGCTTCGGCGTTGGTGTTTTTGTTGGCGTATATCAAGAGAAAGGAATTTGACGAAATCCAAAAAAAAGTGGACTATGTAAATACCTTTTTCGACGCGGTCGGTTTGGCGGCGTTTACAGTAATGGGAACGGAAGTCGCGTTTGTAAAAGGATTTTCCGAGAACGCTTTTTTGTCCATTGCGCTCGGTATGCTTACGGGTGTAGGGGGAGGAATTTTCCGCGACGTTTTGACAAGTACAACGCCCTATATCTTCAAAAAACACGTCTATGCGCTGGCTTCCATCGGCGGCGCGGCGATGTATTATGTAATCCGTTGCCACGTGGCGCGCGCGTGGATACCCTCGTTGATTGCAGGGATTTTGATTGTGGTAATCCGTATGCTTGCAGCCCATTTTAGATGGAGTCTTCCCAAAGTGCATTTGGACGAAAACCACAAATTTTAAGAATTCAATTTTATTTTTGCTAACGCGTATTCGGAATAGGGTACGCGTTTTTTGTTGAGTTTTTTGTTCAACGCGTACACGGTATGCCCATTTTTATAAAAGTTCAGCATTTTTGGAAATAAAAATCTAAAAATAAGCAAAAATTTGTCAATGTGTTTACGAAAAAACGCCCAAAAAAATTCATTTTAGCCGCATTTTACATTGACTTTATCGATAGAAAATGATAAAATAAAAAAAATATTTTTATTATTATATAATAAGGTAGCAAAAAACGAGTGTTTTTTTCGTGAAATTGCGAGAGAAAAAACCAAGTGGAGTTTTATGGAAAATTTTAAAAAGTTTCGAAGAAAATTTCATATTGAAGCATTGCTAAAAGGAGTGGCGCTCGGCGTATCCGTCGGCTTGATAGCGACGGCGGCAACGTGGATCGTGCAAAAGCGCGCGGCGGCTGAGTGGAACATTCTTCTCTATTTGTTGCTGTTCGCGGGGGCGTCAATCGCGGCGAGCGCGCTTGGATATTTGATTTTACGTCCAAGCGATAAACGAATCGCAAAGCGCTTGGATAAGCGCGCGGGCTTGCAGGAAAAAACGCAGACCATGCGCGAGTTTGCGCAAGAGAGCGGCGAAATGGTCCTTTTACAGCGGCAAGATACTGAAAGCAGGCTTGCGGCGACGCCGAAATCGGCTTTTAAGCCCAAACGGTTGTGGGTCTATGGGGTGGTTGGCGCGTTGGCTTGCGCTTCTATCATAACGGCGGCAATCATTCCCGAAAAGACGGTGAAACCCGCTGCCGAACCGCCTGAGCTGGAATACAACGAAAACGACCGTGAATGGGATTTGATTGCGCTTGAGAACTTGATTGAAGAAGTCAAGGATTCGGATATGCAACCGGCGGCGAAAACGCCCGTTTTGGCGGAACTCGAAAGCTTGCTTGCGGATTTGAAACTCACGGACAAAGACGCGTTGATGCGCGAGTTGGTCGTACATACCATTAAAAATATCGACAATGCGGTAGAGGACGTGAACAACTATCGCGAGTTTGCGGAAAGTATCAATAAGAGTTTGATTCCGATCGCGCAAAGTTTTTCCATTGGGCTTGTGTCCGGCGATCCGTTAGAGATGTCGAAATATATGACGAAGATCCGTACGGCGCTTGAGAAATCGGAGTATTTGTCCGCGGACGTAAAGAACTTGAGTCAAGGCATTCGTGGCACTATGGTAAATAGCGGCGTGGCGGCGACCGACGAACTGTATCAAAGGATTTATGCGTTTACGACGGCGTTGGAAAGCTTCGCGGCAAGCTGTGACGGTTGGGATGATGAAAAGAAGCTCTACGAGCTGGAAATGCTGTTTACGGACAACAATCAAGCGATAGGGCTTTCGCTCGAAGCGCAAAAAATTAACGCGGAAATGCGCGATTACGTAATCGAGCGTTTGAAAACGATTTTCGGAATCACGGACGCGGAAGTGGGTTCGCTGAATAGCGACGCATCTGCGAAGCTGGAAAATATTCCACCCGACGAAGACGATAAGGAAAATAACGAGGGTGACGACGGCGGTATGGGTACGGGCGATACCTTATACGGCAGTAACGAGCAAATTTACGACCCTACTTATGAAAAGGACGGCGTACTCGGCAACCACGTAGTATACGGCGACGTACTGGATAAGTACAGCGCGATTATTGCGGTGAACAAAGGGGAGCTCTCTCAAGAGCTTATCGATTTGATCGACGCGTATCTCAACGAGTTGAACAAGACGAATCAATAAGCGGGAAAACTTAAAAAAGAAAAATAATCAGGAAAGGAAACCTAATCATATGGAAAACGTAGAAAAAGTACAAAAGTTCAGTGAAGCGATTGCGAGAATCAAGCAAGAAGTCCGTAAGGACGTTGTTGGTCAGCAAGAAGTCATCGACAACGTAATCATTGCGATTGTTGCGGGCGGCAACGTATTGCTCGAAGGCGTACCCGGCGTCGGTAAGACCCGTTTGGTACGTACCCTTGGACAAACCTTGTCCTTGCCTTTCTCCCGTATCCAGTTCACGCCCGACTTAATGCCCTCGGACGTTACGGGTACGAACGTCGTTGAAAAGGACGATAACGGCAAGCTCAATACCGTGTTCCGCAAAGGTCCGATTTTCGCAAATCTCGTGCTCGCGGACGAAATCAACCGTGCGACGCCGAAAACACAGTCCGCAATGCTCGAAGTAATGCAAGAGCATAAAGTGACGGTAGCGAATAATACGTACAAGCTGGAAGAACCGTTCTTCGTGCTTGCGACGGAAAACCCGATCGAGCAAGACGGTACGTATCCCTTGCCCGAAGCGCAAATGGACCGTTTCATGTTCAAGCTTATTATGGAGTTCCCCAAGCTTGACGAACTTGCGGACATCGTTACCATGACCCAAAAGACGATGGCGGAAACGGCGGAAGCGGTGGTAGACGGCGAGACGATTCTCGAAATGCGCGCGCTCGCTTCGACCGTACCCGTTATGGACGAAATTTTGCACTATGCAATGAAGCTTGTCACGAACACGCACCCCGAGCTTGACGGCGCTTGTTCTACGGCGAAGAAATACGTGAAATACGGCGCTTCTCCCCGCGCGGCGCAGGCGCTTATCACTTGCGCGAAAGTCCGCGCGCTCATCAACGGAAATTACAACGTTTCGTATGACGATATTGACGCGCTTGCGAAACCCGTTTTAAGACACAGAATTAAAATCAACTATAACGCAGTGAACGACCGTTTGACGGTAGACGACGTAATTGCGTTGCTTATAAAGGAAACGAAGTAAGGCGCGATTATGGCGAAATGGGCAATTAACGAAGAGTTTTTGCAGCAGATAGAAGCGTTGCAGATGCTGATAAAAAATAACGTAGCCGGGCTTTTCGGGGGAAACCATCAAAGCAAGACTTTTGGTTCGTCCTGCGAATTTGCCGACTACCGTGATTATATTCCGGGCGACGATATTACTAAGCTCGACTGGAATGCATACGCGCGCTTTGATAAGCTGTACTTAAAGCTCTATTTAGACGAACGACAAATGCATACCAGAATCTACATAGACGCAAGTCGTTCGATGGATTACGGGAAAGGAAAAAAGGCGGACCAAGCGCTCAAGCTTGCCGCCGCTTTGGCGTACCTTTCCGTGCACGAGATGGATAAGGTGTCTATCTACGCAATCCGTGACAAGAAAGTCCACGAAGTCATTACGGGTATGGTTGGCAAGGAAGCGTTTATCAATTCCATTGGCAAGCTCAACGAAATCGAATTTTCGGGCGATAGCTATATCAGCGACGCGATTTTGCCCACGAACGTGGGGCACGGCGACGGCATGTCCGTGATTATTTCCGATTTTTTGACGGAAAACAATTTCGAGGACGCTATCGATCATTTAGCGAGCAAAAAACGCCATTTGTTCTGCTTGCAGGTGTTGGATAGAGAGGAACTGAATCCGCAGTTCCGCGGGAAAATGCACTTGTTCGATTCGGAAGACTTGGGCAAGGATTACCGTAAGAATATCGATAAAGAAATCGTAAAAGCGTATAGGGCTGCGCTCGATTACGCAACGAGCCGTATTCGCAATTACTGCAATTCGCGCGGCGGGGATTATTTACTCGCTTCGTCAGATGAGCCCGTGGGAGATATCCTGTTCGGAAAACTTGTGGAAATGGGGGTATTGAAATGAGATTTTTATATCCCTTAGGGTTGCTTGGTTTAATCGGCATACCCATTCTTATCATCATCTACATCATCAAGAACAAGCACACCGAGCAAACGATTTCGTCCACCTATTTGTGGCGGCTTTCCGAACGGTTTTTGAAACGTAAGAACCCGATCAGCAAAATCAAGGGTTTGATTTCGTTGATTTTACAATGTTTGACCGTGTTTTTAATTTCCTTTGCGATTGCGCACCCCGTACTTGTTTTGAAAGGACAAGCGTATGAATATTGCTTTATTCTGGACGGCTCGGGCAGTATGCAAATGACGCAAGAGGACGGCACGACCCGTTTTGACGCGGCAAAAGAGAAAATCAAAGACATCATTTCCGATTCGAAAGACGGGAGTTTGTACTCCATCTATTATGCAGGCGACACGACGATGACGGCTGTTGTGCAAACGGAAGATAAGTCGGACGCGCGCGCTGAGCTTGAGAGATTAACCTGCGCTTATACGCCGGACAGCGTTTCGGACGTTATCGAAAAAGCGCAAGAGCTTTTCAATAAAAACCCCGGGTTAAAGACGTACCTGGTTACCGATAAGGAATATGAAAAGCATGACAACATAGAAATTATTAACGTTGCGGCAAACGAGGAAAACTATTCCGTTTCCGATCTTTCTTTTGCGTATGTAGATGGGAAAGTGTCGGTCATGGGCAAGGTGATTTCGTATACGACGGACGTGGCTTTGACCGTGGACGTGTATGCGGGAGAAACGTTGATTGCGGAAAAGGAAGTGCAAGCAACGAAAGGCGAAGAAACCGTATTTACGGCGGAAGCTTTGACCGAAAGCGTATCGTACGTACGCGCAAAAATCCGTAACGCGGACGCCAACGCGATCGATAACGAGCGCGCGGTGTATAACATGGAGAGTGAGGACGCGTATAAAGTACTTCTTGTCAGCAAACAGCCTTTCTTCTTAAAGACGGCAATTTCCACGCTTGGCTATACGGATATCGAAGTGATGAATCCGTCGAAATACGACGGTCAAAACGGTTATGGGCTGTATATATTCGATAGCTGTAACCCCGGTTCTGTACCGAGCGACGGCGCGGTGTGGTTTTTGAATTTATCGTCGAACTTAGAGGGCGCAGGATTTACCGCACAAGGGGAGGTCGAGCTGAAAGAGGACGGCGTACTTACATACACCGATTCGACGGCAACGACGGTGGAAAAGCTTTTGACGGACGTTACGAAGCAGGATATTACGGTAAAGAAATTCCAAAGATACGGCGTGCGGAACGTGACGACGTTGCTTTCCTATAAGGGCAATCCTTTGCTCTTTGTAACAACGACGGAGTATGGCGCAAGACAGGTCGTCTTTGCCTTTGACGTGCACGATTCCAACTTGCCGTTGCAGCTTGATTTTATTCCGCTTATGAGAAACTTGTTGGAGTATTCTTTCCCGCCGATGACGGATAAAGTTTCTTACGTTTGCGGAGAGAATTTGTCAGTAAACGTTTTGCCGGGGTGCACTAGTATTAAAGTGGAAACCCCGTCGCAAAACTTGGTATATCTCAACACGAACGCGGTCACCTCGGAGATGCTTCTCGACGAAGTGGGCGTGTACACGGTGAAGATGACGATTTCCGGAAGTGAAAAGGTTTTCCATGCCTATTCCGCGCTTCCGAAAGAAGAAAGCGAGCCGTTGGGAACGGCGAAAGACGAGTATAGCTTGAACGGGCAGGCGAGCTCGAAGGGTATGGACGGTAAATACGATAACTTGTTCTTGGTGTTTATCGGACTTGGAATTATATTCTTGGCAGATTGGGCGGTGTATTGCTATGATAAATATCAGCTTCGCTAATTCCTATTATTTACTGATTGCAATCCCGTTGCTTGCGCTGATCGTTATCCCGTTTTGTATCGCGATCCGCAAGGACAATCGCAGCGTTTCCGTCGTTACCTCGTTGATTTTGCACCTCGTAATGGTCGGGCTGATTGCGCTTTCGGCGGCAGGCACAACGTTGACCGCCGTCATCACAAAAACACAGGTATACGTCGTGGCAGACGTTTCCTATTCGACGGACAAAGAGCTTGACACCGTAGACGATTATATCCGCGAAGTCAAAGACTCGTTGCCTCGAAACTCTAAAATGGGCGTTGTTTGCTTCGGCGGGGATTACGAACTCCACACCAAGCTCGGCGGAAAGTTTAAGACCGTTTCCGATTCGGAAGTAGATCGCCAGGCAACGAACATCAAAGGCGCGTTGGATTATACGGCGACCTTGTTCTCCGACGACGTCATTAAGAAAATCGTGCTCATTACCGACGGTAAACAAACGGACGAAAGGGGTATGAGCGAGTTGATCGCCGCGGTGGAAAGTCTCCACGCGCAAAACATTGCGATCGACGCGATGTATATCGACAGTAATATTGACGAGGACGCGAAAGAAGTCCAAGTCACGTACGTAGATTATACGAAATCGACCTATTTGGCAAAACAAACGACCGCGGACGTTGCGTTGGATGCGAATCAGGACGCCGAAGCGTTTGTAACGCTCACGAAAGACGGCGTGGAAATCGAGAAAAAAGCTGTCGCGCTTACGAAAGGCTTGAACATAGTCAATTTTAATTTGCCTACGGAAAAAGAGGGCGAGTTTGCTTATAAAGTATCCGTTAGCGTACGCGAAGGGCAGGACGAAAATACGTATAATAACGACTATACGTTTACTCAAAGGGTTTTGAGCAAGGCGGAAATTTTGCTTATTTCTAACAAGAAATCCGACTATACGGCGTTGCAGGCGATTTACGGCGAAAACGCCGTGATTGAGAGAGTTGCGCCGCCCATCGTACCGTATACGGTGGAGAGTCTTTGCAAGTACGACGAAATCGTGCTGTCGGACGTAGACGTATCGACTTTTGAGAATTATACGGCGTTCGTTAACTCCGTAAATACGGTCGTTTCCAACCTCGGCAAGAGCTTTGTCGTAATGGGGGATACGCAACTTCAAAATAAAGTGGCTACGGAAGACGCGGAGCAAGGGGAAGAACCCGATCCCGCGCTCGATCTTTTGCGCGGCTTATTGCCTACGCATATCGGCAACGTCAACCAAAACAAAAAACTCGTGACCATCGTTTTGGACACGTCGCGCAGTATGGAAAACGCAAGTTTCTTCCTTATGGCGCAACAAATCGCAATCGGGATTTTAGAATCGTTGGACGAAAAAGACAGCTTCGCAATTATCACGTTCTGGGGCGAAAACAACGTTTTGCAGCCGCCCGTACAGGCGACGAAAGAAAACGTAGCCAAAGCCATCGAGGACGTGAAAAAAGCGCAATGTAGACAAGGTACGCTGATTGGCGAAGCAATGGAAAAAGCGTTTAGCGTAATCCGCAATATGACTTCTTACGGCGATAAACAGGTAATACTCATCACCGACGGTTCGGGTTGGGGACAAGCGGAAAAGAATCCTCCGAAAGTCATTGCGGAAATGTATTCGCAGCGCATTGTCACTTCCGTTGTAAACGTTTGCGGAAACGTTGCCGCGCCGCCTAACTTTGAGAAGATTGAAGAAATGGGCGCAGCGGGCGGCGGTAAGACGCATTATATCGATCCTAACTCGTCTACGGACGTTACGCTTGCGGGGATTATTGACGATCTTGCGGACAAGATTATTGAAATTCCGACGAAATTGAACGTGGAATTTTATAACGACGACGTATTGAAAGACGTGGCGATGGACGTGCTTGGCGAGAACGATTCCGTTGTCGGGTTGAACGAAATGACGGTCAACGCGTTCGTCAACAACGTAAAAAAGGAAGACGCTGTGACGGTGCTTACCGCGGATTATTATCCGCAGGGCGCGTCAACTCCCATTAAAGTGCCGATTTATTCGTATATCAAAGTGGATAAGGGCAGAGTTGCGTACTTTGCAAGTAGCTTTGATTGGACAAAACATTGGGCGAGCGATTCGGCGGGGGTTGCATTCTATCGCAACCTGTTCAATACGAACACGCCCGAAGAAAAGGTGGACTATCCTTTCGATATTTCCGTTTCTTACGACGGGTTAAAGGGCTACGTGGAAATTTTGCCGTTGCGCTTAAATGCGGACATGACGGTGGAAATTGAAGTGTTCGCACCCGACGGGACGAAGCAAACGGAAACGCTTTTCTTTAAAACGAACGGATATACCTACTCTTTCGACACCAAACAAACGGGTAAATATACAATTAATATAAAATATGTACGCGCGAATGCGCGCGCGACCGCGGAAGAAGGTACGGAAGATAAGCCGGACGCAAGCGTGTTCTTTGATTTGGCGTACTCGCCCGAATACAACGCGTTCCTTGCTTTCGATCCTGCGGATATACATCAGTTTATCCGTCATAGGGGTCAAGTGACGACGGACGGCACGGTGGATTTTTCGAACAGCGAAAACCAAGTGGCGACCTACACGATTGATTTCACGATTCCGTTCGCGGTGACCGTGGTAATTCTCTTTGTCGTCGATATTATCATTCGTAAACTCAAATGGAGCGACGTCAAAGGTTTGTTCAAAAAGACGAACCCGAACGTCAAGAAGGGAGGTTAAGTTATGCTCAAAAAAGTATTTTTGAATATACTCCTGTTCTTGATGGCGTTTATGCTTTTCGCGCTTGGCGGTTGCGGGGAATACAAAGGCATTTCCAACGGCGACAGCGACGCAAGCTCTGGGATTACGAGTGAAAGCGGAACGAGCGAGGAGGGGGAAACAGACGGAAAAATCTTTTCCGTTACCCTGATGTTTAACGGAAAACCGCTCGCTACGGCGGCGACATACGGCGTAGTGGCGCAATGGACCCGCACGGACGATATTGCGGAAATACACAGAGCGCCTTTTGACGAGAGCGGTTACGCGAGCGTGAAAGGCTTGAATGGGAACTATCAGGTTTCTTTGGAAGTACCCAAAGAAAATATGTCAAAATTTAATTACCTTTATAATCCGAACAAAACAAAAACGACAAACGGAAACCGCGATATTGAAATCACACTTTTCCGTATGGGACGGTTTGATGACGGTAACGGCAAGGGTGCGTGGAATCCTTACGAGATTTCACAAACCGGCGTTTACGAAGTAGAGATTAAAAGCGCGACGGATAAGGTCTATTGCTTATACGCGCCGAAAAAACCCGGTACGTACACGATTGAATCGTGGGTGGACGTAAACATAGACAAAGTCAATCCTAAAATGGAAATGTTCGAAAGTTACGTTACGCGCAAAGAATTTTTCACGGTCAACGACGGCGGGGCAAGCGGTACGTTCACCAAGAATTTCTCTCACGCGATTGACATGGACGAAAGTAATTTTGCCGCGGACGGAAACGGGCAAGTGGTGTACGTTTTTGCAATCCGAGCGGAAGAAATCGATGGGAATTATCCCGTGAAAATACGTTTCCAAATCAGCTATAAAGCGCCATTCTCGTATGATACCTATCCTACGGAACTGATTGCCGCGACCGAGCTGAACGAAATGCTTCTTCAAAAAATTAACGAATTGCGCGCGATGCCCAAGGAAACATTTATTTCCGTAACGGGCTTGTCTGAAATGGACTATATCGTCTTGCAAGACTTGACCGACGGACAGCTTAAAGACGTGCATACCCCTTACCGAATCTTTAGAGGTTCGCCCATTTTGAGCTACATTTTACGGCAGTATGCGCCGAGCGGTACGCTGAAATATCCCGAAGTGACGAATAGCAGGGGCGTTACCTATTTTGACGGCTCTATGTTTAAGTACTACGACCCCGAAAAATATACGAACGGCGACGGTTTCTATCACCTTTATGATGAGATACTGTACTCCTCGACGGACGGTTTTGGTCCGATTTTGTATGCGACGATTACAATGGAGAACCGTTTCCTTGGAGGAGATTATAGAACCCTGACCACGATAGAAAACGCGGGGAATAAGGCGTTGTCCGTAGCAGTCAAAGACGAAAACCAAAACATCAAGCTCCGCAATCATAAGATTTTCTTGGAAGGATATATAAACGTTCTTAACGCCTCGTCAGGGTTCTCTTATTTCTGCTCGGATAACTGTACCTGTGAGCATGCACAGATAGGTTCGTCTTTTGAATCCGCGGCGAATCCTGGGCAATATATACAAAGCGGCGTATGTATCGCAGACTGTGCGAGCTGTATGAGCGATTGCTTGAACTGTCCTGAAGAATTGTTCCAAACGTTCGGTTACGCCGACGTAGCGGTGGGCGGCGGTGTGTTCCCCGTGACCAATGAACTGAAAACTTTCTTGCAGCAGTTTGCGATTTCACAGCGGTATTTCATGGACGGCAACGGTTGGGCGGAGACCCATCTTTCCCCGACGATTGATTGTGCGGAAGCCGATCAATGGCTGTTTGGCTGCTTGTACTATTTATAATTCTCATTTATTTCAAAGACATTCCCGAAAGGGTTTATCTTAATAAAAACAACATTAAATTAAGCAAAAAGGAGGCTTATTTATGAAGAAAGGTATCTATTTAGCATTGTCTATGGTAGTTGCTTTCGGTGCTTTGGCTTCTTGCGGCGGCAAGGGCGACGATTGCGAACATACCTATGCGGCGGAATGGTCCAGTGACGTGAGAGGGCACTGGAAAGCATTCACCTGTGATTGCGAAGGGTTGTATCCTCAAGTGATTGCACACGTTGATTCTAATAACGACGGCGAGTGTGATGATTGCGGCTATACCGGCGGCCACGAACACACCTATGCGGCAGAATGGACTGCAGGTGAAAACGGTCACTATCACGCAGCTACTTGCGGTCACGACGTAAAGTCTGAAGAAGTGGCGCACGAAGAAAACGATATTGGCAAGTGCGTAGATTGCGGCGCAACGGTTTCCGTTTTGCCCATTACTACGGTAGCAGAAGCGCTTGAAATTGCAAACGCGCAAAAGAAAGCAGTTACGCACGGTACTGTAGAAATGGCAAATAACGGTTATTATTCTTCCAAAGATAACGCATATTACGAATTCTTTGAAGATTATACGTACGTAAGCGTGAAGGGCGATAACGGCGAGAAAGAAGGCTATTATTCCCTTGATAAAAACGGAAACATTTTCGCAGTTGAAAACGGCGAACTTCCCTCTGAAGAAGCGAGCGAAGATATGATGAACGGCTACGGCTTTAACCTTTCTTACGTTTGGGGTGATTTCAGCATTGTTTACGGTGTGGATGCGCTTGTAGAAGCACTCTACGAAAAAGCAAGCGAAGACTATGCTTCCTATCAGGAAAACCTTGAAGACGCGAAACTTACAGAAGACGAGGAATTGATCGCGGACGTTCAATACGTTATCGATAACTGCGGTTATAGCGAAAGCGTGAAAGACGGCGTAGCTTCGTTTGCGTTTGTATATGCAGATGGGGACGGTTATGCTTGGAAGATTAGCGTGGAATTTACCTTGTCTGAAGATTATTACATTGAAGAGGCTACGGTTTATTCCGAAAAATATACTGATTTTACGTCTGAAACGAAGGTTGTCGTAAAGGGTACTGAAGCAAACGAATTTTCGGAACAAACGGCAACGATTTATACTTTCGCCGAAGGAGCAGAGGCAAGCGGTACGAATGAAATTTCGATTGCGCAAAATCCCGTTATCGAAGAAGATAATAGTAACCCTTATGCGCCTGAAAAAATGCTCGTAACGGAATTCGATTTGACGAATAGAGCAGATGAAGAAAAGGTAGAAGACGGCGCGAAACTTACGGTAGAAGTGGGTACGAAAATCTTCCTTGATGTTACCGTGGACAATGAAAAAGCGAAATTTAGTTCGATGATTTTTGCAATTGACGATGAAGTGTTGACGCATGCATATGAGGATACAAGAATTGCTTTGAGCCACAATAAGGGCTTCAACATGGACACATATCAGTATGAAAACGCAGTTATGATGAACACAAAGCAAGAAGGTACGTATAAAGTAACGCTTACCTACGGTGAAGCGATTAAGAATATTACCGTGGAAGTTACCCCTGTTGCCACTAAGTCTCTTAAAGCAACTGCATACGTAGATTACGAATGGGTTGAAGACGTAAACATTTATACGGGCATGGAAATTGATGTGCAAGTAGAAGCAAACGAATACGCAGACGCAAGCCATACGTATGCAATTGTTTCCGATAATGCAGACGACATGACGTTTACGGCAAACGATGACGGTACGTACACCTTTACTTCGAAAGTTGCGGGCACGTATGAAATTAAATTTACTTCTACGGT
>JAFTQI010000008.1 GCA_017462825.1 Clostridia bacterium | reverse complement strand
TTTGGTGCGGTCGACAGGAATTGAACCTGCATGGAGTTACCCACAAGATCCTTAGTCTTGCGCGTCTGCCAGTTCCGCCACGACCGCATTAACGAAATCTATTATAACCTAACTAGTTATCTTTGTCAACTCATTTTATCCCACTTTTTGAAAAAATTGAAACTTTTTTCACCGCTTTCTACCATCTTTGCGCATATTATCCTTTCTTCCTCACAAAATAATGGTAAATGGAGGATAAAATGAAAGCTACTGGTATTGTAAGAAGAATAGACGAGCTCGGCAGAGTGGTTATTCCAAAGGAAATTCGCCGCACCCTGCGTATTAAAGAGGGCGACCCCTTAGAAATTTTCACCGACCGCGACGAGCTTATGCTTAAAAAATATTCCCCTATCGCAACGCTCGAAAAATTCAGCAAGGCGACCGCCCGCTCCCTCAACGATTTGTGCGGGAAACTCGCCGTCATTTGCGATACCGACGGCGTTTTACACGCCTACGGCGAAGGGAAAAAGGATCTCGATGGGAAAAGTCTTTCTGAGGAAATGGACCGTATTTTACGCGAACGGCGCAGCTATATCGCCAACGCTTCGGAAGGCGGCGACATTCTACCCTTGACCCAGACCAAGGAAGAAGGTATTACGGCACAAGTAATCGTGCCTATCGTCGCCGGCGGGGACTGCCTTGGTGCGGTTGCTGTTCTCTCCAAAGAGGACGGCGCAAAACTCGACGCAAACGAAGTCAATCTCGCCCGTTTGACCGCCGATATTTTAGCAAATCAATTCGAATAAAACCAACAAACCAAAGGGCAGGTATGCGTTGAACGCATACCTGCCCCATGCTTTTGTTATTCAGTTCGTTAAGACACGATTAGACTTGCGTCCAAATCTTATCCGCGCGAGCCCATGCGTCAAGGCCAACCCTTGCACCCTGCTGACTACCTGCGTTCGTAACCTTACCGCTATCGTGGATAGCCTTAAACTGGCTGCGAACCGTGTTAATATCGTTTACAGACAATACGTAGGTGTAATCGATAGGCGCGTACGCCGTCATTCTAAGCTCAATACCGGGCGCGGTATAGCTCGTATTCCCTACGTAGCAGCTTTGATACGTACGTAAAATGGATTGCATATTCGACATTAAGCCTTTCGAGCTTAATTTGTTGGAGTATGCGTTTACGTTCGAACTCTCCGCCGTGGTAACAGCCGTCTCATATCTACCGGAAACGAATCTGGTGACGTTGGGAATATAGATACCCAAGGCAACAGAGCCGTACTGGTCGTTTGCCCAAGCTACCCATTCTTCACCAGTCGTTCCGTGCGCATTGCCGTCAACTTTGCTTTGATAATATTTACCCGTCGACTCCGTCCAAAGAGACAAATCGTTTCTCATTGTTAAGTCACCACCCGTCCAAGGCGACGTTCCGTCATAGGTAAAGAAGTGATTCAAGGTATGCACAGGAATGAACGCGGGAAGCTCTGAAAGGTGGAAGTCACACTTATCCATATCCGTGAAGCCGTTCCAATCCACGAAACTGTTGTTTACGTAAACCGTACCGTCCGTATTTAAGCGGTAGTAGTTTTCCATATACGATTTCGTCGTAGAGCCGTTTGCAACGCCGCCATTCGACGTATCGCCGTACGCCCAGTCCATAGCGCGCGCTTTCACATAAATGTAGCCTTTTTCTTCGTTTACTTCATAGTCAATGATTTGACTGGGGTTATCATTACAGTCGCCTGCCTGAACAGGGTTATACGGCCAATAGCCGCCGTTACCCGTGTCGCATTGCAAACGGGTATAACCGTTCGCGTTCGTATTCGCAGCCGACGTACCGCCGACGTTCGCATACCACGATTGCTGAATTTGTCTACCAACGTCATAGTTATTGATAAGGTTTACAGCGCCGTCGCCGGGTTTACTGCTCGTCGCATGGCCGTAATGACCCGCTTCTTTCGAAGAACCCCACCAACTCGTATTGCGCTGCGATACAAAGCTTTCCGTGCTCGTTCTCATAAGCACCGAGCCTTTACCATAAGTCCCCGACGTAACACCTTCATAGACACCGGATTTTGCCAAATAGGTAAGCGCGCCGCCAAGGCCAAGGTGTGCGCCGAGCGTCATTTCGCCGCCGTCATTATCCAACGTCTTGGTGATGTACACTTGATAATTTGCAGTGTCAATCGTTTTTGCCGAGGAATACAAACCAAGGAATTTAAACGTGCCCGTGCTAGACTTATCCACCGTCGCGTTTTGGAATTCAATCTTCGTGAGATACAAATCGTCCGACGTTAAGCCTGCAAGTTTCCCGACGCCGTTCTTACGGAACAAGTCGAGATATTGCTTATGCTGCGAAGATCCTTTCTGCAAGTAGAAGTCTTCTACCGCCGATTTCGTACCCGCGCTGTTTTGATAGTAGAACTTACCCCAAACGTCGATATTCGTCTGATAGTTGAGCTGTACGTACGCGCCATTCAGCTTCTTATCGACCGTTACCGTAGCCGTGTTGCGGCTATCCGCAACGGTAGCCAACGCGCCCGTAGAGGTCAGTGTGACAGCTTCTTGCGCCGCAATTTCCGTATCCTCTAACGAACTCATATACAGTTTAAGGAAATTGATTTGCCCTACCGTATAAGGCGACCAGTTGTTGTTTTCATCGATTCTATTATTATAGCGATCAGTTTGCGTTGCGCTACGGTCTGCGACCGCCGCTTGCGCGATGTACGCTGCCGAACGGCTATTCGATTCATTATAAGGAGCGTAGAAATAGGTCGTTTCCTCGCCTTTTTCAAGCTTGATATAGCCGACGCCTGAGAAATCTCTCGTATGGTTTGCAGCCTTCAAGTTGACAATCGAGCCGTAGAAGGTAACGTAACTGCTATTTTCATCCGCAAACGCATAACCGTCAGCATTAAGCCATGCCGTGGATTTGATATCCATATACAAAATGTTGTTGGCATCGAGCCATGCGTGCGAGAAATCACCGCCTACAAGATCAGCCGAAGGCACAATCAGCGTACCGAAAGAAACTTTGTCATAGACGGTACCCAACATACTCTGAAGCTGTGTAATCGTCTCTTTGGAAATCATCGTCTGGAAACGGATACCGCTTTGCTTATAGCCTTCCGTTTCCATATAGTTGCTCGCATCGCCGGTGAAATTATCGAGCTGTATAAGACGGATTGCCGCGCCGTCCGCCATGGAAATGTCATAGCTGGAAGCGGACGTACCGTATACCGTCGTCCAAGTTTGCCCATTAGTACCCAGTTCCGCGCTCACCGTCTTAAATACTTTCTCGGAAAGAGTCATATAGCGAACGTCCTTTTCCGTATTTCCTGCACATGCATATTGATAGGACGGGAAATGCGTTCCGCTTTTGATCACGATTTCCGTAATCGAATTATAGGCAGGGGTTTTTCTAACGCGTAAGCCAAACGTACCATTACCCCAGAAATTGATAAGCGTACCGTCACCGTTTGCCGCAAATACCTGTGCAAGCGTCGCTTCTTCAAGCGTGTCGGTGCCTACAACAATCGTACCTCTTAAAATAACGTTATCCAAGAATTCGATACGATTCAATTCCTTTTGGCTTACAACGTAAGTAGTGTTTCCCGTATCGCAAGTATAGTCATGATTAGAAATCGTAAAGATCAACCAGTTATCCGTCGCAGTGGTATATAAGAACTTAACAGCCTCAATTTCCGTCGTTTCAATTTGGATGGCTTGTTCGCTATATTGCGCAATAACCGTAACGTCGCCCGTAATCGTCGTAGTCGCGAAGTCGAAATCGTTGCCTTCGCTGTCCTTCCAACCCGTGAAGGTATAAATAGCCGTCGACGTCATAGGTCTAGAAGGATTTGGAACTGCAGTTGCCTTGCCACCGCTTACAACTCTTTGCGTATCGAGCACTGCGCCGTTGTAATCTTCTACCGTTACGGTGTAGATATTGTTCGAGTTCACCCAAGCACCGTTAACATTTTCAAACTTAACGCTTTCGGACATGTAATAAAGGTCGTTGGTGTTTGTAAACATGAACGAGAAACCTTCTTTCCATTCAAACGAATAGATATCCTCTGCGGGAAGGAATTCGTTCGCAATCCAAATTTGGAAGAACGCGCCGTTAGATTCAGTATTTGCATAGCCAGGACGTACCGCTATCGGCGCGCCCGCATTCGTATTCTGTGCGTGCGTACTACCGTAGCAAATATCCGTAGCGTCACCCGCGGCTACTGCCGCTTTCGCTTCTGCATTCCATTCCTTAATGCTCTTGCCGTTAATATAAATCCAGTTCAACGAGGGATTTCCCATTCCCATCGTGCCGTTCGTTCCAGTCCAAAGTCCGGAAACGTCTTTCGTGTTTAAGATAAAGCACGTAGCGCCGCTACCTGTGTCGCCTTGGTTGCCAAACGTAAAGTTCGCCGTAGCGTTAATATCCTTATTCGCGCCCGTGTTTTGCTGGAAGGTCTTGTCACGGAAATACCACGTAACAGCGCTGCTGTTCGTATACGTATTGCCCGTACCGCTGTCTTCGTGTTGCCAGCCCTCTTCAATCGTTACCGTGTAGATATCTTCCGCCAAGATTTCCGTAAACGAATTAGGAATGTATAAGGCATAGAAGCTAGTCGATGCGTTATTAGGTCGCACGTAAGCCTTAATCAATTCTTCGCAGCCGTTTGCCGCTGCCGCTTCGTTGATTTCTTTTACCGTTCTGCCGTTGAGCTTCGTGTATGCGAGGTATTGGTCGATAGTAGAGCCATTTACGCTACCCGTCCAAACCGAGGCAGCCGTCGTATTCAAACGAATACGCGTGTACTCAGAGCCATCTACGTTCGGCTCGAAATTACCGCTTCCCCACGCTACTTCTACCATCTTAGGTTTCGCCGTAGCCGTAAATCTCGATTCTACGTTATAATCCTGCGTGATTGCCATAGAGAAATCGAATACGGTGTCCGTATCTACAATATACCAGTTATCAAAGGTATAGGTATAGTCTTCGTCTTCATAATCAGCAGGGGTTTCGGGCTCTGCCGCATAACCGCCTTCTTCTACCGTCTGCGCTTCGCCGTCTACCGTTACAGTATATGTAGAACTATTCTTATTGTAATAAGGAACTGCTACTTTATCTTCGGCATAGCTCCATACCGTTTCCGCCGTGATTGCTGCGCCGTCAATCGTCCAGTAACCCGTATAGCCGTCCTTTTCAGGAACAGCAGGAAGCTCGCCGATTGCGTTACCCGTCGCTACCGTAGACTCGTCAAGCACAGCGTTGTATTCTTCAATGAACAAATCGTCGATGAATACCTGCGCTCCCACCTTTTTTTCCGCTATTTTAAAGCAGAAACTGTATCTATTAGTACCGCCTTCAACGAAGTAGTCGTTCGGCGTAAAGGTGTATTCGTAATAAGTCCAATCCTCTCCAGGTCTAACCCAGTCGTCCAAAAGCTTACCGCCGACACCATGGTTAAAATACAAATGGATTGCCTCACCTTTCAGCCTAAAGCTAATCGTATATTTCTTATTTGCGTCCCAAGACTTTATCGGACCTGCGGCATGCAAATTAACAATAGCAAATCCAGAGGTCGTACCTGCGGTATCAGTAATAACAAGCGCATCTTCCCCTGCATATTTTTCTTCACTTTGATATGCAACCGTATGTACGCTATTATTGATTAAATAGCCCGTCCCCAACTTCGAGCTTTCCGCCCAGTCTTCGCGCGTAGCGTCTTCTTGGGCTTTGAACGTCAGCGTGTAGGAAATGGGATCGTATTCCGCTACCGCCGTCTTATTCTCGTTGTAATTATAAACGGTATCCGCCGTGATTGCTACGCCGTCAATCGTCCATCTGCCGTTCGTATAGCCGTCCTTTGCAGGAACGTCGGGCAATTCGCCGATTGCTTCGCCGAATGTAACCGTTTTTTCCTCTGCGCCGTCAAAAGCCAAGGTATAATATGCATTCTTGGTAGCGATTGCCACTTTGTTTTCGCTGTAGTTATAAAGCGTTTCCGCCGTGATCGCTGCGCCGTCGATCGTCCAATAGTAGCCATCAGGAAGAACAGGCAATTCACCGATTGCGCTACCCGTCGTCACCGTAGCTGTGGTGGGTTCTTCATAGACCTCAATGAAGAAATCGTCGATATAAACCTTAGCATTCGCCTCTAAAACTTTAATAAGGAAGCTATATCTTCCAACCGCTGCCCCACCTTTTACTTCACTCGGCGTAAAGCTATATTCATAATAGGTCCAATCCATGCTTTCGGGGCTAATTTCGCTATCTAAAACGACTGCAGCAGTAAAGTCAAAATCCAGACGGATTGGTGCCCCTTTAAATCTAAAGCTGATTGTATATTTCGTATTTGCATTCCACGCGGCGATCGGACCAGCAGCATGCAAATTAATAATAGCTTGCCCCGAAGTCGTATCTGCGGCAGCAGTAATGACAAATGCGTCGCTCCCCGAATAGACTTCGGTGCTTTGATAAGCAATTGTCTGTGTACCATTCAGCAAATAGTCCGCCCCTAACTTCGAGCTTTCCGCCCAGTCCTCTCTTGCGGAAGGCATTTCAAACGTCAAGGTATACGCATCCACAATCGTTGCCGTCTTGTTTTCCGTATAGTTATACAGGGTTTCTGCGGTAATGATTTCACCGTCGATTGCCCATGCTTTTCCTTCTTCCAATGCAGGCAATTCACCAATCACGCAACCTTTTGCAACCGTCAAAGTGGGCAATACCGTCGGCTCTTTGTATTCCTCAATGAAGAAATCGTCGATGTACGTCTGCTTATTTGCTTCCGCTACTTTGAACAAGAAGCTATATCTATTAGTACCGCCTTCTACGAAGTAGTCGTTCGGCGTAAAGGTATATTCGTAATAAGTCCAATCCTCTCCAGGTCTAACCCAGTCATCCATAAGGGTCATTTTTCCATGGTTAAAATACAAATGGAACGGTGCGCCTTTCATCATAAAGCTGACCGTATATTTCGTATTTGCATCCCAAGAAGCAATCGGGCCTTTGGAGTGTGTATTAACAGTAGCTTGCCCCGACGTCGTGCCTGCCGTTTCGGTGATAACAAGCGCTTCGCTGCCCGCATAGACTTCTTGGTTTTGGTACGCAATCGTCTGCGTGGCGGAAGTCAAAAGATCTGCTCCCAATTTCGAGCTTTCCGCCCAGTCTTCGCGCGTAGTAGTTTCTTCTTCGCCGAAAGTCAGCGTGTACGTATCGACAATGGTTGCCGTCTTGTTTTCCGTATAATTCCAAACGGTGTCCGCGGTGATGATTTGGTCGTCAATCTTCCACGCTTTACCTGCATCCAAAGCAGGCAATTCACCGATTGCGCTACCCGTCGTCACCGTAGCCGTGGTGGGCTCTTCATAGACCTCAATGAAGAAATCATCGATGTAAGTCTTCCCATAATTTTCCGCTACTTTGAACAAGAAGCTATATCTTGAAGGCGTCGCTTTTACTTCGCTTGGAGTAAAGGTATACTCATAATAGGTCCATTCCGTTGTGGAAGGTCTAACCCAGTCATCCAAAAGGACCATTCCTGCATGGTCAAAATAAAAATGGAACGGTGCGCCTTTCATCATAAAGCTGACCGTATATTTCGTATTTGCATCCCACGAGGCAATCGGGCCTTTGGCGTGTGTATTAACAATAGCTTGCCCCGACGTCGTACCTGCCGTTTCGGTAATGACAAACGCATCGCTCCCAGTATAGACCTCTTCGGTTTGATATCCAATCGTCTGCGTACCATCTAATAAATAGTCTTTCGAAAGTTTCGAGCTTTCCGCCCAGTCCTCTCTTGCGGAAGGCATTTCAAACGTCAACGTGTAGCTGTCTTCTGCGCTTGCCTTTTGGATTTGAGGACGACCAAAAGCAATGCCGAGCGCGAGCGCCACAAAAGCAACCGCACTGAGCAGCCAAATAGTAATTCTTTTACAAATTCTTGTCATTCTCTTTGCGCCTCCTTAACCAAAAATGTCCTCTCCTGCGTCGTCGCCGACCGAAGTCGAACAGCGAACAACGTCTTCACCGATGAGTAAAATCTCTACGATTAACTCTTCATACCTTTTCATTTAGGTTCTCCTCCTACATTGTACAGTTGCAAGATATAAAATCCGCATCCTACAAAATTACAGTATTATTATAACATAGTAAAATAGATTTTTGATGTTAAATTTTTTGTTATAGTTGTCATTTATTAACCACTTTAACATGTTTTACCCCAAAGACGGCTATTTTTTTATTTAGTCCCCTTTTCTCAATAAACCATCGAATATCTACCGTTTTTTTCAAAGAAACGGCACAAAATTTCATAGGAACGAGGTCTTTTTTCGTATATTTACCGCGGTCATTTAAGCAAATCTACTGTAATGAAAGTAAAAAATAAAGGGGCAGGCATGCGTTTAACGCATGCCTGCCCTCAATGTTTTCATTCTTATTCATTATATATATTATAATATTAATGCAACTGGTTCGCTGTGACAATCAAAGTCCAAGCGGGATAGCAAGGAGTATCTGTGCAATATTCCGCGCCGCATCCCCAAAAAATCAAGCAAATCTCAATAAGTACTTATCCGCAAAATCGTCCATAAACACTTTTACGACTTCGTAGAACCCGTTCGCAAGGGAAGCGCGTTCGCTGAAGATTTCGCTTGCATAGAAAATGCCGCAATATTCAAGCGCGTACAATACCGACCAAAGCGCAAGGCAAATACCCAAGCCGATTGCGAAGAACAAAACGCAAGCGAGGATACCGTCTACCACACGTAAAGGTTTTGTGTTCTTAACGCCGTTGACGAGTTTGTTAAACAAAATGCCAAGCAAAATAAATACAACGATGGAGAGCGCGCCCATTAATGCCGCTGCCAAAATTCTACCGAAAAGCTTGTTGTATTCCGTGCCCTTGAAAAGGCGAATACATCTTGCAACAAAGCTACTCAAGAAATGCCATTCCCCTTCCGAAACTTTCATGAACGGCAACGCGCAGCAAGCGATGAATGCAAGCGTACCGCCAACCGGGATAATCAAAAAGCGCATCGTCGCCGCAAAGCCTTTTTTATAACCGTAAATCGAAACGCCGAGAATAATCCCGATCGTAATGAAATCAAGGACATACGCTCTTGCGTATTTAAGCGCTTTTACCACCCATTCTTTGGCGAATATTTCACCGAATGCGCCTTGCGAAAGCTTGGTCGCGCTGACAACAAAAAGACCGATCGCTACGATGACCGCGAGTACCATTGCGGTGTTAACCATGCACGCAAGACCGCCCATAAGACGCGTAAATACGCGGGGTTTGCCATAGCCGATCTTCTTGGGTCTTTTGCCGTAATAATCGTCTGCGTAGTATTCGTCGTCAAAATTATCGCCGTCTTCTTCGTATTCAAAACCGTAGCCGTCGTAGGAAACGCGGGGCTTTCTCTTTACGAATTTAATTCTCGGACGAAGCCAAGCGTTTAATATAAGCTGCACGATAAGAGTGATTATGATTACGGCAAGCGCAATCGTCATCGAGCTTGCAAAACTTACAAACTCTGCCTTGAAGATGTCCGCATAGAAATCTTTCAAGGGTAACTTGTCGGAAAGGTGGTAATCGATCAAAGCGAACGCAACGCCCGCAATCAACCAAAACATACCGCCCCAACATACTCTGCGGAAACCTTTTTTAAGCCCCACAAAAAATGCCATAAGCAAAATCACGCCACAAGCGATTGCAACGATCATAGGTACTTTCGCCGCAATGTCCGACAACGTTAAAAGTGCATGGAAAGGAATCATATTCTTATCTCCTTTTTCTATTCCTTACCTCTTTCGAGGTTTAGAGTGCTAAATTATTTATTGAAGTTATCCTTTAGGGAAACGATTTCAGAAAGGACTAAACCGCCCTTTTCGTCTTTACATTTTTTATAATACCCTACGCGCATGAGCTGGAACGCTTTCCCGTCTTCGCTTTCACCAAGATAAGGCTCGGCTTTACCGTGGAAGATGTGTTCGCTATCCAAATTCATTCGTTCGGTAAAATCCTGCCCTGCGTATTCCGCGTCTTTCAAAAGCGGCGCGTATTTGCGAATCTCTACGTCCAAGCCCGTCTTGCCGTCAACCCATTGAATCGTGCCTTTTACCTTGATACCGCTCGTATCGTTGGAGGAACGGCTTTCGGGGACGTATGAGCATTTCAACTCGACCACGGTGCCGTCATTATCGGTAATCACTTCATCGCAATGGATAATATACGCGCCCTTCAAACGCACGTAACCGTCTGGCTTTAAACGTTGGTATTTGGGCGGCGGCACTACGGCAAAATCCGCTCTATCGATATACACCGTATTCGAAAACGCCACCTTTCTTGTGCCAAGCTCGGGCTTCAACGGATGAATTGCTGAATCAAGAAGTTCTTCCCCTTCGTAGTTCGTAATCGTCACTTTCAAGGGCTCAAGCACCGCCATCGCGCGTTCCGCGTTTTCGTTCAGATTATCGCGAATGCAAGCTTCCAAATAGGAAAGCTGACATTCGGAATTTGCCTTTACAATACCGATTTTAGTACAGAAATCCAAGAGCGCTTCGGGGGGTACGCCGCGATTGCGAAGACCCGTCACCGTCGGCATACGGGGATCGTCCCAACCGTGCACGTGGTTTTCTTCCACCAAACGCTTCAAATACCGTTTCGACATTACCGTGTTGGTGATTGCAAGTCTTGCAAACTCGATTTGACGGGGCTTCGGCGAAAAACCGAGCTGAATCCCTACCCAATCGTAAAGGGGTCTGTGGTCTTCGAATTCGAGCGTACAAAGGGAATGGGTAACCCCTTGCAAATAGTCGCATATAGGATGCGCGTAGTCGTACATAGGATAAATGCACCACTTATCACCCGTGCGGTGATGCGTACTGCGCAAAATGCGGTAAATAACAGGGTCACGCATATTCATGTTCGGCGAAGACATATCAATTTTTGCGCGGAGACACTTGCTTCCGTCGGGGTATTTCCCTGCTTTCATTTCACGGAAAAGCTGCAAGTTTTCTTCCACGCTGCGGTTTCTATACGGACTTTCCTTACCCGCTTCCGTAAGCGTACCGCGCGTCGCGCTGATTTCTTCGGGAGAAAGGTCGCAAACGAACGCCTTGCCGTCCGTAATCAATTTTTCCGCGTACTCGTAAATGGTATCGAAGAAATCGGACGCGTACACTTCTTTTACCCAATCGTAACCGATCCAAGCAATGTCCTTTCGAATCGCGTCAACGAATTCCGTTTTTTCCTTGGAGGGGTTCGTATCGTCGAAGAAAAGGTTACACTTGCCTTCATACTTTTTCGCCGTACCGAAATTGACGAGCATACTCTTGACGTGTCCGATATGCAAATACCCGTTCGGTTCGGGCGGGAAACGCGTTTGTACCGCGGAAATCTTCCCGTTCTCGATATCATCGTTAATGATTTGTTCTATAAAATTCGTCGCTTCAATCGTTTTCATAATCTCTCTCTTAATAATACGGCATAGCCGTCAATTCAAGAAAAGCAGAGCTTTTCAAATCATTTCTTTTAAGACAAGCCCACAATCGTGCCGTCGGAAAGCAAGTCGATTTTTTCCGCCGCCGGATGCGCGCCAAGACCAGGCATCAGCATAATCTTGCCGGCAATCGCAACGATAAACCCTGCACCGCCCTTTAATACGATATCGCGTACCGTTACGCGGAAACCCTCAGGTCTGCCCAAAAGCTCGGCGTTGTCCGAAAGGGAGTATTGCGTTTTTGCAATAATAACGGGCAAATTGCCGCAGCCCTTTTCTTCAATCGTCTTAATCTTTGCAAGCGCTTCTTCGGAAAAGTCTACGCCGTCCGCGCCGTAAATCTTCTTTGCTACGTTCTCTATCTTCTCGCAAACCCCTTCGTCAAGCTCGTAAGGATGGCAAAGCTTAGAGGGAATTTCGCAAGCCTTGACAACTTCTTCCGCAAGCTCCTTGCCGCCCTCGCCGCCTTTCAGGAATACGTCGGTAAATACCGCTACGGACCCTGCTTCTTGCACCGTCTTGATCACGAAATCGGTCTCCGCTTGCGTGTCCGTAAAGAAACGGTTCATTGCTACGACAACAGGTTTTTTGTATACGTTTTTCACGTTTTCAATGTGTTTCAAAAGGTTAGGCATACCTTTTGCAAGCGCGTCCAAATTTTCCTCGGAAAGATTCGCTTTTTCCGCGCCGCCGTGCAATTTAAGCGCCTTGACCGTCGCTACAATAACAACGCAATCGGGCTCAATCCCCGCCGCGCGGCATTTCGTATCCAAGAACTTTTCCGCGCCAAGGTCTGCGCCAAAACCCGCTTCCGTTACCGCATAATCGGCAAGACTCATCGCCGCGTACGTTGCCTGTACGCTGTTGCACCCATGCGCAATATTCGCAAACGGACCGCCGTGGATAATCGCGGGCGTGTGTTCGAGCGTTTGCACCAAGTTCGGTTTCATCGCTTCTTTCAAAAGCACCGCCATCGAACCCACTGCACCGGGGATATCTTTCGCGCGAACGTAGTCGCCGTCGGTGTTCAAGCCGACGATGATATTTCCTAAACGTTTTTTCAAATCGTCAATATCCGTCGCCAAGCAAAGCACCGCCATAATCTCGCTTGCCGCGGTGATGTCAAAGTGGTCTTCTCTTTCCACCCCTCTGCCCTTACCGCCGATTTGGATATTGATGAGCTGGCGCTCGTTCATATCCATACAACGGTGGAAATAGATATTGTTCAAGTCAATTTTAAGCTCGTTGCCGCGGAAAATGTGATTATCCATCAACGCGCACAAGAGGTTGTTCGCCGCCGTAATCGCGTGCAAGTCGCCCGTAAAATGTAAGTTGATATCGGACATAGGTACGACCTGCGCATAGCCGCCGCCCGCCGCGCCGCCTTTGATGCCGAATACGGGTCCAAGCGAGGGTTCGCGCAGGGCAAGGCAAGCCTTTTTGCCGATTTTGGAAAGCCCGTCGGCAAGACCGATGGATACAGTCGTTTTTCCTTCGCCTGAAGCGGTGGGGTTGATCGCCGTCACCAAAATCAGCTTCGCGTTCCGTTTTGCAGTCGCAGGAAGCGCGATTTTTGCTTTATATTTGCCGTAAAGCTCTAATTCATTTTCCGTTAAGCCCAACTTTTGCGCAACTTCACGAATGTCAATAAGCTCGGCTCTTTCCGCAATTTCAATATCAGACAGCATAGAAATTCTCCTCCCAAAATGGCAATAAACTCTCACTATATACACTACTAGTCATATCATTATAACATATATTTCAAAAAAAGGGAATAGTTCTTTCACGATTTTTTCAAATTTTTTTTGGAATTTTTTATAAAAAATTTCTTCTTGTCTTTCCTTTCGAGAATCCCCTTAAAACGTTTGACTTGGCGCAGTCAAATGTCGTATAATAACTGCGTATATAAAATTTTATGTAAAGAGGTTTTACGTTATGGCAGAAAAGAGAGCGGTTACGATGGAAAAACTCGTTTCCCTTTGCAAAAACAGGGGTTTCATCTTCCCCGGCAGCGAAATTTACGGCGGTCTTGCGAACACGTGGGACTACGGTCCTTTGGGCGTTGAGCTTAAAAATAACGTCAAGAAAGCTTGGTGGAAGAAATTTATTCAAGAAAATCCCTACAATACGGGCGTTGACTGCGCGATTTTGATGAACACGCGCACTTGGCAGGCTTCGGGGCATCTCGGCGGTTTCTCCGACCCCCTTATGGACTGCAAGAGCTGTAAGGCTCGCCACCGCGCGGACAATCTTGTGGAAAACTACGTCGCAAAAAAGGGTATGGACGTGAAAGTAGAAAGTATGGACAACGACGCGCTCGAAGCGTTCATTAACGAGCACAAAATCGTTTGCCCCGTTTGCGGCAACTCCGATTTCACGTCAATCCGTAAGTTCAACTTGATGTTTAAGACCTTCCAAGGCGTCACGGAAGACAGTGCAAACACGGTATATCTTCGTCCTGAAACGGCGCAAGGTATTTTCGTAAACTTCGCGAACGTACAGCGTTCTACCCGTATGCGCGTACCTTTCGGTATCGGGCAAATCGGTAAATCCTTCCGCAACGAAATCACCCCTGGCAACTTCACTTTCCGTACCCGTGAATTCGAGCAAATGGAGCTTGAATTCTTCTGCAAACCCGGCACGGATTTGGAATGGTTCGCATATTGGAAAGATTTTTGCAAAAACTGGCTTCTTTCGCTCGGCATGAAAGAAGAAAACTTGCACCTTCGCGACCACTCCCCCGAAGAACTTTGCTTCTATTCTAAGGCAACGACGGACTTCGAATACAAATTCGCATTCGGTTGGGGCGAACTTTGGGGCATTGCGGACAGAACGGATTACGACCTTTCCCAGCACGCAAAAGAATGCGGCAAAGCAATCGATTATCTCGACCCCGTTACCAACGAACGCTACGTTCCCTACGTTGTCGAACCCTCCCTTGGCGCGGACCGCGTTGTGCTCGCGTTCTTGACGGACGCATACGATGAAGAAGTGGTTGACGCGGAAAAGAACGATATCCGTACGGTGCTTCGTTTGCATCCTGCTCTTGCGCCCTATAAGTGCGCGGTGCTTCCCTTGCAAAAGAACCTTTCGGAAGCGGCGGACGCAATCTATGCGAAGATGTGCAAGAAATTCCCCGCGACCTATGACGTTACGGGTTCAATCGGGAAACGTTACCGCCGTCAAGACGAAATCGGTACGCCGTTCTGCGTCACCGTCGATTTCCAAACGCTTGAAGACAATACCGTAACGGTTCGCGACCGCGACACGATGGAACAAATCCGCGTGAGCGTTGAAGACGCGATTAAGTATATCGAAGAAAAGCTTGAATTTTAATTTTTGAGTAAATAACGTAATTTTATAGTAACGAGCGGGGCAGGTATGCGTTGAAACCATACCTGCCCCTATTACAAAGGTAATTTTATGGGGAAAATCAAAACGTTTTTTCTAAAATTAAAAGAAAAATGGTTGAAACAATCGTATTTTTCCACCGTTAGCGCGGTTGCCCTTGGCGGCATACTGCTCTTTACGTTTTACGTGCTTTTCAAACGGAGTGATTTCTTCGACCGTTTTATTTACGAGCTGAAACGCCCGTTTACGTGGGATACAACCATTTATTATGCTATCGGAAAAGGCATGAGCCACGGCTTAAAACCCTACGTGGATATGTTTGAAACCAAACCCCCGATGATTTTCTTTTTAGCGAGCATCTCCTATTCCTTAACCGGGGATTATTATTTATGCAATTTCCTCTCTTTCTTCCTTTTGATACTGACAACGCTCGCACCCGCGATTTGCATTGCGACTCTACTCGTCAAACAAAAGGATAAGAATCCCTTGCATTGGATTCTTTGCATGCTCACTTCGCTCGCCGTCGGTTTTCTGCTCGGCGGCTACAGCCAACTCCGCTCGGGGGAAGTCCAAGTCGAACTGTTCGGCGCGTTCTTTGTCAGCGCGTATCTTTTACTCGCAAGAACGATTGATTCTTCCAAAGCAAAGCTCTATTCCCCAAAAGTGATTTTTTCCGCCCTGCTTTTGATGATCGGAGTTATGTTCAAAGAACCCTTTTTTTTGATTGCGCTTGCAGGCGCGGCAATCATTTGTCCTAAAGGCAAGGATTGGCTTTATCGTTTCCTGCTCCCCTGCGCTTACGGCGGCGCACTCGGCGTGTTGCTTTTGCTCGCGACGGGAACGTTTATTCCCTATCTCAACGCGTACCTGCCCCATATGTTAGGCAATCATATCAATATTTACGGCTCCCCATTCGAGCGCATGAAAAAAGTGGAAAATCTGCTCAACGATATGAGCGCCTACTCCGCTTTGTTGCTGGGAATCGTGCTCGTTTCCGTGCTTGTCACCATCGTAAAAATCCTTTCCGAAAAGACGGCGGAAAACGCGCCGACCTATCAACGCGTTCTTTACGCTATTACGAAAAGCTTGCGCATCATTTGTACGCCCTTTCTCGTATCCTTTGCGGTCGGACTCGGCGGACAGTATTATAACCATCATTTCATTTTCGCGCTCCCCTGCTATTTGCTTTGCGTAATACTGCTTTTAGAGTCGTTATATAGTTGTTTGTGCGTGAAAAAGCCAAGCGTGTCCGCATTGAATCACGAAAACGCAAATCTTCCTACGTCAAACGAAAGCGCCGCGTTTGTAGTTGACGGCATGATTTTCCTTGCAAAAATCGGGGAAATTTGCTTGGGGACGCTATCCCTTATCGCAATCATGGGAATTTTTCTTTTACCAAAGCCGAACTATAAGCATTACGATATCATTCTCACCTATGCAAAGACAATGAAAGCGGATGCGGCATACTTAGACGACGTCTTGGACGTCTTAAACGAAGACACTTATCAGTATTTTGGGTTTAACGGTCCGATTGTGTACGCGTACACCGAGCATGACCCACAAGGTCCGGTGTTCTTCCAAGACCCGAACAATTTGCGCGATACGGATAATTTCTTCGCGAACAATCTTAAAAAACAAATGGAAACAACGGACGTATACGTGGTTTCTTATATTAAATGCGGCGTATTAACCGATTACGTAAACGAATACATTGCCGATAATTTCGTACTTTTAGAAAATAGCACCATGGCAGACGACGTAGCCGAATTGAAAAAACCGTCTACGTTTACCTATCAAATCTACGTTCGAAGGTAAGCGCTTGTTCTATAAAATATTAAACCCCTGCTTTTCAGCAGGGGTGTTTTATTCGTATTCAGTTGTGAGCGTTTTCTCTTTTTCGTTCACCTGTTGTTGCGATCATACGTCGCGCGCCGGCACATTTGCCGCATTCTTTTCAGGTTACTCCTTATTTTTTAACGCCCTCAATTATTTCGTTCATTGGTGTTTACCTCGCTTCACCTTTTTTGTTAAAGTACCGTGCCGACTTTTGGTTTATTACCATAGGTCCATTACCTCCTTTAACGTTTTTCTATCTCACGCTGACTCCCGTCAGCTCTTAATAGCCCGTTGGAGTATCTCCGTTCCCTTCAATCTTATACGACGATCTACACATTGAATACTCCTCCTTTTCCTTTTTTCTTTCTCCCTTTCGCTGGGCGCTGCGCTTTCCGAATATTTTTTAAAACCAAGATTCCGTCAAATCTTATCCGTTACGCTTTTCCGCGTAACCGTTCGGAAAAAATCGATATATCGAATTTCTATAAATCCTTTTTTATAACGCGTATTTTTTAGGCCGCCGCCTCACGTTCGTAAGGAGTCATCGCTTTTTGTACCCTCCTTTCTTTTTTTACTTTCGCCGTATCCCTACGGCAGCTTGCCGTTCCCTCGCGGCTCCCCTTATCATGCCATTGGTATGCCCTCTCGTTTTTGAAAGTTTCAAACATTTTTTGTTTGTTTCTTTCTTTTGTACCTTTATTATACCAAAAAATTTTCATTTGTCAATAGGTTTTTAAAAAAAAGTTTAAAAAATTTTTAAAAAAGAACGAACCCCCTTTATTTATAAGGAGTTTCGACGTTAAATTTTTTTTAGATTTTGTTGTTTTTCTTCTAAAAACACTCTTTTTTTAGTATTTTTACCGACGAAAACGTTTTTCATTCCGTTTTTAAAGCAAACTTTGTCAGCAATTCCTTATCCCGCAAAAGTACGCCGCCGCCAAGCACCGTCGCAAACTGCGGTTCTTCGAAAACCTGGTGTCTCATGCCGAGTTTCGCGCCAATATATTGCGGCGCGTAAGGAATTTTCATCACCCCGCCCGAAAGATATACTCCCATACGGTGAACCGTTGCCGAAACTTCCGCGGGTAACGCGCGCAACACGCCCTCCGCATATTCCACCACTTTATTTATATAGATACGCAGGCAATCGGTCAGTTCCTCCGCCGTAACGGACGCTGCGGACGGCTGGAATGTTTCCGTAGAACTACCTTCCGCTACCATCGTGCCAAGCGCTGTATTCGACAGCGAGCCAATTTCATTTTTAACTTTTTCCGCGGTCAATGGTCCGATCGAAAGCCGTTTTTTTGCCGATATTTTGGAAATAATGTTCGCGTCCATATTGTTTCCGCCGACGTTCATGGAAACGCCGCCGATAATTCCGTCCGCGGAAATCACCGCAATATTCGTCACGCCGCCACCGATGTCCAAACAAAATACAGGGTCGGTCGCGGACAACACCGCGCCTGCGCCAAGCGCAGCCAAATAGGGTTGTTCCACAAACCATACCTTTTTCATTCCGCATTCTTCCGCGAGGGTTGCGTATCTAGATAACGAGCGAGGAGAAATTCCGCACGGCACGGAAATTAACACCTGCGCCTTTCTAATCTTTCCTTTCTTTAACCCCACGCGCGATAAAAAAGTTTTGAGCATCTCCACTGCAAGCGGCATATTCACCACTTCCCCTTCATAAATCGGGGAAATGATATTCGTAAACTCCGCGGTTTTGCCTATCAAGCTTTTCGCCGTTTTTCCGATTGCTTTTATCTTTTCGCCGTCAGCCGAAACCGCCACGCAAGACGGTTCGGCGAGAACAATCCCGCTGTTCGTGTCCGCGCGGTAAATTTTGGTCATTGACGTACCTAAATCAATCGCAAGTTTTATCATTTTCCACTCCTTTCCCTATAAAAGCAGGGAAGCAGGTACGCGTTGAACGCGTTTTGTTACAGTTTTCTTTCCGCCCAGTCAATGAGCTTTTCGCAAAGCTCCAACGGCAAGCCTACGACGTTGGAATAGCTGCCGTGAATCTTTTTCACTAAGCCGCCGTCCTGAATCCCGTACGCGCCCGCTTTGTCCATCGGCGAACCGCCGCGAATATAGTCCCATATCCATTCGTCGGAAAGAGCGTTAAAATATACGCTCGTTTTTTCCGCTTTGACTTTCGCGCGGTATTTTCCGTTCTTAACACTTGCCACGCACACGCCCGTCCATACCTCGTGTTTTTCACCCGAAAGCATTTTCAGCATACGGAACGCATCCTCCTCGTCCTTCGGTTTTCCAAGAACTTCTTTGCCGAATATGACCACCGTGTCCGAGCCGAGTACGAATTTTCCTACGTTTTCTTCGCGCAAAGCAACCTCTTCCGCTTTCCTGCTCGCCAAAGTTTCCACCAAGGCTTTTGCGGACAATTTCCCCGTCACGCTTTCGTCGGCGTTGGAGGGGATTATTTCAAACTCTTTGATAAGTTCCGCGAAAAGTTCTTTGCGCCGCGGAGACGCGCTTGCTAAAATCCAAGACATTTTTTATCCTAATAAAGAAGCCGCCCGGGTCGAGCGGCTCTTTTTTCACCTTACAAAATTTCGAGATTCTTTTTGAACGCTCTTTTGAATTCGGGATTCGCCGCTTCCGCATCGCGAATCTCAAGCGCTGCGTCACCCGATACCATTGTTTTCATAATAACCGAATCGCCGAGTACGTCGCAATTCAAACCTGTTACCAAGCCGCAATGCGTTCTATCCAAACTCTCCGCGATACGAAGCAAAACGCCGAGTTTTTTCACCGCGTCCAGGTCTTCGTCCAAAACGATTCCCTTATATTTTTGCCATTCAAACATAGGCACGTCCTCGTTGTTATGACAGCCCGCAACAAACGCCGCGAGAATAATTTCTCTGTGCGTCGCGCCGTGAATGGGAGAATTCAAAATCGTATAACAGCTATGCTTTGCGTGACCGTAATATCTCACACGCATACCGCAATCATGCAAGCTTGCCGCAATTTTCAAGACTTTCAAGTACTGACGGGAGAACTTATGCAACACGCGTAATTGCTTGAAAAGCTGTACGGAAAGCTGAATTACGTGCTCTACGTGCTTCACGTCGCAACCGTAATATTTGACAAGTTTATCCAACGAATAAGTAAGCACGTCGGAAATCGGTTTTTCCTGCGTGATAGGCAACGCTTGGTTGATCATTAAGCCTTCGCGAAGTCCGCATGCGCCGATCGTAAAGCTTTCAATATTCATATAATCCACAAAGGATTTCACAATCGCCATCGCCGCAGGCATAATGTCCGCGCGCGCCGGGGAAAGACCTTTGATTTTTTTGCGTTTGTCTACGTCCAGAGCTTTGAGCATATCGTAAATGCTCGTAAAATCTTCCACGGCAAGCTTATAATTGTGCGCCGTTTCCATCGGGTATTTTCTAACCAAACGACTGATTTTGAAAAGGTTTCTAAACGATCCTCCGACGCCGATCATTTGCGTTTCAGGGTCGATATCCTTGAGCCATTCAATGCCTTTAAGCTGTTCGGTAAAGAACTCCTCCACGTGCTTTGCAGCCACTTCAGGCGATTCGTCCGCCGCGAAAAGGTCGGTGAGCGTTACCGCGCCAAACGGCAAGTTTGCAAAGCCGAGTACGTTTCTTCTATTATAATAAATAATCTTCGCGCTCCCTCCGCCGATTTCTAAAATCAAGCCCTTGGGAATATCCATGGAGTTGATAACGCCGCGATAAACGAGCAACGCTTCTTCTTCTTCAGAAAGCACGCGAATGGTGATATTGCAGCTCACTTGAATCTCGTCCAAGAAAGAACGCTGATTTTTTGCGCGGCGAACCGCCGCCGTACCTACCGCAATAATGCGGTCTACCCCGCTCGCGTCGCAAAGTCGCTTAAACATTTTCAGCGTTTTAATTGTTTCCGCGATTCTTTGGGGTTTTAAAAAACCGTCTCTTTCCATGTCCTGACCAAGACGGACGCTTTCTTTTAATTCATCTACGACCATAAAATGTCCGTCCGTGAACATATCCACGATGACAAGTCTCGCCGTATTCGAACCTAAGTCAATAATACCGATTTTTTCCACTTTTTTTCTACCTCTACTCTTTGGGCGGACAACTTGTCCGCACGTCGTAATATTTCTCTATTTTTCCCGTATATCCATATTTATAGAGGGATTAGCGAAAAATGCCATTGTCCCCTATCCTAAATTTTCCCATAGTTTACCACATAAAACGGGTTTTGTAAATACCCTTTTTGAAATTTTTTTTGCTATTTTGGCAAATTTTCTTATTTTGGACAAAATTCCCGATATTTTTTGTGCATTTTTACAAAGCTCGGCTTTGAGACCGTCTTAGTATCTTGCCCTTTGTTTTTTAAGCAAGTAAAAATTCACGACGGAAAGCCGTCAACTCATGAATAAAAAGGACGGCTTGCGCCGTCCCCATTATAGCCAAATATTTATGCTTTCATACCTTTCGTTTTCATTTTGTCAAAAAATCTCCAAGCGCCCAAAAATCTTCGAACGCATACTCGGGTTTTTCCCGCTCGATTTCCCCTTTTTCCGCATACCCCACGGCAAGCAACGCGCAGTCTATGCCGTTCTCTCGCGCTCCCTCTAAGTCATGGAACCTATCCCCGACCATCAACGTTTTTTCCTTGGTCGCGCCAAGCTGTTTCATCGCTTCTTCAATTACCGAAGCTTTCGTGGGAAAGCTCCCGTCTATCCCGCTCCCGACCTGCGCGGAAAGATAGCTATCAAATCCCCATCTTTTTGCAATAATATCCGCGTAAATCTTTGGTTTTGAAGTCGCCATTGCCATTACGTAACCCTGCTCTTTCAAGGCTTTCAGCGTTTCGAGCACCCCTTCTATCGGTTCGTTTTGGTATACCCCCATTTTGGAATATTCTTCGCGATATTTTCTCGTCGCTTCGCGCGCCGTTTCTTCGTCTAAATTAAAATAGTTTTGGAAAGAATACATAAGCGACGGGCCGATACATTTTTCTAGCTGTTCTTGCTTGGGTGCAGGCAAACCAAGCTCCTTTAGCGCATAGCGAATACACCCAAAAATCCCCGGGTGCGAATAAATCAAAGTGCCGTCCAAATCAAAAAGGATATACTTATAGTCCCGCATAAATCTTGCTCCTTATTCCTTGGAAAATCTTATCACAAGCGCGGACGTTTGTCAAGCATTCTTGGCGCGGTAAAACCCAAATAAGGACAAGCCTATCAAAAAGATTCCAAACCCCTTTCTTAGCAATACGGAGGACGCGCTCGAAGCTAAAAACGCGCCCAAAGCGGAAAAAACAAGCGCTGGCAACGCCACCCAAAGGATTCCGCGCGTTTGCAAAAGTCCGTTCTCCGCATGTGTTTTAAGCGCAAAAAGACTCATCGGCAAAAAGGAAAAGAGGTTGGCGCATTGCGCAATCTTTTGCGGTACGTTTCCTACGAGCAATAAAAGCGGGATTGTTACCGTACCTCCTCCCATACCCATACCTGCAGGAATCCCACCTAAAAAACCAAGCAATAAATATAAATAAAAACTCATTCTATTCTCTCTATTCGTTCAACGTTCAACGCGTACACGGTACGCCCATTTAATGAGAAAACACCAAAAATACGCCGGCAAAGAGCTGCAAAAGCGCAAAGGTCAAATTCACCGCTTTGACGGGTAGTTTGCCCAAGAGCCTTGCTCCTAAAAACCCGCCTGCGCTCACCCCTATTGCGGTGGGGATTAACACTTGCGCCGAAGCATAGCCGTTGTAGGCGTAAATCAAAAACGAGAGCAGGCATATCGGTAAAATCAACAAAATCGCCGTGGCGTGCGCACCTTTTTCCGTTAGACCCGTTTTTTGCAGCAGCGGCACGGCGATCATACCGCCGCCACCGCCAAAAAGACTGTTCGCCGCGCCGACGAGCGAGCCGAATAAAATCCGTTGCCCATATTTTCCCTTTCTCTTTTCCATCTTTTTCCCCTTTTTACATACATTATCCGTAATTTTTTCAAAATTATCAAACTTTTTCGTTTTTTAGACGGCGTAAATGCTTGCCAAGCGCGAGATTTTATATTAAAATAATGTAGTGAATATTTTAGACTCGGATTTTATGCTTTGCATAAGCGAACGAAAAATATTCCAATTAAGAAGAAAAAACAAAAACCAAAAAAGGTGGTTATATGAGAAACAATCACAAACGTCGCAAGAGTAAATTTCTTGCATTTTGCTTATCGGTAATGATGGTTTCGTCCGCAGCGGCGTTCGCATCTTGCGCGAAGAACACTACGAACGGCTCCACTTCCGATTCCACGACGGATACGGAAACGGAATCCACGTTGAGCGACCCCAGCTTGCTCATTAAAAACGGCGGATTTGAAACGTTCAACACCAACAAAGGCTTGAACGCAATCGGTACGTCGGTTAGCGGTTGGTCCTACTCGAAAAATACCGCGTCCTCCGGTTCTGCGAACACGTCGCAAGCGGCAAGCGGTATCATCAATTTGGAAGAATCCGCTTGGAATAAGCTTACGGGCGAAAATTCCGAATACAACGTAGAAACCCTTAGCGTTGAAGAAGCGGAAGCGGCGTGGGACAAACTCACCGTTAAACAAAAACTTGCTTTCTACGATAAATGGAAAAAAGACAATCCCGACGGCACGATTTCGAAAGATCTTTCTTTCTATGAATCTTTCAATATCGAAAGCAAGGATATTCCTAAAATCGACAGCTTCCAAACGCACCATACGGACGCTGAAAAAGCGAAAATTGCAGAAGAAACCGGCGCGGCTTTCGACGATTACAACGTTTTGATGCTCCACAACCAATATCCCAAGGAAGCGGATGAAAACGTAGATAAATGGAGCGGTACGGCGGCAAAATTCACATCCTCCTCTACCGTTACGATTCCCGCAGGCGCTTCCGCGCAGTTCTCGGTTTGGGTGCGCACGCAAGACTTGAGAGCGCCTTTCAACCAAAACGCGGGTCAAACGGCAGTTGGCGTCGGCGCGTATATCAGCGTGACCAACTCGGTCGGCGGCAGAACGTTAGACCGCTATGAGGTAAAGAACATCAACACCGAACTTATGGATTCGGCGAATCTTTCCAACGAATGGGCACAATATACTTTCTATATTAAGGGTTCGTCTTATACGCAAACGACTTTCTCGGTGGTACTCGGCCTCGGTCAGGGCGGCGGTTCGGATAGCTTTGAATACGTAAACGGCTATGCGTTCTTCGACGATATTCAATGCGAAATCATTGAAAACTCCGATTTCGAAACGGGTATCAAAGCGGCAGGCATCGTTAGAGACGATACCGACCCCGAAAAGGACGATATCGCGCGTTTCACGGACACGAAAGAGGGCAAAAAGACGGTTGACGCGTACCAAGAGGCAAGCAGAAATACGTTCGCAATCGACTATTTCGGCGGCTTTGACGCGGCAAACGACGTGTTCGACAAGGCTTCTTTCGACGTAACGACGAGCGAAATCAACGGCGTGGAATATTCCTCCCTTTCCGCGGATAAGGGCGGTAGACCCTATATGAACCTTAGCAACGGCGGTTTCAGCAACGAAGGCGACGTAACGAAAGTATTCTCGAACTTCGACGCTATCAAAACGGCATCGGGTTACGGTAACGACGTAGACGAAGACGGCAACCCCATCAACAAAAACGAAAGCGAACTTTGGGAAGTGTATAAAGAACATTTCCTCGATAAATCTTTTGGCGCGAATGAACCCGTATTAATGCTTTTGAGCGCAAACGGCGTTGCTTACACCGCGTCGAGCAACTATAGCTTCCAGTTCTCGAAAGACGTTGAATATATGGCGATTTCCCTTTTCGTAAAAACGTCGGATATGCACGGCTTTACGGGCGCTGGTATCACGCTTACCGATAGCGCAAACACGGACAACAAGACGTCCATCTCCGCGATCGATACGTCCAAGATTTCCGCTGTAACCATCGGTGAAAACGAAGACTATTACGAAGGTTGGCAACAATGCTTCTTCTTCGTAGAAAATACGTCCGAAAACCCGAACGCGAAATTTGATATTTCTTTCACTTTCGGACCTACCGCAATCGACGGCACGACGGTTAGCAGCTACCACCACGGTTTCGCGGCATTCTCGCAAATCTCCTACTACCCGATGAGTATGCAAGAATACGACAGTGTTTCCGCCGGCGCGTATGCTAAACTTTTCAGCGTAACGGGCAAACAACCCGATACGGGCGCTGGCAATAGCGGTTTTGATACGCCGACGGCGACAAAGAACGCCATCGAAAGCGGTCTTGCGAATCCTTCCACTTATAAAGGCGTGTACGCGGATAGCGCGTATATTACAATGAGCGGCAACGACGCAACAATCAATAAACACTTGAACGCAGGTCTTATCAACAAGAACTATTTCACGGATGCGGAAGAAGGCTACTATGCAACGGCAACGGGCGCATGGATGGACGGCATCAAGAACTTGGCTGGCAGCGGCGCGACGGCTACGGAAGCTTGGAATGCGGTAATCGGCGAAGAATCCACGCAACCCCTCCTCATTTGGAACGGCGCGGACACTCTTAACGAAAACAAAAAACCCGTTTACAGCAATAAGCCTTTCGGTTATATCGGCAACACCACGACAATCTCGGCAAACAATACCGTTGTTATCTCTACCCGCGTAAAGGTAAGCGCAGGCGCAGTTGCGTACGTATATCTTATGGATATGAGCGACGACAACTACAATAACGTACTCTCCGTTGGTAGAAACTTGATCTATTGGTACGACAACGACGGCAACGTTCGTTCGGAAGATCCTTCGAAACCGACGAGTGAAATTGTGCTTCGTTTGCAAAAGGACGGTCTTTACAAGGTCAACACCAAATGGAGCGGTTATAAATCCCTTACTGCGGAAGAAAAAGCGGAGTTGGACAGCAAAGTATTTGCAAACCTTGCAAACTACGGTACGGACAGCGACGGAAACCTTGTCGTAGCGGACGGCGGCGCAAGCCACGCATACAGCGATTATTGGAACAACGAAGGCGAAGACGGTATCGCGTTCTATAACAAAGACAGCAAATATTATGCAGATCGCGCTTGTACGGTAGAAGTAACCCCTTTCACGGCGCTTAATGGGCTTGACGCTCGCTACGAAGCAATCGACGGCGAAAACGAAAAGCAACTCTTCCAAGTAGTAACCCCTACGAACGGCGAATGGGCGACGGTAAGCTTCTATATCCGTGCAGGCAGCCAAGCAAAGAGTTATCGTTTGGAAGTATGGAGCGGCGCAAGAGATAAGGACGAAAACGGCAACTGGATCACGAGCGCGGAAAATTCCTACGTGCTTTTCGACGCGAACCCCGGCGTTTCCAGCTCGGCGCAAACGTATTTTGACAACCTCATGACCGCTTGGGAAAAGGACGATACGCTTGACAAGTTCGAAAACGTATTCTCCTACTACGATTCCAACACCTACCTTCGTTACAATGAATATTTAGACGAAAACAACGTAGGCAACGTATACGATAGCTACAAAGCGGAATCCAAGACTTCCGGTATCGCTTATATCGAAAAGGACGAAGGCTTGAGATACACGACGCTCGTGAACTTCTCGTACAACGACGAAAAAGTAACGGCTTCGACGAATACGGATACGGACGATGATACGACGAACGATGTAGGCGGCGGCGAAGAAACGAACGTTTGGCTCCTTGCAAGCTCGCTTATCCTTGCAGCAGTACTCTTGCTTGCAATCGCTAGCTTGATTCTCCGCAAGGTAATCAAAAAACGCCGTAAGAGCGCGGCAGTCGTTGCAAAAGCAAAGAAAGAAAAAGCAAAGAAAGCGAAAAAGGCAAAAGCTTCGAAAAAGGTAGAAACTGAAGAACTTGACGAAGATAGACCTTATAACGAATAATTTTTCGCAAAACGAAACAAAAAACCGCCGCGGCGAATTGCCGCGGCGGTCTTTTATTATATAGAATTATAAGAAAGTTATCTTTTTCACATTGCCCTTATCCCTTTGGGCAAATGATTTTTCACGACGCCGTTTACCGCCTTTCCTAAACCGAGCGGTAAACCGTTGATACAAACAATGCACCAGCCGTTCTTCACCGCCTCATCCTCAAACGTTTCCCCGCGCAAATACTTTTGTAAACGAACGTCCTTTTCCGAGAAATCCACAACGTTTCTACACTCTTTTTTCTTTAGACACATTGCCAAAGAATGACCGGGCTCAAACCGCCCGTTTTTCACTTCCCCAAGCCTTACGCCAACGCGCAGTACCTGCAACCCTTTCCAATCGAAAACGCCGCTTGGAAGCTCGTATAAAACGCCGTTGTTTTCATATAATCTTCTCGCAAACTTTTCATAAAAAAACGTCTTTTCAAAATCCCGATACGCCTTTTCTCCGCCTGCTGTCACGCTCGCCTTGGCTTCTTTGATTCGGGAATCCCATTCCCCCGTCTTTCCCGTTTTTTCGAAAAGCGCGACGAAATGCCCCTCCCCTTGGATTTTATGCGGGTACAGTTTCTCTTGCTTTAAAAGGCGCATTTCGGGGTGTTTTTGCAAATAATCGCATACCTGCCCCTCGTCTTCGGCGCTTGCAAATGTACAAGTGGAATAGACAAGCCGTCCGCCTTCTTTGAGCATTTGCGTAGCGGATTCCAAAATTTCCGCCTGCCGTTTTGCACAAAGGGAAACGTTTTCCTCACTCCACTCGGACAAAGCCTCCTCCGCATTTTTACGGAACATTCCCTCCCCAGAGCAGGGCGCGTCTACGAGAATTTTATCAAAATATCCTT
>JAFTQI010000002.1 GCA_017462825.1 Clostridia bacterium | reverse complement strand
GGTAGCAACGAATTCTATCAAAACTATGCGGCAACGCGCGGTATTTGCTGCTTGCTTGATACGGGTCACTATCATCCGACGGAAGTCGTTTCCGATAAGATTCCTTCGATGCTTGCGTTCTATGATAAAGTACAGCTCCACGTTTCCCGTCCCGTTCGTTGGGACTCCGACCACGTAATCGTAGTGGACGACGAACTCAAAGAACTTTCCAAAGAAATCATTCGCAACGACGCAGACGATAAGGTTATCGTAGCGCTTGACTATTTCGACGCTTCCATCAACCGTCTTTGCGCTTGGGTAACGGGCGTTCGCTCTATGCAAAAAGCCCTCCTTTCCGCAATCCTTCAACCGTATGCGGAAATGAAGAAATTGCAAGACGAAGGCAACTTCACGAAAGTATTCTATATGCACGAAAGAGTGAAGTATCTTCCCTTCACCGACGTTTGGGATGAATACCTTTCCCGTCAAGGTTTGAAAGAAGACTGGTGGGATGAAGTCGAAAAGTTTGAAAAAGAAGTTATCGCAAAGAGAAACTAAAAATCTTTATTACATATAAGGAGCAATCGAAAAATGAAAATTCTCGTTGTAAACGCGGGGAGTTCTTCGCTGAAATATCAGTTGTTTGATATGGACACGAACGAAGTGTTGGCGAAAGGGCTCTGCGAAAGAATCGGAATTGACGGGATTGTGACGCACAAACGCCCCGATAAACCCGATTACAAGTCAAACGCGGATTTCCCCGATCACAAGGCGGCGATTGCGTGCGTGCTTTCCCTGCTTACCGATGGGGAAAAGGGCGTAATCGCAAGCGTCGAGGAAATTTCGGCGGTAGGACACAGATTTGCGCACGGCGGTGAAAAACTTAAAAAATCCGCAGTGCTCGGCGATCAGGAACTCGAGTATCTTGAAAGTATCGTAGGGCTTAACCCTTTGCACGGACCTCCAGCAATCAGCGGCTTGAAGGCTTGTAAGGAAGTAATGCCAAACGTAAACCACGTAGGGGTGTTTGATACGTCGTACTATTCCGATATGGAAGACTACGCGTACATTTATCCCATTCCGTACGAACTTTATGAAAAACATAAGATTCGCCGTTACGGTTTCCACGGCACGTCCCATCGCTACGTAGCAGGGCAAGCGCAAGAGCTTTTGGGGAACAAGAACGCGAAGATCATCACCTGCCACTTGGGTAACGGTTCGTCGATTACGGCGACGGTAAACGGGAAAGCGGTGGATACGTCGATGGGCTTTACGCCGCAAGACGGCGTGCCGATGGGTACGCGAAGCGGTGCGATCGATCCGACGGTCGTTACTTTCTTGCAAAAAGCGGAAGGTTTGACGGCGGACGAGGCGGATAAGATTCTTAATAAGGAAGCGGGTTTGCTTGGCGTATCGGGCATTTCGAGCGATTGCAGAGATATTTGTGCCGCGGCTGCGGAAGGGAATTACCGTGCCGAACTTGCGCTCAAGATTCTCGTACATAACATTAAGAAAATTATCGGCTCGTACGTGGCGGAAATGAACGGCGTGGACGCGCTTGTCTTTACGGCGGGAATTGGCGAAAACGACCGCAATATCCGTGAAAAAGTTTGTAAAGATATGTCTTTCTTAGGCATTGAAATCGACGAAGTATATAATCAAACCTGCGAGCGTGGGGAATTTGCGGATATTTCGGCAAAGGGCGCGAAAGTAAAAACGTACGTTATCCCTACCAACGAAGAGTATATGATTGCTCTTGACACTCAAAATTTGACAAAATAAAAAAATAATATAAAGGACTGGAAAAAAACTATGAAATCACCTTTTGAAATCAAGAAGGAAATTTGCGAAGTAGGGCTTAAGCTCTGGCAGAAAGGATTCGTTGCGGCGAACGACGGTAACATCTCCGTAAAAATCAGCGACAACGAATACTATTGCACCCCCACGGGCGTATCCAAGGCATCCTTGACGCCTGACATGATCATCAAAGTAGACAAAGACGGTAATAAGCTCGAAGGCAAGCTTAACCCTTCGT
>JAFTQI010000007.1 GCA_017462825.1 Clostridia bacterium | reverse complement strand
GTATGTAAACAACTTGGTTGGAAGATTGCAACGCCCGTATTCGACGGCGCAACGGAAAAAGACCTTGAAGTTATGTTTAGGGAAAACAATCTGTTGAACCCCGACGGTAAGGTTGACGGTAAATTCCAAGTATTCGACGGTAGAACGGGCGAAGCCTTTGAAAACCGCGTTACTATCGGCGTACAGTATATGATTAAACTTATCCACCTTGTAGACGATAAGATTCACGCGCGTGCAATCGGTCCTTATTCGCTCGTTACGCAGCAGCCTCTCGGCGGTAAAGCGCAATTCGGCGGACAGCGTTTCGGTGAAATGGAAGTTTGGGCACTCGAAGCTTACGGCGCGGCGCACATCTTGCAAGAAATTCTTACCGTAAAATCGGACGATACGAACGGACGTGTTAAGACCTACGAATCCATCGTTCGCGGCGAGAACATTTCCGAACCCGGTATTCCCGAAGCATTCAAGGTATTGCTTAAAGAATTGAGATCCTTGGCGCTTGACGTTAAGGTGCTCACCGAATCGGGCGACGAACTTATCATTCGCGAAGTGGAAGAAGAGGATAATCTTGACGTTACGGCAAGCCGCAAGTCGAGCTTGAAGGAAGAAGAACTCGAAGAAATCGACTTCACCACGGACGACGAAGAAGACGAAGAAGACGAATTCGACGTCAAGTCTATCTTTGAAGACGACGGCGACGATGAAGACGGTCTTAATATCACGGAATCGGACGACGACGAAGATTTCGACGATGAAGACGACGATTCCTTCGATTTCGGCAAATTGTTTGAAACCGTTGAAGACGACGGTGACGACGATCTTTTCGGCGACGAGGAGTAAGGAGGTAATACTATGTACGAATTAAACGATTTTCATTCTATTCAAATCAGCATTGCTTCTCCCGAGAAAATCAGAGAATGGTCGTTCGGCGAAGTAACCAAGCCCGAAACCATTAACTACCGCACCCAAAAACCCGAAAAAGACGGTCTTTTCTGCGAAAAGATCTTCGGGCCGATGAAGGACTGGGAATGTCATTGCGGTAAGTATAAGAGAGTAAAATATAAGGGGCATACTTGCGAAAAGTGCGGCGTTGAAATCACTCGTTCGAGAGTCCGCCGTGAAAGAATGGGACACATCGAGCTTGCAGCGCCCGTTTCCCATATCTGGTATTTCAAAGGCGTACCCTCTAAAATCGGTCTTCTTCTCAATATGGGGCCGAAGCAATTAGAACAAGTTATCTATTTCGCTTCCTACGTCGTTCTCGATCCGGGCAGCGTAACCGAACTTTCCTATAAAGAAGTCATCACCGACAAACAGCTCCGCGAAATCGAAGAACGCTACGGCGATTCTTCCGTAACCGGCTTGAAAGTTGGCATGGGCGCGGAATCAATCCGCGAGCTTTTGATGGCTGTCGACCTTGATAAGGAAAGCGAAGAATGTAAAAAAGCTGTGGACGAATCGGCGAATAGCCAAAAGGGCCCCGGTCAAAAAGCGATTAAGGCGATTAAGCGTCTTGAAGTAATCGAATCGTTCAGAAAGAGCGGTAACCGCCCCGAATGGATGATTATGACCGTTCTTCCCGTTATTCCCCCCGATATCCGTCCTATGGTACAGCTCGACGGCGGCAGATTCGCTACGTCCGACTTGAACGATTTGTACCGCCGCGTTATCAACCGTAACAACCGTTTGAAGAAAATGATGGAAATCAGTGCGCCTGATATGATCATCAAGAACGAAAAACGTATGTTGCAGGAAGCGGTGGACGCGCTTATCGATAACGGCCGTCGCGGTAAGGCGCTTAGCGGACCTTCCAACCGTGATTTGAAATCCCTTTCCGCAATGCTTCGCGGTAAGCAGGGTCGTTTCCGTCAGAACTTGCTCGGTAAGCGTGTAGACTATTCCGGTCGTTCGGTTATCGTCGTAGGTCCTGAACTCAAAATCTATCAATGCGGTTTGCCCAAAGAAATGGCAATCGAGCTTTTCAAGCCGTTCATTATGAAGCGTTTGGTAGAAAGCGGTCAATGTCACAACATTAAGACGGCGAAACGCGCGGTAGAAAAGGCGAAAGATATGGTTTGGAACGTTCTCGAAGACGTTATTAAAGACCACCCCGTACTTTTGAACCGTGCACCGACCCTTCACCGTTTGTCCATTCAAGCGTTCGAGCCCGTACTCATCGAAGGTAGAGCGATTAAGATTTCTCCCCTTGTCTGCGGACCTTTCAACGCCGACTTCGACGGTGACCAAATGGCTGTACATCTTCCCTTGAGTGTGGAAGCGCAAGCGGAAGCAAGATTCTTGATGCTTTCCGCAAATAATATCTTGAAGCTTGCTGACGGTAAATCGGTTATGTCGCCGACGCAGGACATGATCATCGGTGCTTACTGTCTTACGATCAAGCGCCGTGAAGAAGGCGGCAAGTATGACGAGCAGGGTCGCCCCGACGAAAATGGGGAAGTGTATATCCCGCCCGTATATTCGTCCGAAAACGAAGCGATTTTGGCTTACCAAAACAAGATTGCACACGAACAGGACGAAATGTATCTCAAGCGTACGGTGGAACTTCCCGAAGGTATGTTCGAAGATTTGGATTTGCCTTACGTGTGCCCCGTTGAAAATAAAGCGGGCGAAACGCTCATTAAGAGCGCAGTAGTTCGCCGCAACGAAAAGACGGGCAAGTTGGAAGTAACCGGTATCATCAAAACGACGATCGGTAGACTTATCTATAACGATGGTTTGCCTCAAGATCTCGGTTTCGTAAAGAGAACTACGCCTGAATCTTATCTTCGTTTGGAGCTCGATACCGAGTTCATCGGCAAAGCGAGAGCAATCGGCAAGAAACACCTTTCCAAAATCGTTGAAGCGGCGTTTAGAACGGGCAAAGCGCCCAAGGCTGCGTACGTACTCGACGCGATGAAAGAAAGAGGTTATAAATATTCGACGCTTGCAGCTTTGACGACCTCCGTATTCGACATGAAGATTCCCGAAGAAAAGCAGGAAATCATCGACAATGCGGAACGCGAAGTTTCCAAAATCGCGAAGAAATATGCGCGCGGTTTGTTGAACGAAGAAGAACGCTACGACGCGGTTATCGCGCAATGGGACGAAGCAACGAACAAGGTTGCGGACCTTTTGAAGAAACAAGGCGAACAGGATAAGTTCAATCCTATCTGGATGATGGCTGACTCGGGTGCGCGTGGTTCGATCGACCAAATTAAGCAGCTCGCAGGTATGCGTGGTCTAATGGTTAACCCTCAAGGTAAAAAGATTGAAGTCCCCGTAAAATCCTGTTTCCGTAACGGTCTTTCCGTTCTCGAATATTTCATTTCGTCGCACGGCGGCCGTAAAGGTTTGACCGACACGGCTTTGAAGACGGCTGACTCGGGTTATCTTACCCGTCGTCTTGTAGACGTATCGCACGAAATTATCGTTCGTGAAGACGATTGCTGTGCGGGTAGAAAGCCCCAAGGCTTGCCCGTAAAAGCGATCCACGATTCCATCGGCAAGGAAATCGAAGGCTTGCATTCGCGTGTGCTCGGTAGATTTGCGGCGGAAGACGTAATCGATCCCGCAACGGGCGAAGTAATCGTTGCAATGAACCAGTTCATCGACGAAAAAGAAGCGGACGCGATTGTCGCGGCAGGTTTGAAAGAAGTTTCCATTAGAAGCGTATTCACCTGTTCGTCGAAAGTCGGCGTATGCGCAAAGTGCTACGGTAAAAACATGGCTACTACCCTTCCCGTACAGGTCGGCGAAGCAGTCGGTACGATTGCGGCGCAGTCCATCGGTGAACCCGGTACTCAGCTTACCATGCGTACCTTCCATACGGGCGGTATCGCAGCGACGGGGGACATCACGCAAGGTCTTCCCCGCGTCGAAGAATTGTTTGAAGTTAGAAAGCCGAAGGGCTGCGCAACGATTTGCGAAGCGGAAGGTATTATCTCTATCGATACCTCCGACGGCTCGAAGCACGTTAAGATTTTGGACGAAGCAACGAAAGAGGTAAAAGCGGATTATTCCCTCCCCTTCAATGCCGAAATCAAAGTCAAAGAGGGCGAAAAGGTTGTTCCCGGCGTACTTTTGAACGCTGGTAGCGTATACCCTCAAGACATTCTTCGCGTACAAGGCGTTAAGGGCGTACAGGACTATATCCTTGAACAGGTACAGACCGTTTACCGCTCGCAGGGCGTTGAAATCAACGATAAACACGTTGAAATTATCGTTCGTCAAATGCTCAAGAAAGTCCGCGTAGAAAGCGCAGGGGATACCAACCTTCTTCCCGGCGAACTCGTGGATATGGTCACTTTCCAAGAAGAAAGCGCGAAAGCGATGATGAACGGTGGCAAACCCGCGCTTGCAAAACGTGTGCTTCTCGGTATCACGAAAGCGGCGCTCGCTACCGATTCCTTCCTTTCCGCGGCGTCTTTCCAAGAAACGTCGAAGGTACTCACCGAAGCGGCTATCCGCACAAAGAGAGATTACCTTGTCGGCTTGAAAGAAAACGTTATCATCGGTAAGTTGATTCCCGCAGGTACGGGTACAAAGGCGTACAAAACGGTTACGCCCCAGTACGTTGGCGGATACAACGCGCCGGTAACGGAAGAAAAAACGGAAGAAATCGCTGAAAAAGCGTAATTCCGTAAAAACACAAAAGAAAAGACCGCCTTTCGGGGAAACCCCGAAAGGCGGTCTTGCCCTTCTTTCGGGGAAACCCCGAAAGGCGGTCTTGCCCTTCTTTCGGCGTGTATTTTATTCGTTTGGCGGGCGTAGAATTTTCTTCGGAGGTATTGACAATAGGCGGATAATTTAGTATAATTTTACTATGTAATACTATGTCTAAAAAGGCATAAAGTGGAAAAGCGGAGAGAAAGAATTATGAGAGAAAAAAAAGCGATTATTATCGGCGCGGGACCTGCGGGGCTTACAGCCGCCTACGAGCTTTTAACGAAATCGCAGGACATTAAGCCGATTATTTTAGAGCTTGAAGATTTTGTCGGCGGTATTTCGCGCACCGCGACCTATAAAGACAACCGCATGGACATCGGCGGACACCGCTTCTTTTCCAAGGACGACCGCGTTACGGCGCTTTGGACAAAGATGTTGCCCGTGCAGGGTGCGCCCGCCAAAGACGATAAAATTCTCGAAAGGGAAAAACCTTTGCAAGAAGGGGGTCCCGACCCCGAAAAAACGGACGAGGTTATGCTCGTGCGCGACCGCGTTTCGCGTATCATCTATAAGCGTAAATTCTTCGATTATCCCATTTCCTTGAAAGCACGCACCTTTATCAATATGGGGCTTTGGAGCACGCTTAAAGCGGGCTTTGGCTACATCGGAAGCTGTATGCATAAGCGCCCCGAAACCAACCTGGAAAATTTCTATATCAACCGTTTCGGCAAACCGTTATACGAAATGTTTTTTGAGGATTACACGGAGAAATTATGGGGAGTACATCCTAGCCAACTTTCGGCGGACTGGGGCTCGCAGCGCGTAAAAGGTTTGTCTATTTCCAAGGCGATCGGCAACGCGTTTAAGAAGATTTTCGGTAAGAAAAATCGTGAAGTGGAAACGAGTTTAATCGAGCAGTTTATCTATCCTAAGAAAGGTCCTGGTCAGCTCTACGAGAAAATGGCGTCGGAAATCGAACGTCTTGGCGGTGAAATTTTATACGGAAGAACGGTGCAAAAAATTACCTTAAAAGATGGAAAGGTGGCTACCGTGTCCGCATTGAATAAAGACGGCGGGGTGGAAGAATACGCCGCGGACTACTTTATTTCTTCTATGCCTATCAAAGACCTTTTGGAAGCGGTCGGCAAGGAAAACGCGCCTGCGGACGTGTATGAGATCGCTACGACGCTGCCGTATAGAGATTTTATGACAGTCGGCTTAAAACTCGACGGTCTGAAAGTAAAGAATAAAACGAAGATGAAAACGCTTGGTGGTATCGTACCTGATTGCTGGATTTACGTGCAGGATAGGGACGTGCGCTTAGGACGTATTCAAATTTTCAATAACTGGTCGCCGTATATGGTCGGTAACCCCGAAGAACACGTTTGGGTTGGTTTGGAATATTTTTGCAGCGAGGGGGATCAAATGTGGACAAGCCCCGACGAAGAATTTATTGCAAACGGCGTGGACGAGCTAATTAAGATCGGCGTGATCGAATCGAGAGAAAACGTCCTGGATTCCACGCTCATTCGAGTAAAAAAAGCGTATCCCGCGTATTTTGGCTCGTACGGACAATTTGACAAGGTCAAGGACTGGCTCAATACCTTTGAAAACTTGTATCCCGTCGGCAGAAACGGTCAGCACCGCTACAATAATATGGACCATTCGATGGTCACGGCGATCGTGGCTTGTGAAAATATCATCAGCGGAAATAAAGATAAAACGGCGCTTTGGAACGTGAACACCGAAAAGGCGTATCATGAAACGAAAACGTCGGATGAGAATATGGAAAAAACGGAAAAGACGAAAAATTTAGAAAAGTCGGAGTAAGATAACGGATTATGCAGACGGAAAACTTGCCGCGCTTCCCAAAAGACGGGGAGGAAAAACCGCTCGAGAAAGAGCCGAAACCGAATAAAAAAGTCGTTTTGCGGAAATGTTTGCGCGAGGCGGGGCTTTACGCGCTCGTGTTCGTAGTGACGCTCGCGCTCTTTATTTTGCTGAAGCCGCGCTTAAAAACGCAGTATCCGGGCGCGGTTGCGCAGTCGTTTATCGCAATCGGTTTGGCGGCGGTGCTTATTTTCGGCGCGTACATGGGTATCACAAAACGCCTTACAACGTCGAGAATTATCCTGTTGCTGTTCATTTTCGGGTGTATTCTTCGTATCGGGTATATGCTCTATACGCCCGTGTCGGCGCGCCAGCAAGACACCTATAATTCCAAGGGTACGGGGCACGAGGGCTACGCGTGGACGATTTTTTCGACGGGCAAGCTTCCGACCTCGAACGCCTATCAATTTTACCATCCGCCCTTGAACGCGTTCATTCAGTCAACGTTCATGAAATTTATGGAGTTCTTTACGGAATTGCTTACCAAGGTGTTTGGAATGGGAAATTATTTTCCGTCCAAATTCTTAAACGGCATGGAAGCGAGCTCGGTAAATAAGGATTTTGTCACAGCCGAACGTTACTATTTGTATTCAACGACGCAAATTTTATCCGTGCTGTATTCGGTGATGACCTGCGTAGTGCTTTTAAAAACGGTGAAACTTTTTCATTTCTCGAAAAAGATGGAAATTTTGCTTTCAGCGTTCGTGATTTTCTTCCCAAGGCATATTCAGTTCGCAGGAATGGTCAATAACGACGCGCTTGCGTATTTATTGAGTATGACGGCGATTTACTATGCGTTAAAATGGCAAAAAGGAGACAAATCCTCCGTCTATATTTGGCTTTGCGCGCTTGCCGTGGGGTTGGGTATGATGACCAAGCTTTCCTCGGCGACCGTGTGTTTGCCGATAGGCGGCATCTTCCTTTATGAACTCATCGGCACAGCGAGAAAGGCTAAGGGCGCGACGTCTTGGAAAAAACTTTTTTTGCAGTACGGCGTCTTCTTGGCGATTTGCGCGCCTATCGGGCTTTGGTTTCAAGTGTATGCGAAAGAGAGATTTGATCAAGAGTTCGGGTTTGTGTTTTCGAACCTCAATTTATTGCTTTCCACAAAAAGACATTCTTTCTTCGAAAGATTTTTCGTTGCGTTTGATATCAACGAATATTTCGGTTCGCTCTACTGCGTGCCGTTCTCGAGCTGGGCGGACAAAGCCAACCAAATTTACGGCGCAAACGGGCATTACAATTTGTTCAATTACATCACCCGCTCGGCGATTTTTGGCGAGTTTACCTACTGGCGGGGCGAGGGCTTTGCCGTAGTTTCCTTGCTCTTGGCGTGGATTAGCTGTTTCGCGTTGTTCATGGGCATGATTCGCGCGATTGTGCTCTACGTAAGGAAACGGAAAGCGGGGGGCGATTTGTTAAAAGACGCGAAGATAAACGGTGCGGACTTATTCTTTATATTCCTGCTCCTGCTTTCGCAGGCGGGTTCGGAAGTGTATTTTTATATCACGATGCCGTACGCTTGTACGATGGATTTCCGTTATATCATGCCGATTATTTTAGGGCTTGCGCTTGCTGTGGGCTGTACGCATAAAATCTTGGCGACGGACAAAGGAGAAACGTCGCTGGCAATCGATAGAGCAATGCTTCTTTCCGTCAGCGCGTTCTTGATTTTCTCAACGCTATTTTATTGCGTTTGCATTTAAGGAGAGTTATGGACGAACAAATGAAAGCGGGGCTGGAACAAACCCCGCAAAAACAAACGAAAAAAGACCTGTTTTGGGAAATTTTCCGCTTTTTACTTGTCGGCGGTACGGCAACGGTGGTGGATTACGCCGTGACCTATTTATTTTTCCATTTCTTGCTCCCGACCAGTCTTGTGGGGCATTTTTGGGCGACGACCTTTTCCGTCTTGTTCGGCTTTACCGTCGGCTTGATTGTAAACTGGGTTTTATCCATTCATTTCGTATTCCGCGTGGTTCGCGATAAAAAAGAAGCCACCTCGAAAAAAGCCTTTTTGATTTTCACGGTCATTGGGGTGTTTGGTTTGGGTATTACTTGGGTTGGAATGTTGCTTGTGAAAGTGATTCCGAGCTTCTCGTTTTTGGGGACGGCGGAGTTTTTAGGCGAAGCGTGGAAATGGTGGCTGATGAAATGCGTGATGACGGGGATTGTGCTTATTTGGAACTATTTAGGCAGAAAAATCTTTGTTTTCAAATCTTAAACTAACCAAGGAAAAAACATATCAAAAAATTAAAAAAACGCAAAAAATGAAGTTCTCCCGCGCTTTTTCGTATGGAAAATTCTTCTTTCGTATAAAATACGAAAAAGGTAAAAAGAATATCTACAAAGGCTTGACAAATAGAGAGAGTTTTGTTATAATAAATCATGCGTGAATATAGGATATATTTCAGTAAACTGAAAAGCCCTGAAAAACGCGGTATTTCTTGGGGGGATAATCATGGCGGGACGTATTCATTCGTTTGAATCATTCGGTACGGTAGACGGGCCGGGGATTCGTTTCGTGATTTTCCTGCAAGGCTGTCCGTTGCGCTGTCAGTACTGTCACAATCCCGATACGTGGGCGATTGGCGACGGCACGGAGTATACGGCGGAAGCGGTCGTGGAGCGCGCGCTTCGGTATCGGAATTATTTCGGCGATAAAGGCGGGGTGACCGTCACGGGCGGCGAACCGCTCGTACAAATTGATTTCGTTATCGAGCTTTTCACTTTGCTCAAAGCTAAAGGTGTGCATACCTGTATCGATACGTCGGGGATTACGTTTAATGCCAACTCGGCAGTTAGCGTAGAAAAGCACGAGAAACTGCTTGCGCTTACCGATCTTGTCATGCTCGACATCAAGCACATCGACGACGAACCGTGTAAAAAGCTCACGGGGCAGTCGAATGCGAATACGCTAGCGTTTGCGAAATTTGTCAGTGAGAAAAAGGTCAAGCTTTGGATACGCCAAGTGCTTGTGCCGGGGATTACGGACGACGACGAGAGCTTAAAGCGCACCCGCGCGTTTATCGATAGCTTAGAAACGGTGGAAAAGGTGGAAGTGCTTCCCTATCACACGATGGGCGTGGTCAAGTACGAAAAACTGGGCATAGAATATCCGCTCAAAGACGTGGAGTCGCCCAAAAAAGAGCGGGTAGTGAACGCCAAACGGATTTTGACGGAAGGTAGAGTATGATCAACGAAAAGAACTATAAGGACGAATTGAAAGGGCTTTGCTGCGTGGAAGTGAGCGGCGAGTCTTGCGCCAACTGCTTAACGCTGATGCCGATTTTAAAAGAATTATGCGACGCGCGCGGCGATATCCGTTTGGTGCACGTAGAGGCGGACTATTCGACTTTGCCTTTGATGGAAGCTTGGGAAGTGGAAAAAGTGCCGACGATCTTGCTCGTGGACGACGGGGAAATCTTCGCCCGTTGCGCAGGCTATCAACCGGAAGAAATTTTAGAGCTTTGGTTGGACGCGAAAATCGAAGAACGCAAGGCGGGTAAATAAACACGAAAACAATCCGTTGGGAAACGGTTGGGATAAATGAAAAAATAAAATAATAGGAGTTACTGTTATGGTTCAATACAAAGGTTGGGAAGGATTTGTTCCCGGTAAATGGTGTAGCGACGAAATAGACGTGCGTGATTTCATTCAGCACAACTATACGCCGTATGAAGGCGACGCAGCGTTCCTTGCTCCTGCAACGGAAGCTACGAAAAAACTTTGGGATATCGTTTGCGATCTCACGAAGAAAGAAATTGCGGCAGGCGGCGTTTTGAACGCGGATACGAAGATTGTTTCTACGCTTACGTCTCACGGCGCTGGTTATTTGGATAAAGACCTTGAAAAGATCGTTGGTCTTCAAACGGACGAGCCTTTCAAGCGCGCTTTGCAACCCTTCGGCGGTATCCGTATGTCCGAAGGCGCATTGAATATGTACGGTTACGAATTGGATTCGAACGTAAAAGAAATTTTCACGAAATACCGTAAAACGCACAACGAAGGGGTGTTCGACGCATATACGCCGGAAATGAGAGCGGTTCGTTCCGCACACATTTTGACCGGTTTGCCCGACGCTTACGGCCGCGGCCGTATCATCGGCGACTATCGTAGAGTTGCGCTTTACGGTACGGACTACCTTATCCAAAAGAAGGAAGAAGACAAGCTTGCTTTGGGCGGCACGATGACCCCCGATAAGGTAAGAGACCGCGAAGAAATCGCAGAACAAGTGAAAGCGCTCAAAGGCTTGGCGAAAATGGCTGCAAGCTACGGTTGCGACATTACCAAACCCGCTGAAACGGCGCAACAAGCTATCCAAGCATTGTACTTTGGTTACCTTGGCGCTGTTAAGGATCAAAACGGCGCGGCGATGTCTATCGGTAGAAACACGACATTCCTCGATATTTATATCGAACGTGACCTCGCAAAGGGTATCATCACCGAAACGGAAGCACAAGAATTTATCGATCATTTCATCATGAAGCTTCGTATCGTGAAGTTCATGAGAACGAAAGAATACAACGAATTGTTCTCGGGCGACCCCACGTGGGTAACCGAAGCGATCGGCGGTATGGGCGTAGACGGTAGAACGCTTGTTACCAAGACGGCGTTCCGTGTATTGCACACGCTTGATAACCTCGGTCCTGCACCCGAACCCAACCTCACCGTTCTTTGGTCTAAGAGATTGCCCGCAAACTTCAAAAAGTTCTGCGCGGATATTTCCATTCGTACGTCGTCCATTCAATACGAAAGCGACGAATTGATGAGAGCGGAAATGGGTGACGACTATGCAATCGCTTGCTGCGTAAGCTGTATGAAAGTCGGTAAAGACATGCAGTTCTTCGGCGCGAGAGCAAACCTTGCAAAGTGCTTGCTTTACGCTATCAACGGCGGTAAAGACGAAATCATGAAAGATAAGGTTACCGGTAAACCCATGCAGGTTTCCCCTGAATTCGTTCCCATTTATGGCGACGGCGCGCTCAACTACGACGAAGTTCTCGCGAAGTTCGATAACATGATGACGTGGCTCGCGGAAGTATACGTGAACACCCTTAACCTTATCCACTATATGCACGATAAGTACAGCTACGAATCCCTCGAAATGGCATTGCACGATACGAAAGTTCGCCGTTTCTTCGCAACGGGTATCGCAGGTCTTTCCTGCGCGGCTGACTCCTTGTCCGCTATCAAGTACGCAAAGGTTTACCCCGTTCGTAACGAAGACGGTATCGTTGTAGATTACAAGATCGAAGGGGACTATCCTAAGTACGGTAACAATGACGACAGAGTTGATGAAATCGCTGTATGGATCGTTAAGTCGTTCATGAAGAAAGTTAAGAGTCACTACACCTACCGTGAAAGTATCCCTACGACGTCGATTTTGACGATTACGTCGAACGTTGTATACGGTAAGAAGACGGGTAATACGCCCGACGGCAGACGCGGCGGTACGCCTCTTGCTCCCGGTGCGAACCCCATGCACGGCAGAGATATGAACGGCGCATTGGCTTCCCTTGAATCGGTTGCGAAGATTCCTTACGAATATTCGAGAGACGGTATTTCGAACACCTTCTCGATTACGCCCGGTTCGCTCGGCAGAGAAGACGACTAATCGTTTTCATAACACAAATTCATGGCGAGCTTTTACGAAACATTCGCAAAAGCTCGCCGCGGAAAATAAAATAATAGAAAGGAGATAATATTATGTCGAATAGAGTAGATAACTTGGTTCAAATGTTGGATACCTACGTTAGCGACGGTGGTTTCCATCTCAACGTAAACGTATTCAATCGTGAAACGCTTTTGGACGCGCAAGCGCATCCTGAAAAATACCCTCAGCTTACCATTCGTGTATCCGGCTATGCGGTAAACTTCATTAAGCTCACGAAAGAACAGCAGGATGACGTTATTTCCAGAACCATTCACGAATCCATGTAATCGTGGCGTTTGGGAATAATAGATGACACAAAACTGCCGTCGACTTTGCCGACGGCAGTTTTTTCAAAGATTTCGGAGTTTGTAATTCAATATGGCAAGAAGAAAAAACACGAAAAGACAAGTAAAAAAACAAGTCGAAAAAGCGGCGAAAAAATACCCCTTGATAACTTTTATTATCATCGTACTTCTCGTCGCAGCGATTTTTGTCGGACTGTTTTTACATAAGAAAGGGATTATCAATGTTCCTTTCCTTGGCGAGCAAGAAACGAGCGAGAACTCCAACGATTCCGCAGGCGGCGAAGTGATTGTCACGGACGAATTGAGCATTCACTTTTTAGAGCTTGGCAACGGCAATACGGGCGATTGTACGCTTATTGATATCGGCGATACGGAAATTTTAATCGACGCAGGCTCGAAAAAAAATTCCGCGCCCACAATCAATGCGTATTTGGAGCAGTATTGTACCGACGGTACGCTTGAATACGTTATCGCAACGCATGCGCACGAAGATCATATCGCCGCCTTTATCGGCAATAAAGTCGGGAATGCGCGCACAGGCGTTTTGTATGAATATAAGGTCGGCACACTGATTCAGTTCTCTTTGACCAATCAATCGCTGTTAACGGATAAGGGAAATAAAACCCTTTACGCAGAGTATTTAGACGCTGTAGAATATTCCAAATCGCAAGGCGCGACGGTATACACCGCGCTCGAATGTTGGAATAACGTGAACGGCGCGAGCCGTAGGTATACGATTGCAGACGGCATCACGATGAATTTCCTGTATCAAAAATATTATGAAGAAACTGCGGGCAAAGAGAATGAGTATTCCGTTTGTATGCTCTTAAAACAAGGCGCGAACAACTATCTTTTTACGGGCGACTTGGAAGAGCACGGAGAAGCCTCGCTTGTAGAAAATAACAATTTGCCCAAGTGCAAGCTTTATAAAGGCGGTCACCACGGCAGTTCCACGTCAAGTACGGACGCGCTCCTTTCCGTGATTCAGCCCGAAATTGTTTGCGTATGCTGCTGCGCGGGCAGCGACGAATATACGAAAGAGCCCGCGAATATGTTCCCCGCGCAAGCGTTCGTGGATAGAATCGCGCCGTATACGCAAAAGGTGTACGTAACGACGATGGTTGCGGACAATGAAGACGGTTATCAATCGATGAACGGAAATATTGTTGTTTCAAGCAACGGCGGCGAAGTGTCGGTAAACTGCTCGAATAATAATATTCTTTTAAAGGATACGGAGTGGTTTATTAAAAACCGCGTTATGCCCGACGCTTGGAAGAAATCCGCATAAAGGAAAAATGGGCGTACCGTGTACGCGTTGAAATAACGGAGTAAAAATATGCAATTTTCAAGAACGGCGTTTCTTCTTGGAGAAGAAGGCTTAGAAAAATTGAAGAAATCCCGCGTGGCGGTTTTTGGGATCGGCGGCGTGGGCGGTTACGTTGCGGAAGCGCTCGCTCGAAGCGGGGTTGGCGCGCTTGATTTGATTGATAAGGATGTGGTGAGCGTATCGAATATCAACCGTCAAATTATCGCACTTCATTCCACCGTTGGCAGGAAGAAAACGGAAGTCATGGCGGAGCGAATCAAGGACATCAACCCCGAGATCCAAGTGACGGTGCACGATGTTTTTTACCTGCCCGAAACGGCGGCGGAGTTTGATTTTTCGAAGTTTGATTACGTCGTGGACGCGATTGATACGGTCAGCGGAAAAATCGCGCTCGTCGAGCAGGCGTGCCGCGTAAATACGCCCGTCATCTCGTCCATGGGTGCGGGAAATAAACTTGATCCAACTGCTTTTGAGGTTACGGATATCTCCAAAACGAGTGTTTGTCCGTTGGCGCGGGTTATGCGCCGAGAACTGAAAAAACGGGGTATAGAACGCTTAAAAGTGGTCTATTCTAGGGAAGCGCCAAAGGATTCGGGTTGCGTGGATGAAGAATCGGGAAAACCTATCCCTGGAAGCATTGCGTTCGTGCCGTCGGTTGTAGGTTTGATTTTGGCGGGCGAAGTGATTAAAGATTTGATAAAATAGGATAAGAAAATGGCAGAACAAACGCAAAAAAGAGAAAAGCTTGGCAGCCGACTTGGGTTCATACTCCTCAGCGCAGGTTGCGCAATCGGGATTGGCAACGTTTGGAAATTCCCGTATATCGTCGGTCAGTACGGCGGCGGTATTTTCGTATTGATTTATTTATTTTTCCTTATTATTATGGGCGTACCCGTTATGACGATGGAATTTTCGTTAGGGCGCGCGAGTGGAAAAAGCCCCGTGCTTTTGTATCAAGAGTTAGAAAAGCCCGGTCATAAATGGCATATCCACGGCTGGGCGGCGCTGATTGGTAACTACCTGCTCATGATGTTTTATGTCGTTGTATCCGGTTGGATGCTCTTATATTTCAAGGACACCGCGTTCGGCACGCTTTCGGATATGAACGCCGCGGAAGTGGGCGCGCATTTCACGAATGACGTACTCGATAGTCCGCTTGCAATGCTTGTTTCCACCTTTATCGTGGTATTAGCAGGCTTCTTGGTCTGCGGGTTTGGCGTGAAAAAGGGCTTGGAACGCGTCACGAAATTTATGATGATTGCGCTCCTTGTCTTGATGATTGCAATCGCGGTATATTGTTGTTGCATGGACGGCGCGTCGGAAGGCTTGAAATTCTATTTGAAGCCCGACCTTGGGCGAATGAAAGAAGCAGGGATTGGCGAAGTAATCGTTGCGGCGATGAAACAAGCGTTCTTCACGTTGAGTCTTGGTATCGGCGCAATGGCGATTTTCGGTAGCTATATCGGGAAAGAACGCTCGCTTATGGGCGAATCGGTCAGTGTGGCGCTGCTTGATACGTTTGTGGCGTTTACGTCCGGTCTGATCGTATTCCCTGCGTGCTTTGCTTTCAACGGCGGCGAAACCACGAGTGGCCCGAGCTTGATTTTCGTGACCTTGCCAAACATTTTTAACAATATGCCGATGGGGCAGCTTTGGGGCTCGCTTTTCTTTGTGTTTATGGTGTTTGCGGCATTCTCGACGGTTATCGGCGTATTTGAATTGATCGTGGCTTGCTGCTGTGAAAAATTTGGCTGTAGCCGAGTCAAATCCTGCGTTATTAACGGCGTTTTGATGTGCATTTTGGCGTTGCCCTGCATTTTCGGCTTCAATATTTGGTCGGATTTCGCGCCCGCGGGCATGAATATTATGGACTGGGAAGATTTTCTCGTTTCGAATATTTTATTGCCGATCGGCTCGCTTGTATTCGTGCTGTTTTGTACCACAAAATGGGGTTGGGGCTGGAAAAATTTCGAAGAAGAAGCAAACGCAGGCAAGGGCATGAAAGTGAAGAAATGGATGCGTTGGTACATGACCTTCGTGCTTCCCGTAATCATTTTCATCTTGTTTGTAGTGGGCATTTTGCAAGCCTTTAACGTGATGTAAAAATCGGATAGAATAGAAAAACCGCCGTTGCGTTTCGCAACGGCGGTTTTGTATAAAATTTTTCAAAATTAGGCTACCGTGTACGCGTTTATTTGCGTTCCTCGACCTTTTTAATGTCGTAGGGCGTGCTTTGGTATACGAAATAATTGAGCCAGTTGGAAAAGAGCAAATGCGCGTGCCCACGCCAAGAAACAATGGGCGGCATTGTCGGATCGTTTTCGGGAAAATAGTTTTCGGGAATGGTGATCGGCTTGCCTTGCCAAAGGTCGCGAAGGTATTCGTTTTTCAACGTGTCTGCATCGTATTCCGAGTGCCCCGTGACAAAGATTTGTTTCCCGTTTTTCGTCGAAACCGCGTAAACGCCCGTCTTATCCGACGACGCGAGGATTTTTAAATCCTTTACCTTTTCAATGTCCGAGCGCAACACGGTCGTGTGACGGGATTGCGGCACCATAAACATATCGTCAAATCCGCGGAAAAGAATGGACTGCTTGTATTCTACGCGATGAGGGAACACGCCGAACATCTTCGACGCGACTTCCTGCTTTTGAATGCCGTAGTGGTAGTAAAGCCCAGCCTGTGCCCCCCAACAAACGTGGAAAGTGCTATGCACGTGGGTTTTGCTCCATTCCATAATTTCACAAAGTTCTTGCCAGTATTCCACTTCTTCAAAAGGCATATGTTCTACGGGCGCACCCGTGATAATCATACCGTCGAACTTTTGGTCTTTGATGTCGTCGAAAGTCTTATAAAAAGCAAGCAAATGCTCTTCCGCTACGTTCTTCGATTGATGGGATTTGGTGTGAATAAGTTCCATTTCCACTTGCAAAGGGGTGTTGCCGAGAAGTCGCGCAAACTGCGTTTCCGTCTCGATCTTTTTTGGCATCAAATTCAGCACCAAAATACGCAAGGGACGAATGTCCTGCGTGATAGCGCGGTTTTCCGTCATCACGAAAATATTTTCGCTTTCTAACGTTTTGACCGCAGGTAAATTGTCGGGAATTTTAATAGGCATAGTTCACCTTTTGCGCTCGCAAACTGCGAGCGTTTTTTGTTTTGAAAACGCTTTTTTAGAGCGTGTTGAGCGCTTGCTCGATATCGGCAATCAAATCCTGATAGTTTTCGATGCCGCAGGAAAGGCGCACGAGGTCGCCAGGTACGCCCGCCGCGATGAGTTCTTCTTCGTTCATTTGACGGTGGGTCGCGCTTGCAGGGTGCAAACAGCAGCTACGCGCGTCCGCAACGTGCGTTTCGATTGCAATGATTTTGAGCGCTTTCATGAATTTCTCCGCCGCCGCTCTACCGCCTTTTACGCCGAAGCTAACAACGCCGCACGTGCCTTTCGGCATGTATTTTTGCGCTAAATCATAGTACTTGTTCGATTTAAGAGCAGGGTAGTTCACCCAACTGATTTTGTCGTTACTTTCTAAATATTCGGCAACCTTTTGCCCATTCAGGCAATGGCGTTCCATTCTCACGTGCAAGCTTTCCAAACCGAGGTTGAGATAGAACGCGCTTTGAGGAGATTGCGTGCAGCCGAAATCGCGCATAAGCTGTGCCGTCGCTTTCGTAATATACGCGCCGCCGAGCCCGAATTTTTCCGCATACGTAATGCCGTGATAGCTATCGTCAGGGGTGCAAAGTCCGGGGAACTTCTCCGCGTGCGCGAGCCAATCGAACTTGCCCGAATCCACGATACAACCGCCTACCGCTACGCCGTGACCGTCCATATACTTAGTGGTCGAATGGGTGACGATGTCCGCGCCGAACTCGAAAGGACGGCAGTTTACGGGGGTTGCGAAAGTGTTATCGATAATCAAGGGTACGCCGTGCGCGTGCGCCGCCTTTGCGAACTTTTCAATATCGAGTACGGTAAGAGCGGGGTTTGCGATCGTTTCGCCGAACACCGCTTTTGTGTTGGGCTTAAACGCCGCGTTAAGTTCTTCTTCCGTGCAGTCGGGAGAAAGAAAGGTGAATTCGATTCCCATTTTCTTCATCGTTACAGCGAAAAGGTTGAACGTACCGCCGTAGATAGAGGACGAAGAAATGATATGGTCGCCGCAAGTCGCAATATTAAAAACAGCGAAGAAATTCGCCGCTTGTCCTGACGAGAGGAGCATCGCCGCGCTACCCCCTTCGAGCGCGCAAATTTTCGCCGCGACCGTGTCGCAGGTCGGGTTTTGCAAACGGGAATAGAAATACCCGCTCGCTTCCAAATCGAAAAGCTTGCCCATATCCTCGCTTGTAGCGTACTTAAAGGTCGTGCTTTGTACAATAGGTACTTGACGGGGTTCGCCGTTTCCGGGGGTGTAACCGCCCTGTACACAAGTCGTTTCAATGCGAGTTTTTTTATCTTCCATAGCGTTCTCCTTTCGCGCGTGCGCGCGACTTTATAGATTTCATACGGAATTAGTATAACACTTACGCCCGTATTCGTCAAGTGTTTTTGTGCGTTTTGTCTTTGGATAGGGATAAAAATCCCGTCAAGGCGCAAAATAAAAAGTATGAATAAGAAAATGCGTTTTTTCTCTTGGATAGGGTGTGCGGTTACGCCGATTTTAAGTTTTTCCGCTTGTAAAAAATCAAGGAACGACCAAGTTTTCGAGGACGTAGTCTATCGCGAAAGCTACCGCTCGGTCTACGAAGAAATCGGGCAAAAAGTGACGCTTGATACGGTTAGAGAGGGCTTGGACGGCAGGGCGTACGCCGTAGTGGACGGAAAGGAATATGAGCTTGGCATGGATTTTTTATCGATGGCGATGGTGTATAATGCGCAGCCGACGGCGAATTTTCCGACTGCTACGGACGCCTACAACGAATGGTGGCGGCTGTTTATGCAGCGTTGGAACATGCTCGTGCCCGAAGCGCCGCTCTATTCCAACCAGTATTACGACGTATACAACGCGAAGATAGACGAACTGAAAACGAGTCCGTATTGGAGTGTGACGGACGCGATTGTCGGTGCGAAAATTATCAAGGGGGAAAACTCGGTGATTTTGGGCAGTAACACCGAGCTTTCGGGTGCGTTTAGGAACGCGTCGTTTGGGAAGTCCGCGCCGGGGGCGGCGGACCTTGCGATTCAAAACTTAACGAGCGGCTATTCCACCGTCATCACGGACATGGGTGGCACGTATCAATGGGCGGATAGCAAAATTTTAGCCGCACACGGCGAGAAAATCAACGAGGACGGAACGAAAACGTTTACCCTCACCATCGCCGATAACCTCGTTTTTTCGGACGGCTCGAAAATTACCGCGCAAAACTATCTCATGCCCTTGCTTGCAGGGAGCAGTAAGGTAATGAAGGAGGCGGGCGGCAGCGACGCCGCAGGGCTTGCGCTTGTTGGATATGAAGCTTTCAATGCAAATACGGGCGAGGGGGAAACTGTGCCCTTTTCAGGGGTGCGAATGCTTGACAACTACACCTTTTCCGTGACCGTAAAAAAGGAGTACGCAAACTATTATTACGCAATCCGTTATGGGGAGTTTTCCCCTGTTCCAACGTCGTTGTATGGGGGCAGGTATGAGGTGAAAGACGACGGACAAGGCGCGTACTTGGAAAAAGCCTACTATGAAAAGACGACAAAAAACGGCGTTTCTTCCTACGTGATGGCGGACGTGATTAAGGACAATTTACGGAATTTAGATAAGGACGATTTTCCTTACGCGGGTCCGTACGTTTTAGAAAACTATGACGCGAGCGCAAGAACGGCTACTTTAAAGCGCAATCCAAACTATCTTGGCGATCATCGCGGAATACCGTCGATTGAACGGATTTCGTACGTGAAAATCGTGGCGGAAACCCAACTTGATCAGTTGCGGCAAGGCAGAGTGGACGTACTTGCTTCGGTGACGGGCGGGGAAGAAACGCGCGCGGCGCTCGCGCTCGTGGATAACGTCCGCTTCAAGGAAACACACTACGATCGCGCAGGATACGGCAAGCTTGCTTTTCGTTGTGACTTCGGACCGACGCAGTTTGCGGAAGTCCGTCGCGCGGTGATGCACACAATCGATAGAGACGAGTTTGCGCAAGTGTTTACGGGCGGCTACGGGACGGTCGTGCATGCGCCCTATCACGTGGGGTCGGACGCCTACCTTGCCGTAAAGGAGCGACTGAAACTCAATGCCTATCCGTATAGCGTGGAAGAAGCGAAAGCGGAGCTTGAAAAGGGCGGTTGGGTATACAATGCGAAAGGCGAGCCATATGAGGAAGGGGTCGGCGTGCGCTATAAAAAATTGTCGGGTTATGAAAAGACGTATAATAATCTAACGTTTGCCGCGATAGATAATAAGTACAAAACGGTGAAAGTAAACGGCGAGTACTACATGCCGCTCGTCATCAACTGGATGGGTACGCAGCCCAACCCCGTTACCGACCAGCTCATCACCGCTTGGCAAAATAATCCCAACGCAGGGGAGAAAATCGGCGCTTATATCACCTATTCTTCGGGGAATATGAATACGGCGCTTTACGGCGAATACGCGCAAATGCCCGCTTACGGTTTTACGCGCGCTCGGTACGGCGCGGTGAATTTTGCGACCGGCTTTACGGGCGCGGCATACGATCAATCTTTTTCTTGGACGCTCGACCCTGAAAAATACGATCATTACAGTATGAATTATTTGCGCGACGAAGCCGATTTTTACGAGTAAACAAAGAATCTGCGACGAAATACGGCGTTGCGTTTCCGCGCGTCTTGCTCGTTTACGGAAAGTAAACTCCCGTCGGCGTGCTCAACGCGTCTTGTCTTTCTTGCAGCTTGCTTTGTTTCGTGAATCTGCGACGAAATACGGCGTTGCGTTTCATTCTTCAAAACAATCAATAAAGCACCGTGTATGCGTTGAAATCAAAAAAGGAGGATAAAAGTGGGGAAATACGTTTTAAAACGGCTTGGGTATATGCTTGTCGTGCTGATCATTTTATCCTTCTTAATTTTCGCGGTATACAATATGTTGCCTGTGGATAAGGCGGCGGATATGGCGATGCAGGAGATTGCCGCGAATAAGCATTTGATTTATGCCGAACGGTATCTTTATTGGCAAAGGCGGTTGGGGCTGGACGGCAGTTTGTTTACGAGATATTTACGTTGGATTGGGCTTGCAAGCTTTTACGACGGTTCGTTTAACGGGCTTTTGCAGGGGAATTTGGGCAATTCTATCGTGTACGCAAAGCCTGTTGCCGCAGTAATTAAAGAACCCTTTTTCAATACGGTGTTTTTAAATTTTTTCGGTGCGTTGTTCGCGTTGGGAATAACAATCCCTTTAGGGATTTTTTGCGCGAGGAAAAAGGGTAGTAAACGGGATACGGCAGTGCAAATCGGCACGATTGTGGGATATAGTATGCCCACGTTTATCGTCGCGATTTTGGGGATTTGGCTTTTTGCGGTGCAGTTAAATCTTTTTCCCGTTTCGGGTATGAGTTCGGTGGGAAAAGACTTTGTAGGCTTTCGCGCCTTTTTAGATAAGCTCTATCATTTCGCCCTGCCGCTTATTGTAATGACCTTTTGTTCGCTTGGCGGTATGACTCGTTACGTTCGCGCGGCAATGATTGACGCGCTCTCGCTCGACTGTATCCGTACCGCTCGGGCAAAAGGGTTAAAGGAAAGATTGGTTGTACGCTCGCATGCGTGGCGGAATGCGCTTATCCCTATTGTCGCGCTAGTGATAGGCTGGTTATTGGGGATATTTTCCGGATCGATTATGATTGAAAATATTTTTGGGATCAACGGTATGGGGAAGATTTATTTCGACGCGTTAAGCGCCAACGACAACGAAATTGTGCTTGCAATGCAAACCTTTTATATCGTTCTTGCGCTCGTGGGGAATTTGCTCGTCGATCTTGCTTACGGACTGGTAGACCCGCGTATCCGAGTGGGGCAATAGGTGAAAAGATGAAAAGTGAAAAAAATATATTCAAAAGAGCGTATGAAGCTACCGTGTCTGCGTTGAAACGTTTTTTTAGATGGATAAAACGCGGGATATTCGGCAGTGCGAAAGAGTGGCAAGAGGGGAAAGACGGCGAGAAAATCGAAAGCCCGTCCAAACTCCTTGCCAAGGCGTTTTTCTCTAAGAAAAGCGCCCTTTTCGCGCTTACGGTCTTGATTGGACTTTTCTTATTCGTTTTTATTGCACCGAATGTTGTGAAGCTCGATAAAAATTACACCGATCCCCTGCAACAAAATGCACCCCCGGGTTATTCCTTGCGTTCCGTGCCGCGGGACTTGAAAAAAGACGTACAAACCATTGACGGTTTTGCCGATTTTACCGTCGGCGTTTCGGGGAGCGGAAAACTCTACGTTTGGGGAAATACTAAGGATAGACTGAACAAAACGGACTTAAAATCTATTCCTAAACAGGTTAAAGCGGAGGGTGTAATATCTGCGGCGGCAGGGAAAGACCATATTATCGCGGTAACCAAATCGGGGGAAATTGTCGGTTGGGGGGATAAAAGCTGCGGACAGTACGGCTACGAGCCTACTTTGAACGCAATTTCTATGCCGATCGAACTGCAAAACGGCGTGGGTGATTCGGGGGTTAAAAGCTTATCCTGCGGTTATCAAGCCACCGCTTTAATTTTGGGTGGCGGAAAATGTTACGTTTGGGGAAACACCAACGCCGTACGCAATTTGAAGGATTTTGAAAACGGGTCGGATATGGAAAAAATCGTTTTTACCAACTCTTTAGCGGTCGGCTTAACGAAAGACGGTAAAATTATGACGAATACGGGCTTTTTCTCGTCCGTGGTAGGTTCGAAAAACGGTCGGGGGCGGGATTTGAACGCATACCTGTATGGCAGAAAAGTAAAAAAACTCACTTCAAGCAATAAATGTATTGCACTTTTGACGGAAGATGACGAGCTCGTTGTCGCGGGCGCGTTCGAGAACGGCGAGGATATACTTCCACGTCTTGGAAACGGAGAATACTTTGTGGATTTAGACGGCGGTTCGCGCCATTTTGTCGGCGTGACGAATCAAGGAAACGCCTATGCGTGGGGGCATAACGCATACGGACAGTGCAACCTAAAAAAATCTGGGGACTGCGCCTTTGCGGGCTCACTCCAAAGCTATATTATAAGCGAGGGAAAACTCCGCCAAAGCGCAGGCTTAAAGGGGTATTTAATGGGTACGGACGGCCGCGGCCGCGACGTGTTTGCGCGAATCGCGCACGGCGGTAAAATGACCATGACGATCGGTGCAGTGGCGGTGCTTGTGTCCTCGACCATTGCCATTCTTGTCGGTTGTACGGCAGGGTATTTCGGCGGTTTTGTAGATACGCTTTTAATGCGAATTACGGAGATTTTTTCGTCCATACCTTTTTTGCCGTTTGCGATGCTCCTATCGCAAATCATCAAAAATTACAACGTAGGCGAAACCATGCGAATTTTTATCATTATGCTGATTTTAGGCGCGCTTTCTTGGACGGGGCTTGCGCGTATGATACGCGGTCAAGTGCTTGCCGAACGGGAAAAGGAGTTCGTCCTTTCCGCTCGCGCTATGGGGGTCAAGGAAAGTAAAATCGCCTTTCGGCACGTTTTGCCGAACATCGTATCGGTCATTTTGGTAAGTATGACCCTCGATTTTGCAGGCTGTCTTTTGACGGAATCGTCACTGTCCTATTTGGGCTTTGGGGTACAACAGCCTCGTCCGACTTGGGGGAATATGCTAACGGGCTGTAATAACAGCACCGTTATTCAGCATTATTGGTGGCAATGGTTTTTCCCTGCGCTATTTTTGTCGGTGGCGGTGATTGCCATCAACGTAATCGGGGACGCTTTACGCGACGCGCTTGACCCTAAAAAGGGGGAACAGGCATGACGCTTTTAGAAGTACGGAATTTACGGACGGTATTTCGGGTCGGTAAAGGTTACGTGACAGCGGTCAATGACCTTTCTTTTTCCGTGGAAGAAGGGAAAACGCTCGCGCTTGTGGGCGAGAGCGGTTCGGGGAAAAGTGTTTCCGCAATGAGTATTTTAGGACTGCTCGACGAAAACGGAAAAATCGAAAGCGGGGAAATTCTCTTCCGCGACGGGGAGAAAACGGTGGATTTAACCAAGCTCGCGCCAAGTGAAATGCGCTCGATACGCGGGAATCGGATTTCCGTAATTTTTCAAGAGCCGATGACTGCGCTCAACCCCGTATTCAGCGTAAAAAAACAGCTTTCCGAACCTTTTATATACCATCGCGGGCAAACAAAAAAGGAAGCGGAAGCAAACGCGATAAAAATGCTAGAAGAAGTGCGTATCGCGTCCCCCGAGCGTGTGGCAAGGCAGTATCCTCATCAGCTTTCGGGGGGTATGCGCCAACGCGTCATGATTGCAATGGCACTTTCCTGCGAACCGAAACTTTTAATCGCAGACGAACCGACTACGGCGCTCGACGTCACGATTCAAGCGCAAATTTTACGGCTGATGCAGGACTTGCAAAAAGAGCACGGTACGGCAATTTTATTCATTACGCACGATTTGGGCGTGGTAAAAGAAATGGCGGACGACGTGGCGGTGATGTACTGCGGACAAATCGTTGAACGCGTACCTGCCTATCGCATTTTTCAAAAAAACGGCTATTCGCACCCATACACGGAGGGTTTGTTAGCGTCCATACCGAGCGCGCAAAAAAAAGGGGCGCGATTGGAAACAATTTCAGGGACTACGCCCCATCCGTCTAATCTTCCCAAGGGGTGTAAATTTGCGCCAAGATGCAAGTACGCTACGGAAAAATGCGTAGCGGAAGAGCCGAATCTTTTTGAGTGCGAAAGCGGGCATTTCGTGCGGTGTTTTTATCCAAACCAAGAGAGTAGGAAAAATGAGCGAGAGAAAAAAACTTCTAACCGTTAAAAACTTGAAAAAATATTTCCCGGTAAAAACGGGTCTTTTTACCCGCAAAAACGTTTTTTTGCGGGCGGTGGACGGGGTTAACTTGGAAATTTACGAGGGGGAAACCTTTGGACTAGTCGGTGAAAGTGGGTCGGGAAAATCAACGTTTGGACGGACTCTTTTACGCCTTTACGAGCCGACGGACGGGCAGGTTGTCTTTCATCAAGAAACAGGGGAAACGGTCGTGACGGACTTAAGCGTTCGGCAAATGCGCGATTTCCGTAAAGACTTACAAATCATTTTTCAAGACCCATATTCTTCTCTCAATCCCCGTATGACCGTAGGACAACTGATTGCAGAAGGTGCGGTCACGCACGGATATTTCAAACGCGGGAGCGCCGAACTTTGGGAGTATGTTTTGGGGGTTATGCGCGCTTGCGGTTTGCAAGAGCATATGTTGCGCCGTTATCCCCATCAGTTTTCAGGCGGACAGCGCCAAAGAATTTGCATTGCGCGGGCTTTGGCGGTAAAACCTAAATTCATCGTTTGTGACGAGTGTGTTTCCGCGCTCGACGTGTCGATACAATCGCAAATACTCAATCTTTTAAGCGACTTAAAGGAAAAGGAAGGACTGACGTATTTATTCATTTCCCACGATTTATCGGTGGTGCGGTATATTTCGGATAGAATTGCGGTGATGTATTTAGGCAAAATCGTGGAGATGGGCAGCGCGGAGCAAATTTTCGAAAACCCAAGACATCCGTACACCATGGCGCTCATTTCCGCCGCGCCGAATATCCAGGAGCAGGAGAGGGAAAAAATTCTGCTTGAAGGGCAGCTTCCCAACCCCGTTTCACCGCCGTCGGGCTGTCCCTTTCATACCCGCTGTTTTTACACGCAAGAAATTTGTCAACGCGTACACGCCCCCGTTGTAGAAGTGGAAAACGGGCATTTTTGCGCTTGTCATTTCGCGATGGATTGTGCGGAAACGAAAAAGAAAAAAGCGAGAAAGCTATAAAGGAAGAAAACGGTAAGCGCCGCCCGATTTTTCGGGCGGCGCGGACTGTTTTTGTCGGGGAATAAAACGGACTTTTTAGCGCGGTTTAATATCGTGCCGTTCCGTCGAAAAGGCAAGACATAATATAAAATATTATGATTTTCTAAAAAACGTGTGAAAAAAGTTAATTATTTCGTCACATTCGTTGACAAAAGCGCGTAAAAAGTATTATAATAGCAAGTGAGAGTAAAAACTCGAATGTTATTTATATTTTTTTGGAGGATAATCAACAACTATCATGGACCTACCCCTAACGATTGCGATTATAGTGTTAGTGCTTCTTTCCGGCTTCTTTTCGGGGACGGAGACCGCATTTTCCTGCGCGAACAAAATTAAGCTGAAAACGCTTGCGTCGCAAGGTAAAAAGAACGCAAAGGCGGTATATAAATTCGCCGATGAAAAGTACGATAAGCTAGTAACGGCGATTCTTGTCGGCAACAACATCGTGAATTTGACAGCTTCCGCGCTCGGTACGATTCTCTTTGCAAAGCTTATCACAAATCCCGACGTGGCAGCAACGGTTTCTACGGCGGTTTTGACGGTCGTCGTATTGCTTTTCGGCGAAATCACGCCCAAATATTTGGCGAGCGTGTATCCCGAAAAAGCGTGCTTTTTCGTCTATCCCTTGTTGCAGCTTTTCTATTGGCTGCTTTGGCCGATATGCAAAATTTTCGACGGCTACAAATACGTGCTTGCGAAAGTCTTTAAGCTCAAAAAGGACGAAACGGTTACGGACGAAGAACTGCTTTCGCTTGTCGAAGAAGCGGAGGAGAGCGGTACGCTCAAAGAAGACGAATCCGAGCTCGTGCGTTCGGCTTTGGAGTTTGACGATTTAAAAGTAGAGGACATTCTTGTCCCGCGCGTCGACGTGTTTGCGGTGGAAGAATCTTCGACGATGGATGAAGTGCGCGAGCTTTTCGAGCGTACGGGGTATTCCCGTTTGCCCGTATATAAAGAAACAATCGATAACGTCATCGGTTTGATTCACGAACGCGACTTCTTTAGTGCGTACGTCCGCGGCGAAAAGGAAATTTCCCATTTCGTGCAGGACATCGTGTTCACGACGGAATACACCCGCATTTCCACCCTTTTGAAACAGCTCCAAAAACAAAAGATTCACATGGCGGCGGTTTCGGACGAGTACGGCGGACTTTTGGGTATCGTTACGCTTGAGGACATTTTGGAAGAGCTTGTCGGTGAAATTTGGGACGAACACGATGAGGAAGAAGTCTTGTTCGGAAAAATCGCGGAAGACGAGTATTGGGTGGACGGCAAATGCGGCTTGGAGGAGTTCTTCGAGCTCTACGGCTTGGAGGAACAGGCGGAAGATTGCGAATCAAACACCGTTGGTGGTTGGGTGACCGAAGTATACGGCGGAATTCCTCCTATCGGGGAATGCGTTTGCGTGAAAAACGTAGAACTCAAAATTGTGAAAGCGACCCGTCAAAAGGTACTGAAAATTCGTTCGCGTATCACGGAAAACGCCGAAGAATCCGAGGAAGAATAAGCGGATTTTTCGCTAAAAAGCGGCGAAAGAATCTCGCGTTTTTGCGAAGCAATTTCTATTGAAAATTAACCTTTTAAAGACTATAATATTAGCAAAAAATCAAGTGAGGTAAAAAATATGGCAACGATTTTGGTTACGGGCGGTTGCGGGTATATCGGCTCGCATACGGTTTTAGAGCTTTTGAATAGGGATTACGAAGTAATCGTCGTAGACAATTTTAGCAATTCGAGCTATGAAAGCTTGCGCCGCGTGCAAAAAATCACGGGCAAGGAAGTGATTTTTTACGAAGAAAACATCGCGAATGAGGACGGCATGGATAAAATTTTCTCCGCCCATAAAGTGGACGCAGTCATTCATTTTGCGGCGTATAAAGCGGTAGGCGAAAGCGTGAAACTGCCCTTGAAATATTACGAAAACAACATCAGCGGTACGGTTGGGCTTTTGAAAGTAATGGCAAAGCACAACGTCAAGAAAATCATTTTCTCGTCGTCGGCAACGGTGTACGGCGATCCCGAACGCTTGCCTCTCGATGAAAACTGCCGTCTTTCCACGACGAATCCTTACGGCTCGACAAAGCTCATGATGGAAATGATCATGCAGGATTTGCATAAAGCGGACAACGAATGGAATATTATTTTGCTTCGTTATTTCAACCCCGTCGGCGCGCACGAAAGCGGACTTATCGGGGAAGACCCGAAAGGCATTCCCAACAACTTGATGCCTTACGTAGCGCAGGTGGCGAGCGGAAAACTCGCTTGCATTAACGTTTTCGGTAATGATTACGATACTCCCGACGGTACGGGCGTTCGCGATTATATCCATGTCGTTGACTTGGCGCTTGGGCATATCGCGGCGATTGAACAGTGTCAAACGAGCGGCGTGCATATTTACAATTTGGGTACGGGACACGGTTATAGCGTACTCGATATGATTCACGCCTTTGAAAAGGCTTGCGGCAAGACCTTGCCCTACAAGATTTGTGAGCGCCGCCCCGGGGACATTGCGACCTGTTACGCCGCGCCGAATAAGGCGAAAGCGGAATTGAAATGGGAAGCGAAATACGGCATTGAAGAAATGTGCGCTTCGCAATGGAAATGGCAAAGCGGTAACCCGAGGGGCTACGAGGCTTGATAACGCCGCACGAAATCATTCGTTCCAACCGTAAGACGCTCTCGATATCCGTCGATTCGTTCGGTCGGTTGATTGTGCGCGCGCCTATACGTTGCGCGCAAAAACGAATCGAGTGTTTTTTATGGGAAAAGGAAGCTTGGATTTTGCGCAAACAAGCGGAAAGACAAGGGACAGGTATTCAATTACCGCCCGAAGATTTAGACGGTTACGATCTTTTAATTTTAGGAGAACGCTGTAAAATCGTCTGTATCGAAGAAAACAAAATCGGCTTCGATAGCGAGCGCGGTGTTTTGTATTTGCCCAAGAAAAACACCCGTCAACGGTTGGTGGAATGGCTGAAAGAAAACGCGCTTCGTATTCTAACGAAAGTGACGGCGCAGCGCGCGGCGCAAATGTGCGTATCCTTTCAAAGGGTAAAAATCAATTCCGCAAAGGGTAGCTGGGGATTGTGCACGGCGGATAACGTTATCAAGTATTCCTATCGGCTGCTGTTTGCGCCCAAGGACGTCGTTGAATACGTGGTCGTTCACGAGCTTGCGCACGTTACGCACAAAAACCATTCTCCGCAGTTTTGGTCGGAAGTGGAAAAATACGTTCCCGATTACAAACTCAAGCGCGCTTGGCTGAAAAAATATTCCGCGGTGATGGAGCTTTTTTAAGTCTCCCCTGTATTAGGAGTAGAGATGAATAGAAAAAAAACAATATTCCGCATGCTGTGTTGCTGTTTGGCAGGGCTGACCGCGTTCGCTTTTTCTTCTTGCAGCTTGCTCGATAAGTTGATGGGTACGTCCGATTCTGAAGCGACGCAAAACGGCGGTAGCGGGCAGGAAAAACCCGAAGATTTCGATTCGGAAATCAGCGTGGACAATCCTGTTTTGCCCGACGGTGCAACCTCAGAACCCAACGCAGAAAAGGTCGTTGAGCGGGAAGAAACTGATTCTATCGGGCATAAAGTAGTGTATTATACGGACGGCACTTACGAAGATTTAGGCAGGGTAGAGCCGTTGAATTTTGTTTCGCCCTTGCCGACTTCACAATATAGCTATGCAGCCTTTGAAAAGGAAGAAAACGGGGTGGGCTTGCGCGCTTTTTACACGAAAATGTATAACGCAATCACACAGGCACACCTCGCAAAAACAGATTATACGTTAAGCGACAACGACGAGTACGAATGCGTGGAGATTTCCTATAAAGATTGCGGGCTTACCACCAAGCAAGCGATTACGGTTTGGAAAATCTTCGCACAAGAGAACCCGCTCTTTTTTTGGATGGATCGAAAGATTTTGTATACGGACAAAACGCTGTTTTGTTTAGTAGCGGAGGAATATGCTACGTACGCCGCGCGTGAAAAGGTATTGAACGCGCTTTATGGTATGGCGTTTGAGTGCGATGCGTATTTAAGCGGTAAAACGAGCTTGACCGAGCGTGCTTTAACGATTTACGATTATCTTTGCGGGAGAATCGAGTATGCGTATAAAGCGGACGGCAAAACGCCCGAGGACGCTATTTGGGCGCACTCTATTGCAGGCGGCGCGCTCTATAACGCGGGCGTATGCGAAACGTACGCGGAAACGTTCGATTATTTTTGCGGGCTTTTTGGGTTGGACTGCTTAACGGTGACGGGTACAGCAATGCAAAATGGCGTTTCGGAAGGTCACGCATGGAATATACTCGAGCTGGACGGCGAGTGGTACGCGATGGATTTGACTTGGAGCGACCAAAATACGTACACGCGCGAGTGGTTCGGAAAAACCGCTTCGGCGTTTGCGACGTCCCATATCGCGGATACGCCTAAGGAGTGGGGTACGGCATATCAGTACAACCTTCCCGCCCTTTCAAGCACAGGGCTTTGTCCCGTCCGTTGCGGTGAGGAAAACGGCGAGTACGAAATGGAAAAATCGTTAGAGTCCGCTTTTGAAAAAATGACGAATCAACAGGGCAGGTACGAGATTATTTTATATCCCGACACGAAATATACCTCGCAAAACAGCGTAGAAATTTCGTTAAGCGGCGGGTATTTTGCGGGCGCAACTCCGAGCGTGGCGCATTTGCAAATCACGGGCAAAAAAGTCAAGGTTGGGGTTTTAAGCTATTATCTTGCCAAACTTTCGGCGGGCGAAGTGACGCTAGGTAGTAACGTGACCTTGCGCTACGTCGATTTTGATTACACGAAACTGAATAAAAATGGATATGCTTTTAACGGTATTTAGCCGTTAACCGTCCTGACCGTTAAATTCCTATACGCGCGTTTAAACGGGCAAGGATTGCGGTATAAATAAATGAGAGAAATTTAAGAGAGTAAGCTATGTTAGAACTCAAAAATATCGGCTATCGCGTAAGCGACGAGCTGGGAGAAAAACAAATTCTGCAAGACGTTAATTTAACGCTCGACGAGCGTTTCGTGGCGTTTACCGGCCCAAACGGCGGCGGTAAGTCAACGCTTGCGAAAATTATTGCAGGGATTTATAAGCCGACTGAAGGCAAAATTTATTTAGACGGGGAGGACATCACCGAGCTTTCGATTACCGAACGCGCAAATAAAGGGATTTCCTATGCGTTTCAGCAACCCGTCCGTTTCAAAGGTATCACCGTCCGCGATTTAATCAATATCGCCGCGGGCAAGAATATGAAAGTTTCCGACGCTTGTGCCTATCTTTCCGAGGTAGGAATGTGCGCGAGGGACTATATCGACCGGGAAGTGAACGCTTCCCTTTCGGGCGGCGAACTCAAACGCATCGAAATCGCAACGATTTTGGCGCGCTCGACCAAGCTTTCCATCTTCGACGAGCCGGAAGCGGGAATCGACCTTTGGAGCTTTTCGAGCTTGATCAAGGTCTTTGAAAATATGCACGAAAAAACGCAGGGGAGTATCTTGATTATCTCCCACCAAGAACGCATTTTGAACATTGCGGACAAAATTGTAGTCATCGCCGATGGAAAGGTCCAAAACGTAGGCGAAAAGGACAAGGTTTTGCCCAAGCTTTTAAGCGCGGAATCTTGCCGTGTTTTAACGGACAAGCTTTAAAAAGGGGGTAGCAGGTATGGATTCAATTCAAAAAGACTTACTCATGCAGATAGCCGACTTGCACACCACTCCCGAGGGCGCGTTTAACATTCGCGCGAACGGCGAAAAGGCGGGCAGAAGCACGACGGCGAATATTGACATTGTAACGAAAACGGATGGCAAAGAGGGGATTGACATCATCGTCAAACCGGGCACGAAAAACGAAAGCGTGCATATCCCCGTCATTATTTCCAAGGCGGGGTATTCGGAAGTCGTTTATAACGATTTTTATATCGGCGAGGGCGCGGACGTAATTATCGTCGCGGGCTGCGGTATCCACAACTGCGGCGGCGTGGATACAACCTCCCGTCACGACGGTGAACACACCTTCTACGTCGGTAAAAACGCGAAACTCAAATATGTTGAAAAGCATTACGGCTCGGGTGACGGCAACGGCAAAAACGTTATGAACCCCGTAACCATCGTGCACTTGGAAGAAGGCGCGAAAATGGAAATGGAAACGACTCAAATCAAGGGTATCGACTCCACCAAACGGGTAACCAAAGCCACGATGAAAACGGGCTCGGAATTTATTGTAAAAGAGAAACTGTATACCCACGGTGAACAGTTTGCCGACACCGATTTCGTGATTGATATGGACGGCGAGGGTTGTCGGGCGGACGTTATGTCCCGTTCAGTTGCGGGGGGAAATTCCAAGCAAAATTTCCTTTCGACAATGAACGGCAACGCACCCTGCTACGGGCATACCGAATGCGACGCCATTATTATGGACAACGCTTCAGTCAAAGCCGCGCCCTGTCTTTCGGCAAACCACGTGGATGCCGAGCTTATCCACGAAGCGGCAATCGGTAAAATCGCCGGCGAACAGCTTATCAAGCTGATGACGCTCGGTTTGACTGAAAAAGAGGCGGAAGAGCAGATTATTAAAGGATTTTTACATTAAAAATGAAGAATCCGCTACGAAATACTGCGTTGTAGTTCCGCGCCCCTTGCTTGCGTACGGCAAGTACCCGGCGTTTTTGCGGCAAAAGCATTTTATTTTAAAAAAACAATAAGGAGTAAATATATAGATTATGAGTGAACTTGCATACAAAAGAACGAACGTCTACGAAGTAGCAGACGAAGCAAAAATGAAAGCGATCTTTGATTACGCTGAGGGTTACAAAACCTTCTTGGACGAAGGCAAAACGGAGCGCGAAGTTTGCGCATACGTTGTCAAGGCGGCGGAAGAAAAGGGTTATAAGCCTTTCCGTTTCGGTATGAAATTAAAAGCGGGGGATAAGGTTTATTATAACAATCGCGGCAAAAACGTATATTTGATCCGTATCGGTAGTGCGGACGTTGCAAAGGACGGGGTTCGTATCGTTGCTTCGCACATCGATAGCCCGAGAATCGACTTGAAACAAGTCCCCTTGTACGAAGCGGAAAACATCGCGCTTGCAAAAACGCACTATTACGGCGGTATCCGTAAATATCAATGGGCGACGATTCCCCTTGCATTGCACGGCGCGGTTATCTTGAAAAACGGCGAAAAGCTCGAAGTAAAAATCGGCGAGGACGACAGAGATCCCGTGTTCTACATCAGCGACCTTTTGCCCCACCTTGCAGCGAAGCAAAACACCCGCCCGCTCGGCGAAGCGATCGAAGGGGAAGGCTTGAATATTTGGTTTGGCAACATTCCCTACACGGCGGCGGAAAACGACAAGGACAAAACGGTCAAAGAAAACGTTTTGAAGATTTTGAACGAAAAATACGGCATGGTAGAAGAAGATTTCCTTTCCGCGGAGCTTTCCTTAGTGCCTGCATATAAGGCAAAGGACATCGGTTTTGACCGCGCGCTTATCGGCGCGTACGGGCATGACGACCGTGTTTGCTCCTATCCCGCGTACACCGCGCTTTTCGATACGGAAACGCCCGAGCATACCGTTATGGTTGTCTTGGCGGACAAGGAAGAAATCGGCAGCGAAGGGGTTTCGGGTATGCAATGCGCGATTTTCAGCGACTTGCTCGGCGAAATCGCCGCTTCTTTCGGCGTGAGCACAGCGGCGGTTCGCGCAAATTCGAAGTGTCTTTCGGCGGACGTAAACGCAGGGTTTGATCCTAACTTCCCCGAGGTTTTGGAAAAACAAAACGCGACCTACATTTCCCACGGCGTTGGCGTGACGAAATTCACGGGCGCACGCGGTAAGAGCGGCTCGTCGGATGCGGATGCGGAATACGTTGGCTACCTTCGCAAACTCTTTGCAGATAACGGCGTTATTTGGCAAACGGGCGAACTTGGCAAAGTGGACGTAGGCGGCGGCGGTACGGTCGCGAAATACATCGCAAATATGAATATCGATACGATCGATGTCGGCGTTGCGGTCATCTCAATGCACGCGCCTTACGAAGTCGTATCCAAAGCGGACGTTTACGAAACCTACCTTGCTTTCAAAGCGTTTATGAAATAATAAAATTTGCGTACCATGTACGCGTTGAATCAAAAAAAAGCGTTGCTTAACTAGCAACGCTTTTTTTTGATTTTTCTATTCATTTTTTAAGGAGATTTAGCCGATGACAACGCTGTCCCCGTTGAAAGCGATACTGCTTGCAAAATATGCCGCAACGCATTTCACCAAGCTCTCGTAATCGGCTTTTGCGAAGCATTCGCAGGCGGAATGCATTGCAAGCTGCGCAAGTCCGATATCCGCGCCGCGTACGCTCACGTGCCGAATCGCCGCCGCACCGAGCGTACCGCCGCTCTTTACGTCCGAGTGGTTGAAGAAAGTTTGATAGGGCACGCCCGCATTTTCCATAATCGTTTTCACAACGGCGGAAGACATTGCGTCCGTAATATACGATTTTCCTGCGTGCGTTTTAATGACTACGCCGCCGCCGAGCTTGACTTCGTTGGTGGGGTCGGATTTTTCGGGATGGTTAGGATGGGTCGCGTGCGCGTTATCCATAGAAAGCAAGAAGGAATCCGCGAGTGCTTTATAATATTCTCCATCGTCAAAGTGGAAGGCATACGCAATCCGTTTAAGGGTATTTTCCAAGAAATCCCCGTCCGCGCCGTGGGAAGTGCTGCTGCCGATTTCTTCGTTATCGAAGATCGCCGCCACGCAAATCCCGTCGCTATCCGAATGGGAAAGAAGCCCTTGCAAAGCGGCGTACGCGCTTGTTAAATTGTCGATTCTAGGGGATGCAAAAAATTCGTTATTGATGCCAAAGGAATAGGGCATGGCTGCGTTCACGGCATATAAATCGTAAGAAACAACGCCGTTTCCCGCGATTTTTTCCACCACGCTGCTATCCTCCGCGGATAAGGCGTACAAGGGAAGTAAATCGACTTGCTTTTGAACGGTAAATCCGTCGTTTACGCTGCGGTTCTGATGCACCGCCAAGGACGGAACGGAAACAAGGAAATCGGATTCTACGGTATGCGCGCAAAGTTGTGCGCCTTCTCTTTTTACGACCCGTCCTGCGATTTTTAAAGGGCGGTCAAGGAAGGAATACCAAATCCCCACGCCATACGTTTCTACGTTCAAAGTGACGTACGCGCCCGATTTTTTCTCGGGTTTTTCCTTGAGCTTAAGTGCGGGGGAATCGGTATGCGCCGCCGCAATTTTGTATGAAAAACGGTCGAGCGAACCGACGGTAAAAGCGATGATAGACCCGCCGTTTCTAACGACAAAATATTTCCCGCTTTCGCAAAGCGTCCAATCGTCCGTTTCTGAAAGCTGGATAAAGCCGTTTCCAAGCAACAACTCTTTGGCGTTGTCTACGGCGTGGTAAGCAGTGTAGGAAGTTTTAAGAAACTCTTTTAACTCGTTCATATTCAGGACTTACTCCCTTAAATTTCTTTCGCACATTATTGTACCACCTTTTTTTACGAAAGGCAAGTCTTTTGAAAAAATTGTCAAAAAATAACCGAATTTTAGCGAGTTTATCAAAAACTTTTCACAAAAATATGCGATAATAAATCCGCATTCTAAGAATAGTAAATATTCTTAACCAAATCGTTATTTAGCGCTTGACAAAATTACGGGAAAGATATATAATACACGTATAATTTACAAGAGAAAAAACCTTTTTGGAGGAGGATACAATGTCGTGTAAAAAAGGAAGCTCGAGAATGGCGAAAAACGGACAATACTTCAAGAAATTATTTCATTTGACGAAGCGCAACAACGCGGCTACGCTTTGCGGGAAGAATTCGGAGTTTACCGATACCGAAATTCGTTTATTCAGCGAAATTATTGAAACAAAAAGCGCAGGGGAACGTTTGATTTCCACGCAGCTTGCAGATCGTTTGGGCGTTACTCGTTCCGCCATTTCCCAAATCGTAAACCGTTTGGAAGAACGGAATATGGTTAAGAGAGTCGCGGACGAGGTGGATAGAAAAATCGCTTATATCGAGATGACCGAGTACGCGATGGAATGTTACGAAGAAACGAAGAAAATTTTATACGGTTTCACGGGTAAATGTGTAGAGCGTATGGGAGAAGAACGCTTTGAGCAAATGTGCGCGGCGCTCGACGAGTTTATTACGATTGTTGAAGAGGAAAAATCGAGAATAAAAGCATAATATGTTAGATAGGCAATAAAGAAGCAGTTTTAAATAAGGAGAGAGATATGTTAAAACTCATTGATATTAAGAAAGACTACGCCACGGGCGCAAATGCGGTACACGCGCTGAAAGGGGTAACGCTTTCCTTCCGTAGAAACGAATTCGTGTCCATCTTGGGTGCGAGCGGTTGCGGTAAGACGACGATGCTCAATATCATCGGCGGCTTAGATAAGTACACGTCGGGGGACTTAATTATCAACGGCAAGTCCACGAAAGCGTATAAGGACCGTGACTGGGACGTTTATAGAAATCATAGAATCGGTTTCGTGTTCCAGTCCTACAACTTAATTCCCCATCAAACGGTTTTGGGGAACGTAGAAATCGCGCTCACGATTGCGGGGTTGACTAAGGCGGAGCGCAAAGCCCGCGCGGCAGACGCCTTGAAAAAGGTGGGCTTGGAAAAGGAATTGCACAAGCGTCCCAATCAGCTCTCGGGCGGACAAATGCAGCGCGTCGCGATAGCCCGCGCCCTTGTGAATAACCCTGAGATTTTGCTTGCCGACGAGCCTACGGGTGCGTTGGATACCGAAACGAGCGTACAAATTATGGACTTGATTCGCGAAATCGCGGGCGAACGCTTGGTTATTATGGTCACGCACAATCCTGAGCTTGCGGAAGAGTATTCCACGCGTATCGTAAAATTGCAGGACGGCTTGGTGCTTTCCGACTCTAACCCTTACAACGGAGAAGAAAACGAACCCATTCAAGAAACGAAAGTCGAGAAAGACGAACAAGCGGAAACAGTAGAAACGCCCGTAAAAAAGAAGAAAGCGAAAAAGGAACGCTCGGCGATGTCCTTTGGCACGTCGCTTGGTTTGAGCGCGAGAAACCTAATGAGCAAGAAAGGCAGAACGACGGTCACGTCGATTGCGGGCAGTATCGGTATCATTAGTGTTTGCTTGGTTTTGGCACTTTCCAACGGTTTCAACAATTTCATTGCAAAAACGGAAGAAGATATGCTTGCCTCCTCGCCAGTCGGGGTTGCCCGTCAAACGGTGGACGTGGACGCGATTATGAAAGGTATGTCGGGACACGCGGATATGCCCGACTTGTCCGAGCTCGACAATGAAATCTACATAAACTCTTTCTTGACGAATATTGCCACGGGTATGATGATTAGCAACAATATTACTCCGGAGTACGTTTCCTATTTGGAAGAAATGCCCAAGGAGTATTACGAAGTCATTGAATATACCTACGGCATAGAGCAGTTGCAATATAATATGTTTATGCAAAACCCCGCAGCGGATCAGCTCGCACAGCAGTACCCGGGTATGGATATGCGCGTTTCTTTGTACGAGTTGAAAAATATGTATGGACAGCGTTTGCAAATGGACGGCAAGGACTACGCGGAGTTGGTCGGCTACGTAGACATTTTGCCCGACATCGTTTCGTCGATGCCCGGATCGACCGATTTCACGAGTGAGGATTACTGTGATTACGTGATGTCGCAATACGAATTCGTAAGCGGTGGACTTGATGAAGACGGTAAGTACGACCCTGACGCAAAAGGCAGACTTCCCCAAAACGCAAACGAAGCACTGTTCGTCGTAGGACAAAACAATGACGTTACGGATATGACGCTCGCGCAGCTCGGTTTGATGACGCAGGACGAATTCTTGGCGCTTTTGTACGGCGAGGAATGGGGAAAGGAAAACCAAGTCGATGAATCGATTATTGCGCAAAGATATAAATTCGATCGTATTTACGACGCGGAATTCTTGCTTTTCAATAACGAACACGTATACGAAAAGAATCCCGACGGCAGCGATTACGCATATACCTATCACGGCACGAAGCGCGTAGACGGCGACAACTCGCAGGGGGAATACCGCAAAATCAAAATCACGGGTATTTTGAGGCTGAAAGACGGTTTAAATAACGGCTGTTTGAACGCAGGCTTAAATATTACGGAAAATCTTGTCAACGAATTTATCCAAGAGAACAAGGTTTTGGCGGAGAAGGAAGGGGATAACATCGTAAAATATATCAAGCAAAATCCGACGACGCTTCCCGCGAGCAATTTGAACAATCCGAATTTTGTGAAATCGGAAACATTCCAAGCGAATTTAGCGCTTGGCGCGATGGGCGCGAGCGACGAAATCTACCGTATCAATTTCTATACGGAGAACTTTGAAACGAAGAAAGCTATGCTTGAATATATGGACGAATGGAACGAAATGTGTGAGCAGGGCGTAACGTATAAAGGGCTCACGCTCACGTCCGAGCACGAAATTAAGTATAGCGACACGATCGGCATGATGATGGAAATGGTAGAAATGATGCTTGACGCGATCACTTACGTACTCGTCGCATTCACGAGTATTTCGCTTGTCGTTTCGTCCGTCATGATCGGGATTATCACTTACGTATCCGTTGTAGAACGAGTCAAAGAAATCGGCGTTTTACGTTCGCTGGGCGCAAGAAAGAAAGACATCAAAAACCTGTTCAATGCGGAAACGTTTATTATCGGTTTGGCGGCGGGGCTTTTGGGCGTCGTAGTTACCTATATTCTTTCCTTGGGCATCAACGTAATCTTCAAGAGCGTTGCAGGAATCACGAATATTGCGGCGTTGCCTTTCTCCTCGGCAATCATCATGATTATCATTAGTATTTCCTTGACTCTTATCAGTGGTTTAATTCCTGCGAAGGCGGCGGCGAAGAAAGACCCTGTGGTTGCTTTAAGAACGGAATAAAAAGCGGATATACTTCGCAATACGGCGTTGCGCTTCCGCGCCCCTTGCTCACGTACGCCAAGTACGTTCCCGTCGGGGTGCTCGGCGCTCCTTGTCTTGCTCGTATCTGCGCTTTTTAAATCGGATATACTTCGCAATACGTCGTCAATCTTAACAAAAATGAAAAAGGAAGCCCGAATTTGGACTTCCTTTTCTCGTGTATAAAAATCCCGCAAGGGAACATACTGTTTCTAGGAGGGAAAGATTTATGCGCATTGTCAATATTATTGCTTATATTTTGGTCATTGTCGGCGCGGTAAACTGGGGCTTATTCGGCTTGTTTAATTTCAACCTCGTGTCCTCGATTTTCTCGGGCGCGCGTACGGTTGGTTCGGTAATCGTTTACTCGCTCATCGCGATCTCTGCGCTTTGGCTCATTCTTTCTCCGTTCATCACGAACGGCGTATTGTGGCTGAAAAATAGAGACGCGGAATAACCGCGAAACAGCAAAAAAACGGGTTTTCTCTTTTTGAGAAAACCCGTTTTTACGTGCCGTAAGTTTATTGAAGATTGCTTTGTGCGGTTAAAGTAGGAGAATTTAATCCAAAGCGTTTTACCGATTCCACGGCGTTTTGACATAAACGTTTCGTCTTATAATGCTCGCCCAAGCAAAGGAGTTGACCGTTTCCGTTCAAAAGTTTATAGATATAATCGCCGCGCTTGGTGAGGGTAATGCGGAAGTTCCCGCTCGCAATATTTTTCTTGTGCGTTTGAATGCCGTTCACAGCGCCGATGTAAGTCGTATATTCTTCGGAAGAAAGCAATTTTTCTCCGTTATTTGCAAACAATTCAAAATAATAAATCGTTTCCCCGCGATCGTCTTGCATCGTATCGATGATCCATTTACCAACGCAGCCTTCTGCCAAAGTCGGGGGCAACGAGTTATCGTCCTTAGGCGTTTTAATATACTGTTCTTGTACGCTTTCGTCTAAGACTGCCGTTTCCGCAAACCGTTTTACGGAGGCGACCGCGCTTTCACAGCGGAGACGCGTAGAATAGTTCGCGCCCGTGCAAAGTAGCAAATTCTTCCCGCTCATCAGCTTGAAAATATAATCGCCTTTCTTGGAAACAGTGATTTTGAAGTTATCGCGCGCGATATTCGTCTTATGCGTTTCTATCCCGCGTATCACGCCCGAGTAAGAGGTATATTCTTCGGAAGAAAGGAGTACTTCGCCGTTGGACGCGTGCAACTCAAAGAAATAGGTTTCTTCCCCGTCGTCCTCGTCCGTAATCAGGCGGCAAATCACCCATTTCCCTTTATAACGAACGTTCTCTTTTGCAGCGTTTTCTTTCTTGATTGCGGACACGGTAGGGGCATTTTCGATTTTTTCTGTTTTAACAGCATTTGCGCTACCGCTCGCTTTCGATTCTTGCACCGTAGGCTTTGCTTTCGGCTTGTTTTCTTGCGCGGAGGGGTTTTCCGTCCTTTTTTCAATCGTTTTTTCGGCAACAGCGACCGTTTCTTCCGCTTTTACTTCGGCAACAGGGGTAAGTTGTTCTTCCTTTTGGGGAGCGGGTTTAACGGATTCAACGAGTTCGACGGGTTCAGCCGTTTCCTCTTTCTTTAATTCCGTTGCGGGCGGGGTCGCCGTGTTAGCCGTTTCCGTAACGGGCGGAGTAGTTTCTTTTATTTCTTGCATAGCGCGTTTTTTCGCCTTTTTCGCTTTTCCGCTCAAGATGAGCGCGATAATCAGCGCGAGCAGGGTGAGTAGCACTGCGCCTGCCGTGATGGCGGTCATTAAAAGATTGTCTTTGCAAAATTCTACGGTCTTTTTGATGAGTTCCATATCCTTTGCTCCTATTGTTTTTGAATTATTATACGTTCTTTTTATGATAAAAATTCGACTGTTTTTTATATTTTAATATAAAAACATGAAAAAGTCAAGGCAAAAATTTGAAAAATTTGCGAGAGTTTTTTTCAAAAAATTGACAACGGCGCGAAAATAGAGTACAATGAAACTATGAAGAAAATAGATTATGCCGTTATCGGTGGCGGCGCGTCGGGGTTAATTCTTGCAAACGCGCTTGCAAAACAATTAAAAAGTCAGGGCAAAACCGCACGCATTCTTGTTTTTGAGCGGTTAGACCGAGTAGGGAAAAAGCTTTCCTCGACGGGAAACGGGCAGGGAAATATCACCAACGTCGAAGCGTTGCAAACGGAATATTTCACTTTTTCGGGAAAACAACCGCTCGTTAAAAAAATCCTTTCGGCGTTTGACCCGCAGTCCTTGCGCGAATATTTTTTAGAGCTTGGAGTCCTTCTTTGTGCAGATGAACGCGGTAGGGTATATCCCGCGAGCCGTCAAGCTTCCGCATTGACCGACGCGCTGCGTTTTGCGCTTGCAGAGCAGGGGGTAGAGCTTTGTTTGGGCGCGAAAGTCACCCGCTTGCAAAAATCGAGCGGGGATTTTAAAATCACCGTCGAAACGCAATCGGGGGCGCAGGAATACACCGCGCGCAAAGTCGCCCTTTGTACGGGCGGGAAAGCGGCGAAAAATTTCGGCACGGACGGTTCAGCGTATAAGCTTGCGCAAGGCTTGGGACATACCCTTACGGCGCTTTACCCGTCGCTTGTGCAGTTAAAAACGGACACGGTACACATCAAGTCCTTGAAAGGTATCCGAGTGGCGGGAGGCAAGCTCACCGCGTACACGCCTACGGCCTCTCCTATTTTTCAAGGGGATATTATCTTCACCGACTACGGTATTTCAGGCGACGCGGTATTCCGCGCTTCCGCCTATGTAGCAGACCAAATCGAGAGCGGAAAAGTCAGCGTTTCTATTGACTTTTTGCCCGAAATCTCGGAAGATGAAATTATAGAAATATTAGCAAATAAACAAGCGACGTTTCCCGCGCTCGAAAAGTCCGAGCTCTTATTCGGCGTGGTCAATAACCAAGTGGGCAGAGCGATTTTTAAGCGCGCAAACGGGGATTTGCAAAAAGCGGCTGGGCTTGTCAAGAACTTTTCCTTGCAGGTTACGGGCTCGCTTGGATTCGACTACGCGCAAGTCACCAAAGGCGGAATCGATTTAAACGAAGTCACCGATTGTTTAGAAAGCCGACTAGTATCAGGCTTATATTTTGCGGGGGAGGGCTTAGACGTAGACGGTCCTTGCGGCGGTTTTAATTTACAATGGGCGTACTCGTCCGCGCGCGTGGTCGCGTTGGAAATGCTGAAAGATAGGGGGCAGGTATGAGTTTACGCACCTTTTCGGATATAAAATTACCGATTACGGCGAGCGAAAAGGAGCTCGTTTCCATAGCAGAGAAAAAACTCGGCGGAAAACTCGGGTACTTTGCTATTAAGAAAAAATCCTTGGACGCGCGGGATAAAAACAACTTGCGCTACGTCTACACGATCGAGTTTTCCAAAACTCCTCAAACGCCGGTAGAAGAAAAAATAGAAATCCTCCCGTCCTATAAGCAACCTCAAATGCCCGTTTTGGTGGTAGGGAGCGGACCGGCAGGGCTTTTTTGCGCATTGCGCTTACTCGCGCACGGTATCAAGCCTGTCTTGATTGAACGTGGCGCGCCCGTTGAAGATCGGGAAAAAGCCATTCAAACCTTTTTTAAAACGAAAAACTTGGACGTAAATTCCAACGTACAATTTGGAGAAGGGGGCGCAGGCACGTTTTCGGACGGTAAATTGAACACCCAAACGCACGGCGCGCTCAATCGCGAAGTGTTGAAAACATTCGTCCGTTTCGGCGCGCCCGAAGAAATATTGTGGCTTTCCAAACCGCATATCGGAAGCGACAACCTCAAAAAAGTTGTAAAAAATATGCGCGAATACTTGCTTTCGCAGGGCGCGGAAGTACGTTTCTACACCCGTTTAGAGGACGTAAAAATCCAAAACGGAAAAATCGAAAAAGCGGTTTTAAAAACGTTCAGTACGGACACGGTAGCCACAAAAACGGAAGAAATCCCCGTTTCGGCGGTGGTTCTTGCCATTGGGCACAGCGCAAGAGATACTTTTGAAATGCTTCTTTCGCGCGGCGTACCGATGCGGCAAAAGGACTTTGCCGTAGGCGTACGTATCGAGCACTTGCAATCGAAAATTGGATTTGCACAGTACGACAAGGACTATACGAAGCTCCCTGCCGCCGATTATAAGTTGGTATCCCATGCGTCCGAACGTGCGGTATTCACCTTTTGTATGTGTCCGGGCGGCTACGTTATGCCCTCGTCAAGCGAGCTTGGCGGCGTAGTCACCAACGGTATGAGCAACTATGCGCGCGACAATGTCAATGCAAACAGTGCCTTGATCGCGCAAGTAAGCGCGCAAGATTTCGGCAGCGACCACCCCTTAGCGGGGATCGCATTCCAACGTAAATTGGAACGCGCGGCGTTTCAAGCAGGTGGCAAAAACTATTCCGCGCCCGTGCAGCTTGTCGGGGATTTTTTGCAAGACAAAGTCAGCGTAGGTTTTGGTGAAGTCAAGCCCACGTATGCGGCGGGTACGGCGTTTGCCGATTTGCGCGAAGTGCTCGGCGGGGCAATTACGAATTCTTTAAAGAGCGCACTTTTAGATATGGATAGACGTTTGCACGGTTTTGCGTGTGCGGACGCTCTTTTGACGGGCGTGGAAAGCCGTACTAGCTCTCCCGTTAGAATCGAGCGGGACGAAAGTTTGCAATCGGTAGGCATTAAAGGCATATTCCCTTGCGGCGAGGGTGCAGGGTACGCAGGCGGAATCACTTCGTCTGCCGCCGACGGCTTACGCGTCGCGGACGGAATATTCACGTTTTTTAACGCTGCCTTGTCTTAATATCCGTCTTAAATTCTCCTAAAAGAACAAAAATGCGCCCCAAAACACAATTTCTCTTCACTTATTAATCATTTTCACAAGTTTATCACATATTTTTCATACAGTTTTCACGAAATAGGAATAAAATTAAATTTACCAAAGACCCCGAAAGGGATAGGGGGGTAGCGTTAAAAATCGGGAAAGGTTTTACGTTACGAAAGGATCAAGAGAATTTACGAAGAAGTGTAAAAAACGACTATACTAAACTTTTTTCATATTCTCTCACTAAGGTATGCGGCTCGCGTGTGATACGCGAGCCGCATATCAATTTTCACAAAAATTTCTCTTTTTTTCGCTTTTTTTTACTTGCATGATTTTCGCTTATGTGGTATAATCCCAACATGTGGAAAACTTCTACAAATGTGGAGAGCTGAAATATGGAAGAAAAGGTAAGAAAAGTGGATAGAAGAATCCAAAAAACGAGAACGGCGATTCATCAAGCGTTCGTTTCGTTGCTGGTAGAAAAGCCGATAGAGAAGATCACGGTCAAGGAAATAGCGGAAAAGGCAAACGTCGATAGAAAGACGGTTTATAATTATTACGAGGGAGTCTACGACATTCTCGATTATTTAGAAAACGAAGTGGTAATAAGAATTGAGGGCGCGATGGCGCAAGTGGATGAAGTTTTAAAAGAACCTTTGCAATTTTTTGAAGCGCTTAACCAAGTTTTAAGTGAGAACATTGTTTTTTGCAATCATTTGATGAAAGTAGATTCCAACTCCCGTTTAGTCGTAAAAATCATCAATTTCTTACGGGAAAAAATTTGGAATACCATTTTGAAGAACGCCGAGCTTGACCGCTCGCAGTACGAGTTTGCCGCAGAATTTTTAACGGCGGGGATTTTCTATTCCTATCGTGCGTGGTTCAATTCCGACCGTAAGAAATCCCTTTCGGAATTTTCCGAAGAAATCGGGGAAATGGTTTTGCGCGGCTTGCCCTCGCTCACGAGAAGATAAATAAAAAACGCCGAAGCGGAACGTTTCGGCGTTTTTGATTGCAATCTTTTAGATTTTTTCCATTTTAAGCTTCAAGGTCAAGAGCTTTGTTCCTTCTTTTTTGGGTACGTCTTCGCTTGTAAGATGGATTTGGGCAATCTTTGTATAGCCTTCCCCCTTGGGGTAAGCGCAAAGGATTTTACTTTCTTCCTTCGACGTGGACACCGCTTTGATCGCCTTATAATAAATCTCGCTCATCAAACGGATTCGATCGAACGTCACGTATTCGTTCGCTTGGTGAATGGTTGCTTCTTCGTCTTTCATTTCAGGACCGAACGCTACGCCGCATTTCAAAGCGCGCGCATACGTACCGCCACCGATCGCGATAGGCGCGGCATTTTTGCCCGTCGCTTCGTTGTAAACGCCCATCAACGTTTGAATCAGTTCGCCTTTAGGATTGTTGTAAAGGGGAGCTTGGTAGTTCACCACTTCGTACGCGATACCGTTCTTTTCCAAAAGCTCAAGAATTTCTTCTTTTTTATGGGTCGCGGGGAAACGGATATCCGCCGTCACCGTCAGCGCATTGTTCTCATATTTTGCAAGGTCGGGGGACATCGTCAAATAGCCCGTTTCGTCCTGCATAGTTTTCAAACCGAGTGAGTCGGCGAAAAGCACGTCGTATGCCTTTTTACAATCCTCGTTCGTTTCCGCCAAGAACGCAAGCAACGCTTCGAGCGCATTTATGCCTTTTTCGGGTGTAGAGCCGTGCGCCGATTTTCCGTAAGCGGACAAAATATTCGTCGTATTATCATAGGAAAGACTTGCGCCAACGACCGGAGTTTGATAATCGACAAGCTTTGCCGCAGGCTTTCTATACAGCACCGCGCTCGCGCTATCGCATACCATATTCACCCGTTCGCCTGCGTTCAACGCGGACATGGGTGCGTCGTTTATCGAAAAATGAAGCGCAAGGTGCAAGATTCCCTTTTCCGCGTAAATCACGGGAAAATCCGCGTCGGGCGTAAAACCTTCTTCGGGCATTACTGCTACTTTATTGTAATGTTCGATACATTTCCAACCCGCTTCTTCGTTGCAGCCGACAATGAGTTTTATTCTTCTTGCGGGAGTAAAGCCCTCGTCCTTAAGCGCCTTTAACGCGTATAAACAAACGATAGCGGGAGTTTTATCGTCCATCGCGCCGCGCCCCCAAATCTTCGTGCCTGCAACGCCGCCGTCGGAGAGGTCGTCGTTGATTACGCCGCCAAAAGGGGGATATTTCCACCCGCTGCCAGCGGGTACGACGTCCAAGTGCGCGAGTATCGCGAAGTCCTTGCCTTTACCGAATATCACTTCGCCAACGTAATTGTCGTAGTTGCGCGTTTCAAAACCCATACTGTCCGCAAGATTAAGAAAATACTGCAAACAGTCCGCCGTTTCTTTCCCGAAAGGACAGTTTTCTTCCGCTTCTTTAAGAGAAGAATCAAATTTCAGGATTTCCACAGTCGAGCTTACGATATCGTTGAAATATTTTTCCATATTTACCACGTTCCTTATCAATTTCCGCAGCCCCAAATCGCGAGGGGTTACGTTATTTATTATACACGATTTTTTCGTTTTGGTAAACAAAATAATAGGGCACAACGTAAAAAAATATTTTTTTTCAAAGCCTTGCTTTGACATTTATAGAAAAGTATGCTACAATAAATTCGAATTATTATGAATGAAAAAGGGGAACTACGTCTATGGGGTTGCACGACGGACATAGAAAACGCCTGATGGAGAGGCTGGACAGCGGCATGCTTTTTACCCACGAAGAACTGGAAATGCTGCTTTTTTACGCCATTCCGAGAAAAAACACGAACGGGATTGCGCATAAATTATTAAAAGAATTTGGCACGGTTCGCGCGATTTTCAGCGCGTCAGTGGAAGAACTTTGTAGGGTGGAAGGAGTCGGCTTGCAAACCGCCGCGTTTTTGTCTTTGATAGGCAAGCTTTGCGAAAAGGTACACACGTTGCCCTATTCCGATTACGAAGGCGCGTTTGAAAGCGCGCGGTTTATTCCGTATATTTACGGCAAACTCTCCCAAGAAAAGGAAGAAATTGCGGAGGTGTATTCCCTGAATAAAAAAGGGGAAGTCGTTCGTTGCAGGCGGATTGACGGCGAAACCGCCTTTAACGTTAGCTTATTGCCCGAACAAATTTCTCACGCCTTTTTAGACAAGGATACGGTGGGGATTGTGCTCGTGCATAATCATCCGATAGGCCGCGCGCAGCCGTCGGAAACGGACGATTTGACAACGCGCAAATGCCAAATGCTGTGTAGTTGTCATAACGTGCTTTTATGCGACCATTTGGTTGTCGCACCGAGTGGCGTTTATAGCTATTATATAAGCGGTAGAATGAAAGAATTCAGCGAGAATTATTCCGTGGATTCCCTTATAAAAAATGACAAACAAGGGGGACAGGTATGAGTCGAAAGACAAAACAATCCCCGCCCGCGCACGAGAACGGAACAAATAAAAAATCGGACGAAAAGGGCTTTCGCGCCTATTTCGTGCGGTTGTTTGGGAAGTATGATTTCCGCAACGAAGCGCAGTTTATCTTCTTCGGAAAATGGATTATTTTTACGACCCTGCTTTTTGTAGAAGCGCTGATTGTCTTGCAACAGCTAGACGTCGCTTTGCGCGAAGGAAAATGGTGGGGCTTAACCTTATTCACCGGGTTGGGCGTAATCTTGTCCATTTCCGTTGCCCTCAAGCTTTTCGCAATTCACGAGCAAAGGAAAAAGACGGTATTCTACGTGCTCGACGCTTTGCTTGCCTGTGGGTTCGTATTTTTTGCGAGCGGTAACTACGCGCTGATTATCTACGTCTTGATTTTAACGGGTTTTTATTTGGCGTCCGACAAAGCCAAGTTTTCTATTTGGCTTTTTTGTCTTTCCGTGCCCTTGTACGCAGTGATTTACGGGGCGCGAGCGGCGGTGCGGCTCGGTCACCAAGTCGAGCTTATCGTTATTTTACAAGAATCGCTCGGCGCGATTGTAACGCTGAGTATCCATTTCCTGCTCGTGCAAATCGCACTTGCGTTCTACCGCCAGTTTTTGCGGCTTGACCGCGCTTTGACCGAGCTTGACGAAAGTAAAAAGGAGCTCGAAAAAGCCTACGCGGTCGTAGCGGAGGTATCCGCCTTGGAAGAACGCCAACGTATCGCCAAGGACATTCACGATACAGCGGGGCATTCTATCACCACCGTTATTATGCAAACGGAAGCGGCGAAGCGGATACTCGATAGCAACCCCGAGGAAGCGAAAAACAAGCTTATCGCAGCGAATTTGCAGGCAAAACACGCCTTAGAAGAACTGCGTGACAGCGTACATCTGCTCTCGGGTAGAATGGGGGACTTGACTTTAAAAGACGCGCTCCTTTCCATCATTCACGAATCGACGGACGGTACGGGGATTATCATTCGTTCCTCCATTGACGAAGCCACCGTGTCCGAGACGAAACACCGTTTTTTGTGCAACACTCTCAAGGAAGGAATCTCGAACGGTTTACGCCACGGCGGTGCGACGGCGTTTTGGTTTGAGTTTAAAGAAGAAGACGGGAAATTGCAGTTCTTGCTCTCCGACAACGGCAAGGGTGTGGAAAAGGAAGACTTTGCGCTCGGCTTTGGACTTTCGAGCTTGCAGGAGCGCGCCAAATCGCTCGGCGGCCAAGTTGAGTTTATCAGCGAGGACGGAGAAGGCTTTGAATTGCGCCTCACCCTGCCGCAGGAAATAAAGGAGTAATCGTATGGAAAAAATTAAAGTACTCGTTGTAGACGACCAAAAAGAGCTTGCGGAAGAAATCGGTAACGTGCTTTCGACTGACTCTGAGCTTTCGGTTATCGGCACGGCGGCGGACGGGTTCGACGCGCTCGAAAAAATCGCGGAAAACACCCCCGACGTGGTGTTGCTCGATATCCGTATGCCGAATATGAACGGCGTGGTCGCGACCCAGCGCATCAAAGCGGAATATCCTGACGTCAAGGTGGTCATTTTGACGACCTTTGACGATAGCGATTATATTCTCAACGCCATCAATAACGGCGCAAGCGGTTACTTACTGAAAGACTTAAGCGGTAACATGCTCATTGACGCGGTGAAAAACGCGCACGCAGGGGATACGATTTTGCCCGCGAAGATCGCGCGTAGAATCGCGGACGCGGCAAGGCACGTTGCGGCGGATAGAGAAATCAAACTCACGCGCACTTTCGGGCTTTCCGACCGCGAAGTGGAAATCGCGCTTATGATGTACGAGGGGTTTACCAACCGTCAAATTTCCGCGGCATTGAAACTTTCGGAGGGGACGACTAGAAACTACGTTTCGTCTATTTACGAAAAAACTAAGACGGAGAATCGCGCTGCCGCAGTCGAAGCGATTCGCGGCGTTTTATAAGAGTAAAAAGGAAAATGAAGCTACCATGTACGAAACGGTTATTTTTGATTTAGACGGTACGCTGCTCGATACGCTCGACGATTTGCACGCGGCGGTGAACGTAGCGCTCCATGAATACGGCTTAATGCCCCGCACGCGAGAAGAAGTACGTTCGTTTGTAGGCAACGGCGTAGCGAAGCTGATAGAACGCGCGGCGGGAGCGGCGTCGCAAGAACTTTTCGAGAAATTGCTCGCGGCGTTTAAGACGTATTATTCGGCGCATTGTAAGGATAGGACGAAACCTTACGTCGGCGTGGCGGAAGTATTGCGAGAACTGAAAAAGCGGGGTGTAAAGACTGCCGTGCTTTCTAATAAACCCGATTTTGCCGTTAAGCTTTTGGCGGAAGAATATTTCCAAGGCTATTTGCAGTCGGCGGTTGGGGAAAACGAAGCGGGCGGAATTCGTAAAAAGCCTGCGCCCGATTCGCTGTTTGCGGTGCTTGACGAATTACAAGCGACAAAAGAAACTACGGTGTACGTTGGGGATTCGGAGGTGGATATTCAAACGGCGAGAAACGCTGGCGTGGACTGTATTTCGGTGACGTGGGGCTTTAAAGACAGGGAATTTTTAGTGGAAAACGGCGCGAGGATTTTGATTGACGAACCGAAAGAAATTTTGCGGTTTTGCGGAGAGTGATATGGAAAAAAGTATAGGCAATACGCCGCTTATAGAATTAAAAAAAATCGCAAAGGACGGGAATAAAAATATCCCTACGTTTCACCTTTTTGCGAAGGTGGAGGGGGAGAACCTTGGCGGTTCTATCAAGGACAGAGTGGCGCAAGCGATTTTGGACGACGCCGAAAAAAAAGGCGCTTTAAAAAAGGGAGGCGCGGTGATTGAAGCGACCTCGGGAAACACGGGGATAGGGCTTGCGCTTTGCTGCCGTTTGCGCGGCTATCAAGCGAAAATCGTTATGCCCGATACGATGAGTGTAGAACGCCAAGAAATGATTAAGGCGCAGGGGGGCGAAGTGCTGCTTACCGACGGAAAGAAAGGTATGTCGGGCGCGGTGGAAAAGGCGCTTGAGCTTTTGAAAAATACCCCGAATGCAATCCTTGCCGATCAGTTTAATAATCCCGTTTGTTGGGCGGCGCATTATGAAACGACTGGTCCTGAAATTTGGAAGCAAACGCAGGGGAAAATCGATATTTTTGTTTCGTGCGTCGGTACGGGCGGTACGCTCACGGGCGTGGGGAAATATTTAAAAGAGAAGAATGGAAATATTCGTGTGATTGCGGTCGAGCCGAGTGCTTCGCCTTTGCTCTCAAAAGGCTATGCAGGGGCGCACGGTATTCAAGGCATCGGCGCGAATTTCGTGCCGAAGGTGCTGGATAGAAGCGTATACGACGAGGTTGTGACGGTGACGGACGAAGAAGCGTTTGAAACGGCACGCCGTATAAAAAGAGAGGAAAACTTATCGGTGGGAATTTCCTCGGGCGCGGCGGTTGCCGCGGCGTTAAAAGTCGCAAATTGCCCCGAAAACGCAGGAAAAAATATTGTGACAATATTACCCGAGAGTGGGGATAGATACGAATCGGTTTTGTAAGAAGAATATAATTAAAAGGCTTCGGCGCAACGCGCCGAAGCCTTTTTTTGATTGAATTCCATTACGCTAAAATGCCGATGGATAAATAGCAGAATAAAATGACCGAAACGGCGTCTACAATCGTCGTAATGAACGGGTTTGCAACGACCGCAGGGTCAAGCCGACAAATCTTTGCCAAGATAGGCAAAATCGCACCAACGAGCTTTGCTACGATGACCGTGCAGAAAAGAGCAAGGGAAACGACCAAGCAAACTTTGTTTGTGTAGTCAGTCACGCCAAGCATCATTTTGTCGATAAGAATGAGTTTTGCGAAACAGACGACGGCGAGGGTTACGCCGAGCAAGAGGGAAACGAGGAATTCCTTTAGCACGACTTTGCCCACGTCTTTCGTCTCGATTTCGCCGAGCGAAAGAGCGCGAATGACCGTAACGGACGCTTGCGAACCTGAGTTACCACCCGTACCCATAATCATAGGTACGCAAGCGACCAAGCAAGTGGAAAGCTGCGCTTCGTAGTTGTTTAAAATAATTGCCGTGAACGTAGAGCCGAGCATAAGGATAATCAGCCAAAGTACGCGGTTTTTCCAAAGACTGAACGCCCCCGTTTTTAAATAGGGTTTGTCCGTCGGCGCCATAGCTGCCATCTTCGCAATATCTTCAGTGTTTTCTTCTTCAATGACGTCCATTGCGTCGTCGACGGTAACGATACCCACGAGCCGCATTTCTCTATCCACAATCGGGAGCGCTAAGAAACCGTAATCGGAAATGGTACGCGCCACTTCTTCCTTATCGTCTATCGTGTAGGCATAGATAACGTTTTCTTCCATAACGTCGGAAATGAGTGCGTTTTTGGGCGAGAGCATCAACGTTTTCGCCGTGACAAGCCCTAAAATTTTATTCGTTTCATCTACAACGTAGCAGGTGTAAATCGTTTCCTTGTCGATTGCCGTACGGCGAATCCGCTCGAACGCTTCGTCTACCGTCATCGTCGGGCGCAGGGAAACGTATTCAATCGTCATAATGCTGCCTGCGCTGTCCTTGGGATATTTCAAAATCTCGTTGATGGAAGCGCGGGTTTCGCTGTCGCTTTGCGCTAACACACGGCGCACAACGTTTGCGGGCATTTCTTCGATTAAGTCGACCGTATCGTCTAAGAAAAGCTCGTCCAAGACCGCTTTAAATTCTCTATCGCTCAGTTTATGGATAAGGCGTTCCTTGACGTCGCTGTCCATCTCGACGAATGTTTCCGCGGCAAGGTCTTTGGGTAGGATACGGAAAAGCACCAAAAGCTGAGAATCCGTTTCCGTTTCTTCAAAGACTTCGGCAAGGTCGGTCGCGTTCATGGACGAAAGCAAAGGCTTTAAGACCGCGTAATTGCGGTCGGATAAAAGCATCAAAATTTCGTCCGTTTCCGCGATACGGCGCACGATTTCTTGGGGCATGTCCTCAATGATGTCAACGGTGTCGTCAACGGACATTTCGTCCATGACCTTTTCAAGTTCGTCGTCACGAAGACCGCCGATAATGCTTTCCTGCAGGTCGCTATCTAAAAGCAAAAGGGTGTCTGCTAAAAGCTCGCTGTCAAGCTCGCGGCAAAAAGGAATGAGTGCCTCGTTTTCCAAGCTGTTTAAAAAGGCGGCGAGGTCTTCGGGCGTATATTTGTTTGCAAGGGCTGCCGCGTTTTCGTAATCTTGCGCGGTCAAAAATTCCAAGATTTCTTTTTCCATAAATCTCTACCTCCTTTTTCAATACTCTAAAAAATGTGTTGACGGGCTATGCGTAACACTGCGCCGTTAGTCTTTCGGTTTTTTGCGAATAATCAAATAATCCACGAGAATACAAATCGCGCCGCAACCGAGAAGAAGATACGTAAACCGCCAAATATCGTCTTTGTCCGACTTCGTATCCCCGAGCGTGGATTGTGTGGATTGCGGCGGTCTGCCGTCAAAATTTGCTATATGCGCCTGCGGTACGTACCCGCAATGTTCTACGCCCTTTTCGTCTACGTAGCGCACAAAATAATAGGGATAATCAAGCTGTTCGATTTCACCCAAAACGCTTACCTGTGCGCCGCGGGGAATATCCGTCACCGTCAAAAGCTGAGTAAGGTAGGGGAATTTATAAAGGGTCACGCCGCTGGAAACCCAGCCCGTCTTTGCTTCGGGATAGTCCGTGCGGTATTCTTCCGCGGGAAGTAAATCGCAATCGGATTTTACGAGCAAATGGGTGGTGTATTTCCGTGCGGTATTATCATAAACCGCCACGACGTTATATTGCTCTGTTTCGCCTAATTTAAGCGCCGTTACGGGCGTTTCCCAACGGGAATAGCCCGCGTAAGGGAAATAGTCCGCGCTTTGCAGCGAGAAAATGTCAAATTCTACCGCTAATGCGTTCGGTTGGCTGCGGATAAGCTCGACGTTCGCGCTTTGACGGCTGAAAATTTCCTCGGCCGCAGTGCCTACGGGAATCGTTTTGACCGTGGGAAGCTCGAGCGCGGTCGTCTTGGCTAAATAGTTTTCCGCATAAAGCAGATAGGTCGCGTTTTCTTCCACGCCAAAAGTGAAAGAGACTAAATTTGCGTTTTCCGTATAAACGAGCGGGGCAGAAAAATCGTAGCTTTCGCCGCCGATTTTTACAATCGAATTACCGTTCAATGCGTACACGCTGCCGTTATAGTCTACGGAAATTTTCTTCGTGTATCCGGGGAGCTCGTCCGTCACGCGCTCGCCCTCTGCCATGGGCGAAAGGAATTCTTCTTCCGTGTAGCGGAAAATACTCGTGCCGCTGCCTACGTATAAATTTCCGTAAGCGTCCGAGGTGAGAAGCTTGGCATAGCGCGCCGTGCTCTTTTTCGTTTCTTGCACCGTCCAAGCGGTTTTCTTTGACGCGGCGTAGCAATAGTTGCCTTCGGTAATGAAATAATAGGTGTCAAAAACGCAAGCCGCGCCCATAAGCGTACCGCTGAAATCGTCCAAAACCGTAAGCTCCGCGCCATAATTTTCCGTTGCTAAACTATATACGATCGCCGTTTCGCCGTTTGCCACGACCGCCGTTTCGCCGTTGGAGGCGAGATAGAGGGGGGTAAGAAACGAAGAAATGGGGGTTTCAAAGGTTTCCGTTGCCGTGTTGTACACGGAAATACGGCGGTTGCCTGCGTCGGCAATGAGAAGCTTGTCCCCTGCAAGAACCGTTTCCGTCGCTCCGTTTAAGCGGTGCGCGGAAGGGGAAGTACTGCCGATTTCATAGTCGGTGAAGGCATGCGCTTGCAAGGAGTATTGACGAACGGAGTCTTCTTGTACGACGTAGACAAAGTCTTCCCAAAGCGTGAGCGAGGAATAACCGTTTTGCTCGGTGAAAATCGGTGTGGCTTTGCCCGCGTCCTCGTTGCCGAAGAAGTCCGCTAAATTGTAGGAATAAAAACCGCCCGCAAGATCGGCGCACGTGAGTACGTTTTCGCTGATCGCCATGGAAACAATTTCCGACGGGAACGCCGCAAGAAAGGTGTTTGTGTTGGCGGGGTCGGTAGGGTCGATTTTATAAAGGTATTTGCCTGCGTCCGTATAGTAAAGCTCGTTTTCCCAGTAGGTGATGGCGGGCTTGGAAAGCAGGTGGTCTTGAATCGGCGGCGCATAAACGTCGGGATTGAGCAAATCGGTGACCGAAATTTTTGCAATATCTCCCGAAATCGCCGTGAAAAAGAGTTTTTGACCTGCAATATAGAAAGTATTGCAAGAAAAATCCAAGCGCGTTGCCGTTAAGCTCTTGGGTTCGAGCGAATAAAGCTGCATCGCCGAATCGAGAAAATACAGCGTTTCTTCCTCCGAAAATTGTAGCTTCGTCACCTTTTCAGGGTGGGAATACTGCGTGTAAACGCCCTGCTTGCGGTTGTAAACGAAAATCGTTTTATCGTTCGCGACTGCCGTGAAATTTTCCGTGACGGCGACGTCGGAAACCTTTACGCTTGCGTTATGGGTAAGCTCCAAATACTGCTCGTAGCTATTCGGCGCAACAAGCGTCGTTTGCTCTGCCGTTTGGGCGGCGGCTGACACCTTTGCTTCACGCGGATTTTCCGCAAGCAAAACCCCCGCTCCCATTGCACACAGAGCGGTGAGCGCCAAAGCGCATAAAGTTTTACGCGAAATTTTACCCATACGCAAACTATTATATCATCTTTTTACGGGAAATGCAATAGTTTGCAGGAAAGTTTCCTAAAGGAAAAAATGAAAACAAGGGGCTTACGCGCCGCGTTCGGATTTCTTTTGAGCTGTTCGGGTTTTTTGTTGCTTTTTTTGGAGAAATTGGCGCATTTCCCCTTTTTTTAAATAAAAATAGGCGTATATATGTCATATTTAATTTGTGCAAACGATTAAAACACGAACAAATGTTCGGATTTTTCATCAAAAAAATGGCAGTGACCACTTGAAAAATTTGGAAATCAATGTAATAATAGCCCCGTCGACCGAGCGAATCGGCTGTGAAGTTGAGCAACTGAAAGTTGAGCACAGTCTTACTACTGTATAGGCGTTTTCCATGAAACGTGCGATGGTGTGAGAGGGTGGTTTGTAAAAGCTAGGTTGTACTTGCACGCGACGGCTTCAAAATTGGTTGGGCAGCGCGTTGGCAGGTGCGTTTGGTCGGCAAAAATAAATAATTACGTTATAAAATTTACAGCGGCGAGTAGTCGGGAGATGAAAGCGGCTTTTAGGAGGTGATGGAAATTTGGAAAATTACGCAAAAACAATCCTTTTCGTGTATCCGCTTTTGAAAACGGTGGAAAAGGATTACGAGGAACATATTCGAAACAAAGCTGTGCTCTCCTACCGCGGTAAAGGTACTGCGTTGGAGCTTGCGGAGTATTTGGCGGAAGAACTGATTCATCAGCAAAATCTTTCGTGGCTTAAACAAACCGTGAAAGGGATTTTGGACAAGCTGTCCGACGAGGAACGCACTCTTCTATCCATTCGTTATTTCGGTCATACCGATAAAATGCGTGATTTTGCGTTATGTAAATGGAACGAGCGTACATATTTCCGTCGCCAAGCCCGCCTTTCTAAAAAAATGGGCGAGCTTTTGACCGTCGCGGGCGTTACAAAGGAAGTCTATCTTCGCGAGTTCAAGGATTTGGAAATTTTTCGAAAAATCCATGCGTTCGTGGAGCAGGGCAAAGACCAAAAAATCTCCGCGTGCGAACGGAGATTTTGGAACTGAAGATAAATTGTTCGGCTTGGCTATTCTTCTATATCGTAGGGCGGGCGTTTCGGCGGTTTGATAAGTAACCCCGCAAGAATGGGTACGAGCAGACAAACGGTGACGAGTATCGCGATTTGCGCGGGGCTCGATTTATTTTTCTTGTCTGTGTTTTCCGCGCCTGCCGAGTTTTCGGCGTCGGGTATTTGGCTGGCTAATCGGTCGGCGTATTCCGTGTTTTCTTCGTAGTAAAGACGGTTGGGCTTCGGTACGTATCCAAACTCGCCGTTTCGAAGGACGTAGCAGTAGGTTTCCGAGCCGATTTTATAATCTCCATAGTATACGCAGGATAATACGATTTCCGTTAGAAAATCCGAGGAGGTGTATTCGGAATCTTCAATGCGGTATTTTACTTCGAATACGTAATAAAGATAGGGGCGTAAGGGTTGGTAATCGACAAACGTTAAATCCTGCGTTTTGGCGTAGCCGACGAGACGCTTGGCTTTGTCGCTGTCCTGTAAATATTCGATTCGGCAGTACTCTTCGCCGTAGTCGAGAAGGCGGACATAGTAGGTGCGAGGGAGGAGGAAAAGTCCCCGCTTTTCGTCCGCGGAGGAGTAGAAAAAAGCGGCGTCGGTGAGAATGCAGGCGTAATCCCCCGATTGCGGGCGTGAAGAATATGCCGACGCGCTAGCCGTGCGGACGGGAAAACTCAAAAATAGGAATAGTAACGCCAAAATGGGCGCGAGTAGGAAAAATCGTTTTTTCATAATATTTTCATTCACGTATGACGTGGTGTTAAAATTTATTTTGTGCCGAATTATTATACGCGATAAGTCGGGAGGAATTTTGGCGGGTTGGTGGAGAATATGAGAGAAATTGTAGAAAAGCTACGCAAAATTGAGGAGGAACAGTCGCGAAGAAAGAAACAGGATTTTCTTGCGCTGTATAATACGGGGGAAATCAAGCACGAAAAACAGCTTATGTTCCATAAGTCGAAAAAAAGAAACCGTTGGGTCTTTGGCGGGAACCGCTCGGGAAAAACGGAGTGCGGCGCGGTAGAGTGCGTCTATATGGCGCGGGGGATTCACCCCTATCGGGAAAATCGAAAGGACGTTTGCGGGTGGGTGGTGTCGCTTTCCTTGCAAGTGCAGCGCGACGTTGCGCAAAGGAAAATTTTGCGGTATCTACGAAAGGACTGGATCGAGGACGTGGTGATGCTCAGCGGAAGAAAAGATTCGCCTGAGCACGGGATTATCGATTTTATCCGTGTGAAGAACGTTTTGGGCGGTAGTTCGGTGATAGGATTTAAAAGCTGCGATCAGGGCAGAGAAAAGTTTCAAGGCGCGTCGCTCGATTTCGTCTGGTTCGATGAAGAACCGCCAAAGGACGTTTACGACGAGTGCCGCATGCGCGTCATCGATCGGCGCGGCGACGTGTTTGGAACTATGACGCCGTTAAAGGGGTTGACTTTCGTTTATAACGAGATTTATCTTAATCGGCGCGGCGACCCTGAAATCTGGTACGAGTTTATGGAATGGAGCGACAATCCTTACCTTGATAAAGAGGAAATTCGCGCGTTAGAGGCTACCATGGACGAGTTGACGCTGCAATCCCGTCGTTACGGGAAGTTTGCGAGCGCGGCGGCGGGTTTGGTGTATCCCGAGTTTGACGAGCACGTGCACGTGATCGATCCGTTCCCTGTCCCCAAAGAGTGGCAGGATACCATTTCGATAGACCCAGGGTTGAATAACCCTCTTTCGGCGCATTGGTATGCCGTGGATTTTGATGAGAACGTGTACGTCGTCGCGGAACATTACGAAGCGGGAAGGGATATTGATTATCACGCGGAGGCGTTGAAGAATATCAGCCGAAAAATCGGTTGGCATACCGACGCACAGGGAAGGATTAGCGCGCTCATCGACAGCGCAGCCAAGCAACGAACTCTTGGCGGAGTTAAGAGTGTGGTGGAGCTTTTTTACGAGCGGGGGATTTTGGTCAATCCGAACGTGGAAAAGGATTTGTTTGCGGGGATTGCGAGAGTCAAAAGTTATTTGCGTAGGGATAACGGTCAGCCGAATATTTATATATTTAGCTCGTGTACCCGTTTGATCGGGGAAATTAAGGGGTATTTTTGGGGAAACGGCGACGCGCCGAAAAAGACGGACGATCATAGTTTGGACGAGATGCGGTACTATTTGATGACAAGACCGAAAAAACTTCCGCCTGCGCTCGAAAAAACTGTGATACAGCGGGATAAAGAGAGAAGAATACGAAAGTTGAAACAAAACGCACGTGGGAATCAGTTTTAGGGCGAGAATGGGCGAGAGGAGAATGATGGAAAGGGAGAGATATGGAAAAGAAAGAAGAAAAAATCGGAGAGGCGTTATTGAAAGTCGCGCTCGGCTACAAGCTTGCCGAGGTGACGGAAGAATACGCGGAAACGGACGGGGCTTTGAAACTCGTCAAACGAAAAAAGACGAAAAAGGACGTGCCGCCCGATCTTAAAGCGGTGCAAATGCTCCTGTCGGGGGAAAACGGCGAAGTGTATGCGGGGTGGACGGACGAACAGTTGGAAACGGAAAAAGCCAGGTTGCTCGCGCAGTTGAACGAGAAAGTTTCGATGGCAAAAACCGACCACAACAAAACGGAAAAAACTAAAAAAGCAGGGGGCAGGGTCGCGACAAAAACAAAAAATAAGCGGACAGTCGCGGCAAAAAAGACGGTGGAAAAGACAGTTAAAAAGACGGTAAAAACGGCAAAGGACGGTGAGAAAGAGAATGGTTAGTAAAAATGCGGACGCAAGAAAGGCGGAAGCAGAAAGACAAAGACTTGAGCGCGAAAAACGGATCGCGGAGGAAGTGACGCAGGATTTTCTTGCGCGTAGAGAAAAAAGAAGAAGCGTGGAGAACGGTTGGCTGCTCAATTTGAATTTTTTTAGCGGAAATCAGTACTGCGACGTTTCCCCGTATGGGAATTTGCAAGAGGAGGACAAGCGATTTTATTGGCAATCGCGCAGGGCGTTTAATCATATCGCGCCGACGGTGGAATCCCGTTTGGCGAAGCTGGAAAAGTTAAAGCCCGATTTGCGAGTGCGCGCTTTCTCAGATGAGGACGGGGATATCAAAGCGGCGAAATTGGCTACGGGCGTATTGCAATACGTGCGTGAAAGGATTGCGCTTCCTGATACCATTTCCCGCGCGCTCGTTTGGTCGGAAGTGTGCGGCAGCGCTTTTTATAAAGTGCTTTGGAATGAAAAAGGGGGCAGGCAGGTAGCCGTTGACGGAGAAAATATCCCCCTATATGAGGGCGAAGTGGACGTGTGTGCGGTGTCGCCGTTTGAGATTTTCCCCGATCGTTTGGACGTGGAAAATTTCGAGGGCGTGCAAAGTTTGATTCACGCTCAGCCTGTGCCTGTGGAGTATATCCGCGAAAGATTCGGCGTGGCAATCGACGGGCAGGATATTTCGGGGATTTACGCGTACAGCGAGCCTACTTCGGCAAAATTGCCTATGCAAAAGCTGGGCGCGGATTCTACCGCGATAAAAAACGGAGCAATTTTAATCGAGCGTTACACCCGACCGAATGCCGATTTGCCCGAGGGGAAGTTGGAAATCGTGGCGGGGGATAGGCTCTTATACGAGGGAGCTTTGCCCTTTGAAAACGGCGAGCGCGGAGAAAGGACTTTCCCGTTTGTGAAACAGGATTCGATGCGTATGCCCGGTGCGTTTTTTGCAACCAGCGTGGTCGACCGCTTGATTCCCGTACAGCGCGCTTATAATGCGGTGCGTAACCGCAAACATGAGTTTTTGAATCGCCTTTCTATGGGGGTTTTGACGGTGGAGGACGGCTCGGTCGATACGGACGAATTGAGCGAGGAAGGGTTATTGCCCGGGAAAATTCTCGTTTACCGTCAAGGAGGAAAAGCGCCTGAAATGCTCGATTGCGGGAAGATGCCCGACGAGTTTCGATTCGAGGAAGAATGGCTCGAAAAGGAATTTAGCCTAATTGGCGGCGTAAGCAATCTTTCCAAGGATTCCACGCCGGCGAAGGTTACGAGCGCGACAGGGCTGCAGCTCTTACTTGCGCAGGATGAAACAAGAATGGCAACGACATTGCAGAGCATGGAAAGCGCAATCAAGGAAGTCGGTAGACAGATTTTGCGGCTTTATAAACAGTTTGCGGGTAACGCGCGCTTGATGACGATGACGGGTGAAAATAAAAAGAGTCAGCTTTGCTATTTTAATGCGGCGAGTCTTTCGGTCAACGACGTGCGCTTTGAACCGCAGGAGGCAACCACGCCCGAAGAAAAGAGGAATACCCTTTTAAGACTGTACGAGGCGGGACTGCTTTCCGATGAGGAAGGGAGAATCAGTAAGGAAAACAAGAATCGGATTTTAGAGGCGTTTGGGTTCGGGAGTTACGAGAACGCGAGGGATATTTCCGCGCTGCATATCGTGAAGGCGAGCGAGGAAAATCAGGAAATGAAACAGCAAAACGTGGCGGTGGATTGTTACGACGAACACGAATTGCATATTTCCGAGCATACCAGATTTTTGCTTTCGTCTGAATTTAAGAAGTCGGGAAGAAAAGAGGAATGGAAAAAGCGTTTCTTAGAACATATTGAAGCGCACAAAATGGAAATGACAAAATAAAAAGGAGAGAGTATGAAAGAAAAGGATAACGTTTACGAAGAAACGAACAAGGCGGAGCAAAAAGTAATAGAGAGTACAGACGCGGAAAAAGGGCGTGCTGAAGAAGGCTCGACGGCGCTTGGAAAGTTTAAGGACGTGGACGCCCTCGTAAGAGCGTATTCCGCTTTGGAGGCTGAGTTTACCAGAAGAAGCCAAAAGCTTCGTCAGTTGGAAAGGGTTGCAGATAAGTTCTTGCTTGCGGCGTCGGAAAACGGTTCGGGGGCGGAAAAGCTCCGTGAAAGAGCCAAGGAACGAAGAGAAGAAGCAAGTAGGTTCGACGAGTTTTTGCGTCAGGGCGTGAAAAATGCAGCGCCGTCGGAACAAGAGAACCCCGCAACCGAAAGTAAACCTCAAACGGATACGGAGCAAAGCTCCCAAGCGATGAAAACTGAGGTTTCGGAAAAGGAAGAGGTGTTTATCGCGGAAAAGAAAACGGGAATTTCGGCGGCGGATGAAAATTCGCAAACGGCGGCGGTAGGCGCCGTGGAAAGTTTGGAGTCAAAAAAGACGCGCTCGCCCGTCGCAGAGAGCGTGGATGGACGGATTCCGTCGGACGAAATTTACCGTTTGGCTACGAAAGACGAAAAGGTACGCCTGCAAATTATCGGGGAGTATCTGCGGTCTTTAGGAAAAACGGGCGCGCCGATCACCGCCGGCGGAGTGGGCGCGCTTGCATCGCCGCCGAGAACAATTCGGAATATTAAGGATGCCGGTAATATGGCACTTCAATTATTCCAAAAGTAAAGAAAAAAGGAGAAAAAATTAAATGGTAACTTTAAATAGCGCAGATAATGCATTGAAATCTTTTTATTTGGAAGCAGTGACGGATACTTTGGACAATAAGACGAATCCGTTCCTTGCAAAAATCGAAAAAACTAGCAAAAGCGTCAGCGGTAAAGACGTGAAAATGGCCGTCAAGGTAGGCTATAATAGCGGCGTTTCCGCAGGTACGGAAGACGGTGCGCTTCCTGAGGCGAGCGGCAATCGATACTTGCAATATGTAACGACGTTGAAGAATTTGTACGGTACGATCGAAATCAGCGATAAAGCGATTCGTGCGTCTGCAAATAACGAGGGCGCGTTCGTGAATTTACTCAATGACGAAATGCAGTCGCTTGTGAAAAGCGCGTCCTATAACTTTGCAAGAATGCTTTTCGGCTCTACGGAAGGGATCATTGCTGAGTCGCAGGATATTAACGGGGAAAAAGTGGCTGTTACGGATCCTTACGTATTCTCCGAAGGTATGTCCGTGGACGCGTATTCTTTCGAAGGGGAGCTTCTTGAATACGGGAAAGTGGTCAAGTCGGTGGACGATAGCGACGGTACAATTACGTTTGAAGGCGGGATCGGTAATATAACCGACGCTTGTTACTTCTATGTCCACGGTTCGAAGGGAAATGAGCTTACCGGTCTTGCTTCCATTTTTGATGATGAAACTCTTTATGGGCTCGATAGAACTCATCGCGTTATGAAACCCTATAAAATGAATAACGTCAATCAAATTAATGAGTCGGTTATCCAAGAAGCTATCGATACCATTGAAAAAAGATCGGGCGGCAAAATTAACTTTATCGTTTGCTCTTGGGGCGTACGCCGCGCACTTATCAATTATTTTAAGGAAAATCAAATGTCTCTTTCTACGATGGAATTGGAAGGCGGCTTTAAGGCTTTGAGCTTTAACGGTATTCCCGTTTTGGTGGACCGTTTCTGCCCTGCCGGTACGATGTACTTGCTGAATACCGACGACTTTAAGCTTTGTCAGCTTTGCGATTGGCAATGGTTGGAAGCGGAAGACGGTAAAATTTTAAAACAAGTGCCCGGGAAAGCGGTGTACACCGCCACGCTTGTCAAATATGCGGACTTGATTTGCGAACGTCCTTGCGGTCAAGGTAGATTGAGCGGTATTGCCGAATAAACACGCGTTTAAATAATAAGGCGCACCCATGTACGCGTTGAAACTGGAAAATTACCTGCGTTCAATACGGAAGGGCGCGCCTTTTTAGAAAATGGAGGAGGAATATGAAAGTAAAAGAGTGTGTGGAAAAGGCGGCGATGCTTTTGGGAATTGCCGACGAAGTGTGCGCCTATCTCAATGAGGGGGATACTCAAGGACAGGAGCAAACGGAAAGGCTTGTGAAATGCTTTAATCTCGTGGAGAATGAACTGGCGCTCGATTACTTGCCTCTCTTTGCTGAGCAAAAGGTGGTAAATCAAAACGGGAAAGTGGATTTTTTGCTGTTGCAAAAAAACGTGGTGCGAATCGCAGGCGTCAAAAATAAGGCGGGGGAAAGTGTAAAATTCCGTCTTTTTCCTAAATATTTCGAAGCGCCTATGGGAGAATTGACAATCATCTATTCCTATACGCCGCCTGAAAAGACGTTAGATGGGGAAAGCGATTACGCGACTTTGTCTGCAAGGTTGTTCGGCTACGGAATGGCAATGAATTACGCTTTAATTATGGGCTTATATGAAGAAGCGTCCGTTTGGGATAAAAAATACAAAGAAGCGTTGGAGGCTGCCTACCGTATTCGCGGGGCGGCGGTCATTCGCTCGAGAAGGTGGGTATGATTGGCGTTAAAAAAATACCGCTTCAAAATTTAGGGCGGGAAAAAATCATAAAATTTGACACCTTTACTTTAGAAGATAAGGTAAAAGATGGCTGCTTGCGCGGAGTCTATAACCAAAACTGTGATTGCGCGGACGGCGCGATCTCGCGAGGAATTGCCCTAACACCCTATAAAACGCCTTCAGGCGTGGAATTGACCGTGGATTCGTCGGCGGATATGAGAATGGTTTTTCCCCTTTATGCTTCCGACGGAACGGGGGAAAGTATAGAAGACCTTTTTATACTTTACGTCCTTGGCAGTAAGGCTTACGCGCGTAGGTATTTAGACGCGCAGTCCAGTTGGAGCGGCTCAAGTCTTTATACGTTGGACACCATGGGCGTGTACGCGTTGAATTCGAGCGGAGGCGTGGTGAGCTTGCTGTTCAGTAAGGATACATGTAAGTACCAAGATATGGAAGGGTTTCATACTTCGAGCGGGTATCTAAAATCCGGAAGAAGGGCGTGTTATTGCCAAAGCCGTATATTCCTTGTGACGGGGGAGAGGGAAATTACCTATTCCGATCCTGCCGATCCAACGGCGATTAGCATGGCGGAAAACGACGGCGGTAGAATTTTGCGACCGTTGGACGGAGATGAAATCGTAGGGCTGCTTGCAAAAGAGGACTGCGTGTACGCCTTTTATCGGCATAATATCGTGAAAATTGAGGTGACGGGCGAGCCAAAAAGCTTTCGCGTTCTTCCGCTTGGCTATACGGGCGGAGAAATTTATGGAAAAACGGCGGTGCTTTGCGGCGAGTGGATCGTCTTCCTTGCTGCGGATGGGATTTACCGTTTTGACGGGGAAAAAGCCGAACGGATTTGCGAATGGCTGCATGTGAAATCTACAACGCAAAATCAAGTCTTTGGGCGGGGCAGGTATTTAACCAACGCCTTGATTTCCTATACAGACGAACAAGGTGAACTGTGTACGGTTGCAATAAATCCCGAGAAAAAGAGCGGGTATTTCGTGACGCCGTTGCGCGCTTTGACGGAATGCGGTGGACGAACGTTGTGTGTGATCGGGAATAAAATTATGCAGTTGGACGAAAAAAACGACGCTTTGGCAGGAGTGAGCTGCGTTTTTCAAACAGCGGAAATCGATTTCGGGGAGAAGGAAAAAAAGACCTTGAAATCCATACGTTTAAAAGGGAAAGGTTCGCTGCTTTTGCTTGTTTGTTGCGATGGAAGGACAAAGCAGCAAATGCTGGAATTCGTCGACGGAGAGGCGAGTTTCTCGCCCATGATGCGCGGAGAGAAATTTTCTTTCCGGTTCACGCTTGGAAAGGATTCGCGCGTGGAAGGTATGGCGGCGGAAGTGGCGTTTTTGAAAGGGAGATAAGCATAGGGGGACGGTATGGAAATTGATATTATCAACTATACGAGCGCGCAGTATGCTGCGTTGACGGTGGATCAGATTTTGGAGGTGCGCGCGGCGCAAGAGAAAAAAAATAAACTTCAAAAAAAATTGTCGCAGTCGCTGCATGAAATTGAAAAACGGTATATAGAGAACGGTACGTATCATTCGAGTTCGTATAACCATGCGGTGGCGAATGTGAAAGCGGAATATTTGAAAGAGGTGGAAAAGACGCGAGACGCGTTGCTTTTTTTCTTGCAGTATGCCTCGCGGCCGTCGCAAACCGTGTCCTATCCGCTGGATTATTCGCTCACCTATCTTGAACGAGAGGCTGTGGTGCGCGAATATTACTTAACGACCTACACTAGCGCTACGGATCGTTTTGAGGCGTTTAAGGCAGATAAAGTGGCTTTACAATATTTGGGAGAGCGTTACGCGTCGCTGTACGATTATTTTTTGACTTTGAAAAATAAGGAAACTGCTTGATTTGACTTAATGAAAAAGAAGCGTTTTTGTCATTGGCAAAAACGCTTTTTTTTCGTTTTACGAAAAAGGGGAAGAAAAAATTGGGCGTTAAGCCTTGCAATTTATGACGGAATTTGGTATAATGGATTCGATAAAAAGCTTAGGAGAAAAATTATGCCTAAAATCTCTGTTAAAAAACTCAATGAAAAGGCGACTTTGCCTACTTACGGATCGGAATTTTCCGCGGGGGCGGATTTGTACGCCCTTTGCGATGAAGATATTTTGTTTTTGCCCGGGGAAACTAAGTTTGTGCATACCGGCTTGGCAATGGAAATCCCCGAGGGATATGCGGGGCTCATTTACGCGAGAAGCGGACTTGCTTGTAAGCGTGGGCTTGCGCCTGCAAATAAGGTGGGTGTGGTCGATTCCGATTACCGCGGCGAGGTAATGGTCGCGTTGCATAACCATTCGGACTCCGTGCAAAAAATCAGCGCGGGGGAACGTATCGCACAGCTTGTAATCGCACCTTTTTTGAAAGCGGAATTTACCGAGAGTGACATCCTGTCCGATACCGTCCGCGGTGAGGGCGGCTTTGGCAGTACGGGTAGAAAATAAATAGGGCAGGTATGAGTTTATGTCGATGAGAATGAGAAGAAAGCGGAATTTTGACGCGCGTATGGAAGCGTGCGGCGAGCTGTTGCTCGCGAGAGGCTCGAACGGGATTTTGAATATGAAAGAGGCGGCGGAAAACTACCGCGCGTTGGTCGATTTTGAGAAAGAGTTCGGGAATAATAACCCTGTGGCGTTGGAAATTGGCTGCGGTAAGGGCGGTTTTGTGATTGCGCTCGCAAAGGCTACGCCGAACGTGAATTATCTTGCGCTTGAAAAGATGAGCAACGTGATTTTAACTCCGATGGAGGACGTGAAAAAGGCGGGCGTAGAGAATATTCGGTTTTTGAATATCCGTGCCGAATGCCTGCCTTGCTATATTCCCGAAGGGAGTTTGGACGTGATTTATCTTAATTTTTCCACGCCGCTGCCGAAGCTTGGGTATGCGACGCAGCGTTTGACTCACCGTAATTTCTTGAACGTGTATAAAAAACTCTTGAAAAAGGGCGGGAAGATTATTCAAAAAACGGACGATAGGGATTTTTTCGAGTTCTCGATTGAGGAATACAAGGCGTGCGGCTTTGGCTTGGAAGAGCTGACGTATGACTTGCACGAAAATGGGAACCCTGAGTGGAATATCGTCACCGAGTACGAGCAAAAATGGGTAGATAGAGGATTGCCGATTCACCGCGTTGTTGCTATAATGGAGTAAAGTTTGACTCAGTTTTAGGGGTTAGAAAGCCTGTGCTGGTTTTTCGTAAATAACATAAAAGTAGAAAGATAAACAAAATTTGGGAAACGCTTTGCGTTTCCCTTTTTTGTGCGTTTGCGGTTGAGGGATAGGCGTGGAGTTGTATGCCCCGACGTGCATTTGTCAAGAAACTGAAAAAAAGTGCTCAAATTGACAAAAAAATTTTGGTAAGGGTCTTGAAAAAAGTTGCGGTTTGTGATATAATACATTAAACTACGCATTCTATGGTTTTGCGGACGCGCGGAGTATTTTGCGGGCGCGCGGAATATGGGATTAAGAAAATAATAAATTATGCAACGGGCGCAGGTGCGCTCGCGCGTGAGGAGGGATTATATGGATTACTGTGTTGAAAATGAAATTTTGGAAAGCCCCGATATGGAGTATGCTTGGAAAATTTTGGCGGCGAATAAGAAAAAAACATTCGTCGTTGCGCAAATTGCGCCTGCTGTGCGCGTTGCGCTTGGCGAGAAATTCGGGTTTGCGCGCGGGGAAGATTCCGCGTTCAAGGTTGCAAACGTTTTGCGCGCGATTGGTGTGGACGCTGTGGTGGATTCCGCGGTTGCCGCGGACGCGATTGCTTTGATGCAAATCGATAAATTAAACGCCAAAAAATCGAGCGGGAACACGTTGCCCGTGTTCTCTGCGGAATGCCCGTGTTGGGTAAAGCACGCGAAAGAACATTACCCTGAAATTGAGCTTTTGCCTACCACCACCGAGCTTTGCGCGCGGCTTTTGAAAAAACATTACCGCGAAGCGGAAGGAAAGACCGTACGCGTCATCGCTTTGGAAATGGGGAAAGGTAAAAAATCCGTCGGCGGCGCGGACGTCGTGCTTACGCTCGACGAGCTTACTAGAATTATCAAATGCACCGAAGTTAATCTTCGCTTGCAGCCTAAATCCGCTTTGGACGCGCCTTTGGGGGTGACTTCGGGCGGAGCATACATAGTATCCGCAAGCGGCGGTCAAGCGGAGGCTATCGCGCGTTGCTTGGTTTCCGATAAGACCCGTACCGCAATTCAAAAGCTTGCGTATAGCGGGCTTTACGGCAAGTCGGCAAGGAGAGAAGCTTGTATTCAAGAGGGAGAAACGGTATGGAAATTCGCCGTCGTATCCTCAATCGAAGAAGCGGACGCGTTGATCGCGGACGTGAAAAGCGGTGCGGCAGAATACGATTTCGTGGAAGTTTGCTGCAAGGAAGGCGGTTGCCTTGCGTGCGGTTTGGAAGAAGATAAGGAAGCGGAAATGACCTTAAAGCTTCGCGGCTTGGGACTTCGTTATCTCGATAGAAAACTCGCGGCGCGTAGCGCGGATATGAGTGCGGGCGCTTGGCTGCTCGTTAAGGAATGGGACGCGATGGTGCGCTCGGGCGAGGCGTTTGCTGAAAACGAAGAATTTGTCGAAGAACCTGTGGAAGAATATGAAGTTATAGCGGAAATTTGCGTGGAAACGCCCGTTAAAGAAACTATAGCTGAAGAAATTACGGAAGAACTCGTAGTAGAAGAAACTATAGCTGAAGAAATTACGGAAGAACCTGCGGTAGAAGAAACGGCGGTTGAGGAAATCGCGGAAGAACCTGCGGTAGAAGAAACGGCGGTTGAGGGAATTACGGAAGAACCTGCGGTAGAAGAAACGGCGGTTGAGGAAATCGCGGAAGAACCTGCGGTAGAAGAAACGGCGATTGAGGAAATCGAAGAAGAGCTTGACTTCGAGAATATGAGCGAAGAAGAGCGCATGAAACGCGATCCTTATTATAGAAGATACTCAAATAGAGAGCGTCGCAAGAAGAAGAGAAAGAATAAAAACAACGGCAAATAATTAAGTGCACGGGCGCACGGCATAATGCCGTGCGCTTCGTTGGGAGTAGAATATGAAAAAAAGTAAGTTTTTAACAGCCGCGGTTTTGGCTGTTTGCCTCACCGCTTTGACGGCGTGTGGCGGCGGACAGGACAAAGATGAAAATGCGGTGAATCTTTTGGCAATTACCGGTCCTGAAGCAGTGGGTGCAGTGGACGCTGATTATTTCCTTTTGGCTGAACCTGCGGTTACGGCGCAAAACAAAAAAGGGTATTCGATTGCAGGGGATATTCAAGCACTGTACGGCGGCGAGGAAGGGTATCCGCAAGCGGTGATTGTGGCGAAAAAGTCTTTGGCAACGCATGAGTTTGTCGGCGCGTTTGTCGAGAAAGTGCAAAATGCGGCGGAATGGCTGAAAACCGCTTCGGCGACGGATATTGTCAATAGCGTGAGTGCGCATATGGAAGATTCGGGCGCAGCGACGAGCTTGAAAGCGCCCATGTTGAGCGCGGAAGTGATTTCCCGTTGTGGCGTGCGGTTTAGCTATGCGACGGAAAGTAAGAACGAAGTGACAGAGTTTTTGCGTGAAATGATGAACGTGAACGCGAGTGCGACGGCGATTCCTGAAGACGCGTTTTTCTGGAACGGCGAGTGCGCAGCGTCGGGGGAATTGGACGAAATTACCGTGTGTATGCCCGACGGCGCTCCGGCTTTGGCGCTTGCCCAGCTTTTATACGAGGACACCGAGGACGACGGGATTACCTATAAAGTGGTCAATTCGAGCTTGATTGCGAGCAAGGTGACCTATAACGATATGGATAAAAACGCGGACGTGTGCGTTTTGCCCGTGACGGCGGCGAGTAAGCTTTTGGGAAGCGGCGAAAATTACGAAATGCTCGGCGTGGTCACGCACGGGAATTTGTATTTGATTTCGAAAGACGGAGAACAAATCACGGCGGAAAATATCGAGGACTTGAAAGGGAAGACGGTGGGCGTTTTGCAAATCAATCAAGTGCCCGGGCTGACCTTAAAGGTCGTTTTGAAAAAATACGGCGTGGAATATAAAGAAATTACGAATCTTTAAGTAAAGGCTCTATCCCAACGTCCGATTGATTTTTGACGGAAAAACGCTGTGAAATACGGCGCGTTATGCTCAGTTGCAGACCGCTGATGGTATGCGCCTTCGCAAAACGCTTGTCTTTCTTGCGTTTTACTTGTCAAAACGTGCAAAGCACTAATCAACCGTTTGTTGTGACATAGCCTAAGGGACGGACAAAGCATGAAAAAACTCATTTGGAAAAACGTATGGCAGACTTTGGCGGCGGTCGTGTTTTTGATCGGCGTATGGATTGTCGCGTATTTTCATGTGGGGAATGAATTGCTTGTGCCCTCCTTTAGAGATAGTCTAAAGGAATGTGCAGCGCTGTTTGCAAAAGCGGCGTTTTGGGAAGGGCTTTTGCATACCTTGGATAGGACGCTGTTTGCCTTTTTGATTTCTTTCCTTTTTGGATTGATTTTTGCAATCGTCGCGTACCTGTATCCCTCGTTTTCGAATTTTTTCACGCCGATTGTGTCGGCGTTGCGCTCTATGCCCGTAATGGCGGTGCTTTTGATTTTGCTTTCTATCGGCGGGGTGGCGAATGCGCCCGTGATGGTCGCATTTATGTCCTTATTCCCGATGCTTTATACGGGGATTTTTGCAGGGGTTTCGAGCGTGGACAAGCATTTGATTGCAGTGAGCCGCGTGCAGGGTACGCCCCTTTTAAGACGGGTCACGGCGATTTATTTGCCGCTTTCTTCGCCGTATATTTTACGGGAAGCAGGGGGCGCGTTGTCTTTCTCCTTGAAACTGGTCGTGTCCGCGGAAATTTTGGCGCTTACGGCGAGTAGCTTGGGCGGTATGCTGTATGACGCGCGCACCTTTTCTAACGTGCCGCAGCTCTTTGCGCTCGTCGCTGTCATCTTCCTTTTGGGGCTGCTTTTGGAAATGACCTTTGCTATGTTTGCCGCCGCGATGGAAAAGAAAATTAAATAATTCAAAAAAAAGTATGAACAAGCGATTGAGAATTTTTTCTCAATCGCTTGTTTTTATCGATAGAAAGTGCTATAATAGAAATAAGAATAGGGGGTATACGTATGAAAAAGACGGAGATGAACGAGATTTCCAAGGCAACGCTTTCCAGAATGCCGCTGTATTTGCATTTTTTGCAGGAAGAAAATTCCAAGGGTGCGCAATACATTTCTTCGACGGTAATTGCACAAAATATTTCCGTATCGTCGGTACTTGTTAGAAAGGATTTGGCGCTTGTATCTTCCGAGCCGGGTAGACCGCGCTTGGGGTTTGCGATCAGCCGTTTGATTGTGGATATTGAGAAATTTCTCGGCTACGACAACCTTTCGGACGCGATAATCGTAGGCGCGGGCGGTTTGGGCCGCGCGATGCTCGGTTACGAGGGGTTCAAGAATAACGGACTTAACGTCGTGGCGGCGTTCGACATCAATGAGAATTTGATTGGAACGGAAGTCGCTGGGAAGGTGATTTTGAGCTTGGATAAGCTGAAAGGGTTTGTCGAAGAACATAAAATCCGTATCGGGATTATCACCGTGCCTAAGGTGGCGGCGCAGGAAGTTTTGAATAAAATGGTGCAGGCAGGTATCAAGGCAATTTGGAATTTTGCCCCTGCGCCCTTGCGCGTACCCAAAGATATCGTTTTGAAAACGGAGGACTTAGCGGCTTCGCTTGCGATGCTCGCCGGAAAACTGTACCGCACGAACAAACAATAAAAAATCCGCTCGGTTGCTTGTAAAAAAACGGGCGGTAGGAGCGGTATGGTAAAAAAGAATATTCAAGTGGCAACGGACGAAAGCTCTTTGCAAGAGCTCTTAGCAAAGGTGCGAAAGGCGCAGGTGGAGTTTTCCCGTTATCCGCAAGAAAAGGTGGACGAAATATTCCGCGCGGCGGCCTTAAAGGCAAACGACGCGCGGATTTTGCTTGCCCAAATGGCGGTGGAAGAAACGGGAATGGGGGTCTTTGAGGACAAGGTGCTCAAAAACCATTACGCGGCTGAGTATATCTATAACCGCTATAAAAACGAGAAAACGTGCGGCGTGATCGAGCGGGACGAGGCGGGCGGTTATACCCGTATCGCCGAACCGATAGGCGTGGCGGCGGCGGTGATTCCGACGACGAATCCAACGTCTACTGCGATTTTTAAGGCGCTCATATGCTTGAAAACCCGAAACGGATTGATTTTATCACCTCACCCGCGCGCGAAGAAGTGTACTTTGGCGGCGGCGGAGATTGTATTGCAAGCAGCGGTAGAAGCGGGTGCGCCCAAGGATATTATCGGGTGTATCACCGAACCGAGCGTGGCGCTTTCCGCCTATCTAATGAAAGAATCGGATATTATTTTGGCGACGGGCGGACCGCAAATGGTGCGCGCGGCGTACTCGTCGGGGAAACCCGCTATCGGCGTCGGCGCGGGGAATACTCCTGCCGTAATCGATAAGACTGCGGATATTAGGCTAGCGGTGTCTTCGATTGTCCATTCTAAGACCTTTGATAACGGCGTAATTTGTGCGTCCGAACAAGCCGTGGTGGTGGCGAAAGAGATTTACGCGGCGGTGAAAGGAGAAATGCAGGCGCAAGGCTGTTATTTTTTAACGGACGGAGAGAAAGAAAAAATTCGAAAACTGCTCTTTGGCGAAGGGAGATTGAATCCCCAAATCGTTGGGAAACGCGCGGTGGAGATTGCCGAGCTTGCAGGCATACAGGTACGTGATGAAATCAAAATTCTCGTTGCGGAAGTGACAGATACGAGCGAGAAAGAGCCCTTTTCACAGGAAAAGCTTTCCCCCGTTTTGGCGGCGTATAAAGCGGATTCCTTTGACGAGGCTTTGGAAAAGGCGGATACGCTTGTGCGTGGCGGCGGTTTTGGGCACACGGCGGCAATTTATATCGACGAGAATCGGGCGCAAGAGCGGCTGGAAGCGTTCAACGCACGCATGAAAACCTGTCGGATTTTGGTCAATACGCCTGCGGCGCAGGGCGGGATCGGGGATTTGTATAATTTCCGCTTGACTCCGTCGCTCACGCTTGGCTGCGGTTCGTGGGGCGGAAACAGCGTTTGTGAGAACGTAGGGATTTCGGAGTTGATGAATATTAAAACGGTCGCTGAGCGCAGGGAGAATATGCTTTGGTTCCGTATGCCCGCACGATTGTATTTTAAGCGCGGTTCGCTTGCGCTAGCGCTCAAAGAATTGCGAGAGTATTATAATCGTAAGCGCGCGTTTATCGTTACGGACCAGTTTTTGTATAAAAACGGCGTGGCGCAATCGGTAATGCGGGAATTGGACGAACTTAATATGGAACATACCGAATTTTTCGAGGTTACGCCCGATCCGACGTTGGCTTGCGCAAAAGAAGGCGCGGAGCGTATGCGCGCATTTGAGCCCGACGTTGTGATTGCTGTGGGCGGCGGTTCGCCGATGGACGCGGCGAAGATTATGTGGGTGCTTTACGAGCACCCGAATACGAAGTTTGAAGATCTTGCCATGCGGTTTATGGACATCCGAAAACGAGTGTTCGGTTTCCCAAAAATGGGAGAAAAGGCATTGTTCGTAGCGATTCCTACAACGGCGGGGACGGGGAGCGAAGTCACCCCCTTTGCCGTCATTACGGATGAACGGACGGGAGAGAAATACCCCTTAGCCGATTACGAGCTGATGCCGACAATGGCGATTTGCGACGTGGAGCTTATGAAAACAATCCCGCCGAGTTTGACGGCGAATGCGGGGTTGGACGCTCTTTCGCACGCGGTAGAAGCGGTAGGCTCGTTGCTCGCCTCCGATTATACGAACGGACTTGCATTAGAGGCGATTGCCTTGCTCGTTTCGTACCTGCCCCTTGCATTTGAAAAAGGGGAAGCGGATATGCTCGCAAGGGAAAAAGTCGCGAACGCCGCAACAATGGCGGGTATGGCGTTTGCGAACGCCTTCTTGGGCGTGTGCCATTCAATGGCGCATAAATTAGGCGCGAAGTGGCATTTGCCGCATGGCATGGCGAACTCGCTCCTCCTTGTCGAAGTAATGAAATTTAACGCTACTGCAAATCCGACGAAAATGGGTACGTTTCCGCAGTATGCTTATCCCGACTGTCTTTCTCGGTACGCGAAGATTGCGAGATATATCGGTTGTAAGGGACGGACGGAGGAAGAACTCTTCCGCGCGTTGATTGTAAAAATCGAGGAGTTGCAGTCGCGCTTAAAAATGCCGAAAACAATTCGGGAAGCCTTAGGGGATAGAGTGAGTGAGGAAGAATTTTTATCGAGTGTGGACGAATTGAGTAATGCCGCGTTCGACGATCAATGCACGGGCGCGAACCCGAGATATCCGTTGGTGGAGGAAATTAAAGCGTTGTATTTGCGCGCGTATTACGGCGTCGATTATGACGAAAGAGGACGGTAAAGTTTCATAAAAAGAGTTTAACGATTTACGCGCAAGCGAGGTTTGGTAAGTATGCAAAGATGTATACCTGTCGAAATGCACGCTTGCGCGTATATACATTTTTTCGGCTTTTTTAACGTGTTTCGTAAAAATCCTTGCAAAATACGGACGGTTGTGGTATACTGTTTTTATGATGCTGAAAAATTTTTCTCAAAAGCGTATATGCGTGGCGGTAAGTGGCGGCATGGATTCCGTCGCGTTGCTGCATTATTTGCATTCGCAGCGGGAAAAATACGGCTATTTTCTCTTAGCGGCGCACTGTGAGCACGGGATTCGCGGGGAAACAAGTCTTGCGGATATGCGCTTTGTACAAGCGCTCTGTGAAACGCTTGGCGTGGAGCTTTTTCTTTTTCAAGAGGACTGCGTGGAACGCTCGAAACGGGAGAAAGAGAGCTTGGAAACGGCGGCGCGGAACTTTCGCTACGAGAGCTTTGAAAGCTTGATTAAAAGCGGTAAGGCGGACTATATCGCAACGGCGCACCATCAATTAGACGAGGCGGAAACGGTGCTGTTCCGTTTGGCGCGGGGCAGTGCGCTTTCAGGCGCGAAAGGCATGGAAAAGGAAAGCGGTTGGGTGATTCGTCCGTTCCTGGAATGGAGTAAGGCGGAAATCGAAAAATATGCCGAAGAACACTGCTTGGAATACTGCGTAGATGAAACGAACGCGGACGTGCAATACACGCGGAATAAGCTGCGATTGGAAGTATTGCCAAAGCTGGAAGAAGCCGTACCCGCGGCGGGGAAGAATATCGCGCGGTTTGCGGCGGTTGCGGCACAAGACGACGCGTTTTTGTATGAGTTGGCAAGCGAATTGTTGAAGAAGAAAAAGGGTGGATATTTGGTCGCGTTTTCAGGGAAAAAACCGCTTGTGACGCGCGCGTGCTTGACGGCGCTGAAAAATTTGGGTGTGGATAGGGATTATACGTCCGAGCATTTGGACGCGCTCTTTTCGTTGCAAAATTGCGAGCGGGGCGCAAAACTCGATTTGCCGAAAAATATCGAGTGTGTAAAGGAAATAGACGGACTGTTTTTTCGGGAGAAAAAGGAAGAAAAACCTATAGAAAAGCCGAGGGAAAAACCTTTCTCGTTGGGTGGGTTTGATGGGGGCAGATACGAGGTTATTGTTTCTGAAACCCCGATTTTAGGCGAGGTATCTAACTGGCAAACGTTACGCGCGGATTTGGAGAAGTTTCCTAAAAACGCGGTGTTTCGTTTTCGTAAAGACGGGGACGAAATGCAAGTTTTTGGCGGTGGCACAAAGACCTTGAAAAAGCTTTTGAACGAGCGGAAAATTTCCGTTCATGAGCGGGAGTGGCTGCCCCTCGTCGCCGATAGTGAGGCGGTGTACGCCGTGTGCGGTGTAGAGATATCCGAAAAAGTGAAGGTGGACGCGGGAACGCGGAAGCAAATCTATATTTATTTACAAAAGAAAAACGGAGAGTGAAAGTCATGGAAAAACACGAAAACGTTGAATACGTTATGCTCAGCGAAGAACAAATTGTTGCGCGCACGAAAGAGCTCGCAGCGCAGCTTGATAAGCTGTACGAAGGCAGAAAGCCCGTCGTGATTTGCGTATTGAAAGGAAGCGTAATCTTCTTTTCCGAGTTGATTCGGAATATGAAAACGATGCTTACCATCGATTTTATGTCGGTATCGTCTTATGGAAGCGGTACGACGTCGACGGGGGAATTGAAAGTGAAGCAAGACCTTTCGACGGATATAAAAGGCAGAGACGTTTTAATCGTGGAAGATATTATCGACTCGGGCAATACGCTCTATCATTTAAAGAAAATGCTCAATCAGCGTTTGCCGTCGAGCGTAAATATCGTGACTTTGCTCGATAAGCCCGATCGCCGTGAAGTGCCGATGGAGCCTGATTATACGGGCTTTGTGATTGAGGATGAATTTGTAATCGGTTGCGGCTTGGATTATGCGGAAGAATACCGCAACTTGCCTTATATCGGCGTCTTGAAACGCTCCGTTTACGAAAAGGAATAAGAAGAAAAAATTGCCGCCCCCGTTCCCAAGTGGAACGGGGGCGGTTTTCTAATTGTCTATACTGAAATTATTTTTCAATACGGTTGATTGATTTTAAAGTGTAAACGAGCGTACCCAAATTGTAAGCAAGTGGGGTTTCCAATTTCAACATAACGTTGCGGTGTACGTTGCTTGCCTGGGGATTGTCATATTTCGCAATCCAAGCCTTTTGCGTTGCACCGGGGTTGGAGGAGCTGAGCTTGAGCGTAACCGTACGGTAGGGAATGGTCTTTTTCACCGTGTCGCTTACTGCGTGGTCGAAATAGCTTGCTTCCATGCTTTCGTCATCGTCCGTAAAGCTCAATTTGATTTTTTGCATTTCGTCGTTGAAAGGACTGTAAACCTTTACCTTTGCCGAGTCTACGCTCGTGGAAACACAACGGAGTGACAAGAGCAGCATTTCGTTATCCGTGTAGGAATATTTCCCGCTCTTGCCATTGAAGGTTTCTTCGGAAAGAAGCTCTTCGTTCGGCGTGCCGTCCTTATTCGGTTCTGTATCCCAAACTTTGCATACCGCTTTTTCGCCCGTGTAATCTGTTTCGATATGGCGGTAAAACGCATTGTAAGCTTGGCTCACGCGCGAAACCCTGCTGTTCGTAGGGCTATGGCTTACAATGGTTTTTTCCGATTTGATGGGGATTAACCCGTTTTCTGCGTTGAAGGTAACTTTCGTGGTTACGCGGTCCTGCAGCTCTTCCGTTTCGCCGTCATAGCTATAAACCGCTGTGATGGACAAAGTTGTCGTGTAGGTGTACTCATAGAGCGTGTCCGCTACAAGATGGGTCGTATACGAGCCGTTTTTATAATTAAGTTCGTAATTGACGGTGGACTGACTATTGGTATTTTCAAACGCAACGTTGTATTCCAAAGTTTCGTCGATTTGCTTGGGTACGTTCCATTCCGCGTTCCAGTAGGTGCTAAAATCGATGGATCGATCGTTATCTCCGCAGGCGATGAGCGTGGTCGCTGCCAACGTCAACGCGATAGCGGCAAGAAGTTTTTTCGCTTTCATGGTGTTCTCCGTTAGGATTTTTTATTCATATGCTATTATTATAGCACATATTTTTCGATTTGTAAAAACAAAATTGTGATTTCCTGAAAATTCTTGTGAAAAAAAGCTGAAATTTTTCCGTTAAGTATGGTATAATAATGATAAGAAACTGTTAGGGGGCAAAAAATGAACGCAATCGTCAAGGCTTACACCCTTTCCGAATGTATGGACGCAATGGCAACGTACGCCAACACCTACGAGGCTTCGGGCGGTAAAAATTTAATTTTTTGCGAAGATAGACTTACGTTGATTGCCGAACGCGCTTTGATTAAAGGTACGGGCGGGACGTTTTTGTCCGCCGTTTCTACTTTCGCGCGCTTTTTGAAAACGGACGGACATGCGCTTTCTAAACAAGGCTCGGTCATGGCGGTGGGAGAGGTGATGACCCGTTTGCAACGGGCTGAAAAACTGAAATGTTTCAAAACCGTCGCAGGCATCGGGAATAATGCGCGGAGTATTTACGAAACGTTGGCGCAGTTTTCCGCTTCGGAAATTACGCCCGACGTACTCAAAGAAAGCTTGGCGCAGTTGCCCGAAGATATGCTCAAAAAAAAGGTGCAAGACCTCGCTTTGATTTTTGAAGGCTACAACGAGTTTTTGCGTAGCGGCGGTTTTGTGGATGAGAGTCATTATTTATCCCTTTTGCCCAAACGAATCCGCGAGGAAAACAGTTTAAAAGGATACAACGTATTTTTTGTGGGGTATGCCTCTTTTACCGCGCAGGCGAAAGAGGTTATCCGCGCGGCGCTCGATACGGCGGAAAACGTGATCGGGATTTTTTGCGCAGGAGAGGAGGAGATTTACGCGAATCGCGCGGCGGCCGCATTCGAGCGCGTTTGCAAAGAACGAGGGAAAGTGCGGGTGTTGGATTTCGGTACGCCCTTAGAGGGGGAAGCGGAAATTTTGCGCAAGGGCTTGTTTAACCCCGTGAGAAAGGGTGCGCCGACGCCGACGGAAAAGGTGTCGATTTTTGAGGCGGGAGATAAGGCGACGGAATGCGAATACGTTGCGACGAAAATCCGCCGGGAAATGGCGGAAAAGGATTTGCATTTTCGGGATTTCGCCGTACTCGCGCCCGATACGGCAAGCTATGCCTTGCCTCTTAAAAAGGCATTTTCCGAATACGGGATTCCGTTCTTTATCGACGAGAAAAAATCCCTTAAAAACCACCCGCTTTCCCGATTTTTGTTGGACGCGTTTCGCGTAGTAAGAGAAAGATTTTCCGCACTGTCGGTGCAGGCGCTTTGTTCGAATTTCTTCTTTGGCGACGGGGATAACTACCGCAATTATTTGCTGAAATACGCAAATTACCGCGGCGGTGCGAACAAGGATATCAAGACGGATAAAAACGTTGCGGAGCAATATGATATTGCGTATTTGAACGCGTGCAAGGAAAAACTTGAAAAAGCCACGAAAAATATCAAAACAGAGGGGCAGGGTCGAGTTTATTGCGATGCAATCGAGCAAATCCTTGTCGATTTTGACGTGGAAAACCGCTTGAAAGAGTTGCAAGAAGATATCGACGACGTGGCTCAAAAAGGATTTCTTTCGCAAATTTACCGCGCTTTGGAGGGCGTGCTTGCGGAAGCGCGACTTTTAACGCGGGATAAAAATTTGAAAGTGGCGGAGTTTGAAGCGATTTTGCGCGACGGCTTGGACGCGACGCAAATTTCGCTCATTCCCTTAAAGGCGGACGCGGTTTTTATCGGGGATATCACCGATAGCCGTATCGAAAAAGTCAACGTACTTTTCGCAATAGGAATGACGGACGCCGTGCCTCGCTCGGCAGGGGATACTGCGATTATTTCGGATAAGGAAATCAAACGCCTTGAAGACGTGCAAGCGTATTTAGAGCCGACGGTGGCGGAGGTGAATTTGCGAGGCAGGGAGAGCGTTTGCTTAAATCTTTGCACTTTTTTGGGGAAACTCTATCTTTCCTATCCGCTTGCGGCGGACGGGAGCGAACCTTCTTTGAGCGAAGTGTTCCGCGACGTGGACGCGCTCTTTTGTGAAAAAGAGGGCGGAAAACTGTTGCGCCGTAAAAAGTTCTCTCCCGAAGACCTCATTTATAAATGTTCGGCGGTCGCGCCCTTGCTTCGGCAGTATTTGGTGGAGAAGAAGGCGTATGAGTCGGGTAAGACGAATAGCGCCGTTTTACAGTCTACGCTCTTTACCGCGTTGGACAAGTTGAGCGTAACGGAAAAAGACGATTATTTGGAAGAACGCGGGGGGCAGGTATCGATTGAAAAGGGAAAAGAACTCTTTTTTAGAGGGGATAAAGTTTCTCCGACGGCGCTCGAGGGGTATTTCTCTTGCCCGTTTAAGCATTTCGCGGAACGGGGGTTGAAATTAAAGGAGCGGGAAGAAACGGCGGTTATGGCGGTCGATTCGGGGAATTTTATCCACGAATTGCTCGAAAAGACCCTGTTACAAACGGAAAACGTTGCTACGGAAGAACAAATGCGCATTTATGCAAGAAAGACGGGGGAAGAAATCCTGCAAAAGCCCGTTTACAGCATGCAAAAAGACACCGAATCGGGGAAATTTTTCACGGAAAAATTACTTGATGAAGGGGTGGAAGTCGCGGTGGCGGCGTATAGACAGCTGCGCAATTCCGATTATCGAATCGAGAATTTGGAACAAAACGTCGACGGAGAGTTTTTTCACGGTAAAGTGGATAGAGTGGACGGTTCGGTTTGTGGCGCGGAAGAAAAGGAACAAGGAAAAAAAGAATACGTGCGCGTAGTCGATTATAAGACGGGGAGTATAGACGATAGTGCTTCCGCGTATTATACCGGACGAAAGCTGCAAATGCAGCTTTATATGACCGAAGTGAAAGGTGAACGCGTACCTGCCGGGGTCTTTTACTTTCCTGCGGCACTCGATTATGCGAGTGTGGAGGACGGGAGATTCCGTATGAAAGGGTTCATGAACGGCTCAGAAGAAGCCCTTCGTTGCGGCGATAAGGATATAAAAGAAAAGGAAAAGAGCGAGTTTTTCCCTGCCGCGCTTAAGAACGCGGGCAACGTGAAACGGGTCATGGACGAAGCGACCTTCCGCGATTTTATCGATTACTCGACGTTGGTAGCTTATCAGGGGTATACCGAGCTCAAAGACGGGTATATGGAAGCGACGCCCTATACTAAGAGCTGTGATTATTGTAAGTACGGCGGTATGTGCGGATATTGTAATGACGTATCCGAGGCGCGCAAAGAAGAAAAAATCGACCCGAAAGAGATTGCGAACATTGTCAAAAAAACACGTGAAGGGGAGGAATAAGCGATGGCGATAAAGTATACGCATGACCAAGAAAAAGCCATCGGCGCGCAAGGCAAAGTGATTGTTTCTGCCTCCGCAGGGAGCGGAAAAACGGCGGTCATGATAGAGAAAATCATTCGTTTAATCCGTTCGGGTGTACACGTGGGCGAGATCTTGGCGGTTACGTTCACGAAAAAGGCGGCGGCGCAAATGAAGAAAAAACTTTCGAATGCGCTAATTAAGGGGATTAATGACCCTGCAACGACGGCGAATGAGCGGAAAATGCTCAAAGAGCGGCTTGCCGAAGTCCCGACGGCGGATATTTCCACCATTCACTCCTTTTGTTCTAAGCTTATCAAGACCCACTTTTACGAAGCCGAAACGGATAACGCTTTCCGAATTATTAGCAGCGACGACGCGGAAGGGGTCGCGCTGAAAAATCAGGCGCTCGATGAGTTGTTTGAGGAGGGATACGAGAAAAAAGACGCGGAATTTACCCATCTTTTGTCTGTATATTGGCGTAAAAAAAGCGATAACGCGCTTAAGGATATTTTCTTGGAGGGGTATGAAACGCTCCGCAATCGCGCCGATTACGAGGACTACCTCGACGGCTGCGGACAGTACACGAACGCGACGTTTGAAAGGGTTTGCGAAGATTTAAAGCAGTTGCTTTTTGATAAGTGTAAGTATTACCGCGCTTTGATAGAAAAGGAATGGAAGTATTTTAACGAGAGTAAGTGCACTACGCAAATGGAGCTTTGCGGTCAACTTGTGGAGTGGGTGGATGAAATTTTGACCTGCCGCGATTATTTCGCGGTAAAAGAAGTGCTCAAGCCCAAGTTCAAGCAAAATCGCGGTACGCAAAACGACAGCGAAGAAAAGAAACTTCACCTTGAACGCTTGGGCTTTTTGAAAAAGCGGCTAATAGAGGGCGTTGATAAGGAAATGGAAAAGTACGCGAGCAGAGAGGAAGAACTGGCGCGGTTTTTGCGCTCGGGAGAAACAGCTCGCGCGTTGGCGGTTTGCTTTAAGCGGTTTGATAAAAAATATAGCGCGCTAAAACAGGAACGCGGCGTGCTCGATTATAACGATTTGGAGCATAAGACCCTCAAACTTTTGCAAAACGCGGAGGTCTTGGAGGAAATCCATCAAAAATATCGTTACGTGTTCGTGGACGAATATCAGGACGTCAACCCCGTGCAGGAGGCAATTACTTCAAAAGTTGCGGGGGAAAATTTGTTCTTGGTCGGCGACGTGAAGCAGTCGATTTACGGTTTCCGCGGCAGTAAGTCGCAGTTCTTTATCGATAAACAAGCGGCGTTTGATAAGGGCGAGGGGCAAAGCTTGGAAATGAAAATGAATTTCCGTAGCTCGGACGCCGTGCTCGACGCGGTCAATTCGCAGTTTTCGCTTGCGATGACGGAAGAACTTTTCGGGATCGACTATAAAAACAAGTCTTTTATGGAAAATGGGGAGTTTGAAGTAGAGGACGGAAAAAAAGAACGCATTTACGAGCGGGGCAGCGGTCGGGCACAGGTGCATTTTGTCAAGGACGTCAAAGAGGCGAACGGGGAAAACCGCGGCGTTTACTCGGTGCGCGCGAACGCGAAAAAACGAAAGGGGAATATCGGCGCTGTCGCGCGGCGGATTCGAGATATCATTGAAGAGGAACGGGGAAAGGAATGGTACGACCCCGAAAGGGGAAAATACGTCCGCGTGGAGTATTCGGATATTGCCATTCTTTCGCGAAAGAAGCAGGGACAAATCGCCGAAACGGTAGCCGCGCTTGCGGCGGAAGGCGTGCCGGTTACCAGCGCGTCGGCAGTGAACGTTTGCGATTACGCGGAAGTGAAAACACTTATCGATTTACTGTTGCTTTTGGATAACGCGGAGCAGGATATCCCCCTTTGCAGCGTGCTTTTGTCGGCGATTGGCGGTTTGGACGTTAACGATTTGACGGAGATTCGGCTTGCGTATCGCGAGGAAAAAACGGCGGGCGGAACGGAGAAGAAAACAGTCGATTTCCGAGAGGCTTGTAAACGGTATGCCGCTGAAAAAACAGACGCTTTGGCAAACAAACTGCAGGAGTTTTACGGTTATTTTGCAAAACTTAGAAAACTTGCGGACGTTTTGGACGTGGGCGAACTCTTGACGAAAGTGGTTGCGGAAACGCGTATGGAAGCCGACCTTCTCACGCGGGAGAACGGAGCGGCTAGTTTGCGCCGTTTGCGCCGCTTTATCGAGGCTTCGTCCGAGCCGGAGCCTATGTCCGCGCATGAATTTTTGGCACGGCTTCGGGATATGGATTATAAAATCGAATATAACGAAAACGGCGGTGAAAACTCCGTCAAAGCGCTGACGATGCATTCGTCAAAGGGCTTGGAATACCCCGTTGTTATCGTGGATAATTTGAGTCAAAACTTCCGCGGCGTAGACCATGATGAAGTGTTCGTGGAAGAAAAGTACGGGCTTGCGCCGCGCGCGTTTGATGAAAAGACAATGACGAAAGCGACGACGGTGCTGCGCGTTTTGCACGAGAAGAAGGAATCCCTTGCTTCGATTGCGGACGAATTGAATTTGTATTACGTTGCATTGACTCGCGCAAAATATGCAATTCATATGATTTTTGAAAAGCGGACGGTGATGCCCGACGTGAAATACGCGAAAAACTGCGCGGAATTTACCGATTTTTCGGTATGGGAAAAGTATATTGCGGACAATAGCGGAATAGAGCTGGAAAAGCAAGAGCGCGACGCCATCGCTTTCAATCCCGACGAGAAAACGGCGCGCGCAATTATGTCGGCATTTCTTTGGAAGTACCAGTACGCGGGTTATGAAAATCTACCCGTAAAAAGTTCGGCAACCATGCTTATGAAAGAGGATATTTTGCAAGAATGGCAAGGACAGGTATTAAGCGAATCGGAATTTGGCAAAGAGCCCGCGCATAGGGACGATCAAGGGGAATGGTCGGAAAAGGGCGCGGTTGAGCGCGAAAAAGCCCAAGAAATCGGCACGGCGTATCACGCCTTTTTAGAAACGTTCGATTTTGGACGGTTATATGGTGAAAATGGCGCGCGGTTGCGCGGAAAGGATTTGGATTTAGCGGTGGAAGATACCCTTTCTGCGCTCGACACGCTCACGCGCGATTTGTTGAATCAAGAACAGCTTATCCGTATTTTATCAAGCGAGGCGTTCGACGGTTTGCAGGATATGCGCCTTTATCCTGAGCAGGAATTTTTGGCGAGTTTACCCGTTTTCGAAACGTATGGAAAACGTGCGGACGCGACGGAAGCTTGGAAAAATAAAAACGGAGAAAAAATGCTTTTCCAAGGTGCGATTGACTTGCTTGCCGTAGGCGAAAACGAAGTGCGGATTATCGACTATAAATATTCAGATCGAAGCGCGGAAATCTTAAAAGCACATTATCGGTCGCAACTCGATTTATATAAAAAGGCAGTGGCTTCCATCTTGAAAATAGAGGAAGAAAAGGTGCGCTGCACGATTGTCAACATCAAGCATTGTTTTGAAGTGGAAATGGGTTAAACTCGTACACGGTAGCCTATTTTCGCCAAAAAAAGACGAAAAACGACAAGAAAAACGAAAAAGAAAGACTCCTTATCGGCAATACACGCGGTAAGGAGTTTTTTATTGTATGTGGACAATGAATTTTTGGAAAGAGTTGATTTTTCAGCCGACCTTTTGGGTGGGGATTATCGGCGGCGGTATTGCCATTTTAGCGTTATTTTTCGCAGGGTTTATTTACACGAAAAGACGGAGTAAAAAAAGAGAAAAAAGAGAGAATCGGCAAGTGGAGTTTGCCTTGCCCGAAAGTCGGAATACTTACGTGCGGGCGAGGCTGAATACCGCTTTGAAAACGGACGATGCGGACGGGGAAGAAAGCCGCGCTGTAGAGCTTGCTTATGCAAGGGAGTTGTTGTGTAGATTGAAAAACGCTCCCCTTGCAACGGCGGAGCGTTTGGAGATAGACGAAATGGGACGTGCTCTCGCGTTGTACGGCGAGAAAAAAACGTGGTCTGCCTATGATTTGCGCGCCGTGAACGATTGTTTGGGGCGTCTTTTAAGGCTTTCGGCAAAATATACGGTGTAAGCAACTTGAGTAAATAATTCTAACCACCTAAGGAAAAAGGCGGTAAGGAGAGCGTGAGTGAAACGAGTGCGCCTTTTTGGATTGCCGCGCGCAAAAGGGGTTTGGTTACAAGTCCGTCTTTTTTGCCGTTGATTAGAGAAAGGACGGGGGCAGGTACGGATTGACCGAGTGGGAAAGGGGCACTTTTGCGTAAAATGACTGCATCGGAACAAGCAATAACCGAGCTGATGGGATAGGTTTCCTTTTGATCGGTGAAAAGCTTGGTGGCGATAAAGCCGTCGAGTTTTACGTCCTCGATTTTTCCAAGATATACCCCGTCTTGCGAAAAAACGGGTAAGCCGAGAAAAAGTCTTATGCAGTTTTTGGGAAAGGCAGGGCGAAGTCTAGAAAGGAGAATGCTTTCGTCGATACTTTCCACCGCTTGTAGCGGCAGGCAAAAGTCGGCGTTTTTCGTTGCATTCGAAAGACTGGCGCAAAGCAAATATTTGACGGAAAATGTTTTGGGGGAAATGCCCACGCCGCGACAAATGCCGCGGGGCGAAAAGCGTAGCATTAAGGGTTTGTTTTCAAGCTCGGATAAGTACACGGTATCCTCCTTTTTTTGTCTAGTATAACAAAAAGGGGTTAGCGCTTCTTAGAAAAAAAGGTCGAAAAAGGGAAAATATTAGAAAAAATAAGCCGCGATTGCAAAGGCAATCGCGGCTTGCTGTTTTTTGGGTTTGTAAAAACTGGTATGTATTTACGTCATTACCAGAGGGTTATTTACGCATTTTCTTTGACAATGCCCCACGTTTGGTAGGTTTTGATGTGATCGCCGTCAGCATATTGCGCGTTTACCGTCAATTTATTGCCGTCGATGGAGAAGTTTGCCCAAGAGCAGGATTTCGAACCAAGCGCGTATTTATAAAGGGACGGGTCATAATTTTCGTTAGGAGTGCGCGTTTGGGTACCGGCAGGACCGTTCATTACGTAGAGCACGCCATGCGGATCGATGGAATAGGATACACCGTCAATGGTTTTGAAAGATTCCTGCACAGTTTCGCCGTTTGCATTGATGGGCAAGGTGCGGGAAACGAGGTGGTCGTGACCTTGCAATACGACGTCTACTCCATACTCGGCAAAAATGCCTTGTAACTGTTCTTGAAGGGTAAGAGAAATGCTGTTTTTCTCAGGATTTGAACCCCACTCGCCTGCGGAATATAACGGGTTGTGCAATGCAACGAACGTCCAAGTAGCCGTATTGTTTTCAAGTTCGTCTACTAGCCAATCGTATTGGTCTGCCGTCAGTTTATTACCGATCAAACGGTTGGTGTTCAACATAATGAATTTCGCGTTGCCGTAGGTAAAGCTGTAATAATAGCCGGAAAGAGTGTTTTGCTGAGGGATATTATTATGGAAATGCTTATACGTTTCGTTGGCGCCGTTTCTATACGTCGTTTCGTGGTTGCCTGAAATCGCCATCATTGGAATCTTCGATAAATATTCGAAATTCGTATGCAACATATCCGTCCATTGATATTCGTATTTCGAGTATTCCACGACGTCGCCTGTATGTAAAATGAAATCGTTATTTGGAACAACTTTGGAAAGTACGTTTGCAAACGCCGTACCCTGACTCGTCGACATTTGCGAGTCGCTTACGTGCGCAAAACTGAATTTCGTCGCTGTGGGATCGCTCGTCGTAAAGGTCGAAAGCTCTGTGCCGATATCTACGTATTTATCGTACGCGCGATAGGTGTAGGTCGTGTTTACGGTTAAGGGAACTTCCGCTTTTACGATATAGTATTCGATGTTTTCATCGTCAGGGGAAGTGTTTTCCGAAGGAGTTCCGCTCGTTGCATAGGAAGACGCCTTTTCAACCGTTGCGGGGTATTCTTTGTAATCGGTAAGACTTGTACCCGTAGCGATTTGAATTACAGGGCGCAAGGGTTCGGAACTTGTGTTATACGTGAATCCGTAGGTTAAGCTTGCCGTATCGTACAAGGTAACCGTAAGCGAAGTGGGGGTGTAAGGTACTTTTTCTTCTTTGGAGTATTCTTTCAACGTTTCGCCGTAGAAGAAAGTTTCCGTACCAACCGCGCCGCATACGCAAGATTTATAATATTCGGGTGCGCTTGAATGCGTGGCTTCTGCTTTAAGATACTTTCCATCGGGGTTTTCTTCCACGTAGCTGTGATTGCCGAGTTCGTCCGTAAAGAAAGTCTTATAGGTTCTATTGCCGCACATAACGCAGGATTTATAATACTCCGCGCCCTTTTGGCAGGTTGCCTCTTGCTTTAAATATTCGGAGGAAACTACTTCCGCACTGAAATCGTGCGAAAGCATAGCACCGACGTAAAAGACTTCTTCGCTTATCTCGCCGCATTCGCAAGTGTAGTAATAAGAAGCGGCTTTGCAGCAGGTCGCCTCGCCAGCAAAATATTGCTCGGAGAGATTTTTTATGGAAAAATCGTGTTTGTGAGCCCCACCGCCGCAACCGACAGACGTAAGCAACGCCGCCGTAACAATAATGCCGGAAACTAATTTTGTTGTAAAGTTTTTCATGGCCTTCTCCATATTTTTATTTTAAAAATATTGTACCATAATAAATCACGGTCGCGCAATGCGGAATTTTTACTATTCCGTAGGGAATTTTAACAAAAAGTACGGCTTTTGCGTGATTGCAAGGTGGGGAGTTGAGCGGTTAAAGTTTAATCCCAAGTCCGCAGCCCACTTTACCGCCCCTTTGAAGGTGTTCCAAAAAAGCAAGTCGAAGAGAACTGTTTGTCGGCAGTTTGGTGGGGTCTTTTTCGTCGGTGTCAAACAAACGCCAAAGGTCTTCGCCGTTATTATCGTGCCACTCCACTACGTCGTATTCGAAGAAGAAACGATAGGCGTTGGTGCGCGGGGAGAAAATATGCTTATTTTCGGGGTGTAAGACCAAGAATTGCAGAAAAATACTGTATTTTCGCCCGTTTGGGGTTTGAAAAACGCGTTTGCTCGCGCATACGAATCGTCACAGCTTTCCTTGTCCATAGGCGTGCCTGTGCGCGGAATGTGTACGTTGATGACTGTTTTTCCTTTTTCGAGTTTGAGTCCGTTTTTCTCGTAATTAAAGGGCAGGGGGATTAGCTCGAATTGCAGTCTGCCAAGCGCGAATCTCGTTAGATTGAAAAAAACCTGGAAACCAAGCGGCGACAAACGAACCGCAAATATTTTTCACGAGCTTGCATTCGTTTAATTTCCATTTGAGATCGAGTACGCTATCCCGATAAATTTGTAAATTCAAGCCCTGCGCGGTATAGAGTGCTTTTAAGCACTTGGTTAGACAAATAAAAAGCAGTAAATCTACGGTGTAGGGATGCAGGTTTGTGTAAGCGGCGATTTTTTTCGAAGGATTCAAGATTTTTCTTGATAATCAAGCGCGAAATTTTCGTCATAGGCTGCAAGTGCGCCCGTGAGAAGCTCGTTTGCCGCGGTATTATTGCAAATGGTATCGTAGGCGCAGAGCAACTGATGACGATCGGTTTCTTCGTATTCAAATTCCTTAAAAAAGGTGAGCAAATAATTCCGCATACAAAACGCTTCCTTTATAGATTTATTGTAAAGATTATACTGTATTTTTCTCTATTGTCAAGAGAGAATGAAGGCATGTGCTGGGGCGAAGTTTTATTGACGGCGTTGCCGTCAAGGCGTCGTCGGCAAGGATAGGGCGTTTGCTGGTTTCAAGCAAAGCTTCTTGCTTCTTAGCCCGCCCACCCGACAAGGAAGGCTGGGGCGAAGTGATTCTCGCCTTTAGCGGCGCGCCCCGCTCCGACGTTATCAACGTCGTCCTTTGCCGACGAGTGTAGCTTAATTAAAGTTTCGTAAGGCAAAGCGTTTTGCTCTCGCAAAACGGATCCCACCCTCGAATCACTTCGCAAAAGTACTCGGACAAAACAAAACGGACCACCGTTTGGTGGTCCGTTTTGTTTGGCTGCCCATTTAAGCAGCTATCCGAACACGCTTTTATGTGTTCGGATAGCTCATAGATTGGCTGGGGCGAAGTGATTCGAACACCCGAATGACGGAGTCAGAGTCCGTTGCCTTACCGCTTGGCGACGCCCCAATTTGTGAATTTTAATTCCTTTTACTTGCGTTATTTTATCAAAAATTCTTGCATTTGGCAAGCGTTTTTATACTCTTTTATAAACTTTTTTCAAAAAAGCTTTTAGGACCTTTGTGCCGTATGGAAATTCTATTTTGTTATTGACGGAATTGCTTTTTTATGTTATAATATTAAAAATACTCAAAAGGAGAACTATGATGCGTAAATTAACAATTAAAAGAGAAAAATCTTTTGTGGGCTGTTTGATGAAAATGAAAGTGTACGTAGAGGACGAAACTGCGCCCGAATTGCAAATCAACGGCGTGCCTTGCCGTAAGCTCGGCGATATAAAAAACGGCGAAGAAAAAACTTTCGAGATCGGAAATAACGCCATGAAAGTGTTTGTTATTGCCGATAAATTAAGTAAAGGCTATTGCAACGAATTTTTCAATGTCCCCGAAGGAGAGGAGGACGTGTCGCTCAGCGGTAGACCGCGCTTTAACCTTTTCAACGGCAATGCTTTCCGTTTTGACGGGGTCACGGACGAAGAAGTCTTGAAAAATCGCGAAGAAGGCACGAAAAAAGGCGCGCCGATTATTATCTTTTCGGTAATCATCGGTTTTATTGTCGGTTTTGCACTTGTTGCCCTGATTTGAAGCTTAAAAGAGGACTTCTATTTCCTAACGACTATTTTTAACGAAATATGCTATACTAATCCATAAGGAGTACGTTATGGTGGACTGTATTATTATCGGCAGCGGCGTGGCGGGGATTTCCGCCGCGCTTACCTTAAAGGCGAACGGCAAGACCGCGCTGATATTCGGTTCGAAAGAACTGAGCGAGAAAATCGAAAAAGCGGAACTTATTCAAAATTATCCAGGTCTTTCAAACGTGACGGGGAAAGAGTTTGTTGTTGCGCTTAAAAGGCAGCTTGAAAGTGCTGAAATTGAGATAAATGACGAAAAGGCGTCAGGCGTGTACGCGATGAAAGAGAAATTCGCGGTTGCAACGCAGCAAGGCGGCATGTACGAAAGTAGAACCGTGATCCTTGCTTGCGGAGTGGAATCGGTCAAGCAAATCGACGGAGAGGATACCTTTTTAGGACGCGGGGTCAGCGCGTGCGCGACTTGCGACGGGTTCTTGTATAAGGGCAAAACGATTGCCGTATTTTGCACGAGCAAACGCTTGGAGCATGAAATCGGGTATCTTGCCGATATTGCGGAAAAAGTGTACTTGATTCCGATGTATAAGGGCGTGGAAATTGCGCGTCAAAATATAGAAATTATCCGCAAGATGCCCACGAAGATTGACGGCACAAAACGGGTAGAGCGGGTCTATTTCGGGCAAACTTTTGTTGAAATCGACGGCATGTTCGTCTTGCGCGACTGCACTTCCCCTGCGGTTTTGGTTGGCGGGTTGGAAATGCAGGACGGGCACGTAAAGGTGAATCGGGATATGTCCACAAACCTTAAAGGTTGCTATGCAGCAGGAGATTGTACGGGTAGACCGTATCAGTACGCCAAAGCGGTCGGCGAGGGGAACGTGGCGGCGCATTCGGTGAGTGAATTTTTGAAATGAGCGTAAGGAGCGTACCGTGTACGCGTTGAATTTTTGAGGGGAGGCGAAAAATGGACAAAAAAGACCGCGTCATTTTGCATTCGGACTTAAACAACTTTTTCGCGTCCGTAGAAATCGCGCTAAATCCTGAACTCGGCGGGAAACCGTTGATTGTGTGCGGCGACCCCAAAGAACGGCGCGGGGTTGTTTTGGCAAAGAACGAAGAAGCCAAAAGACTTGGCATAAAAACCGCGGAAACGGTATATTCGGCATTGCGCAAGTGTCCCGACGTGCAAATGGTACGCGCCCATCACTTGGAATACGTGAAATTTTCCAAAAAGGTTGTGGAGATTTACAGCCGTTTCACCGATCAAATTGAGGAATGCAGCATTGACGAGTGTGCGCTCGATATGACGGGCAGTACGATGCTGTTTGGCAGCGGCTTTGAGATAGCCGAAAAAATCCGAAAGACGGTAAAGGAAGAATTGGGGCTTACCGTCTCAGTGGGCGTAAGTTTTAATAAGGTATTTGCCAAGCTCGCCTCTGAACTGAAAAAGCCCGACGCGGTCACGGAAATTACGCGGAAAAATTTTAAGACCGTCGTATGGAAATTGCCCGTAAACGAACTTCTTTTCGTGGGGCGTTCGACGGAAGAAACTTTGCATAAATTAGGGATTAAAACCATCGGTGATTTGGCGAATGCCGACGAAAATATGGTTAGCCGTTTTTTGGGGAAACGGGGTAGGCAGTTACGCGTTTACGCCCGCGGCGAGGATGAAGAACCTGTCAAAGCAGTCAAGGAAAAAACGGATTTAAAGTCCATCGGAAATTCTATGACTTTGCCACAAAATATTTTCCGTTTCGATGACGTAAAGCGTTGGTTTTACGCGCTTGCGGAGAGCGTTTCCGCGCGGCTTAAAGCCGCGGACGTGGGTAAGGCGAACACGGTACATATCGTTGTAAGAAACGATAAATTGCAGGATACGACCTGTCAAATGAAAGTGCCGCCGACGACCCTTTGCGGGGATATTGCAAAAGCAGCCTACGAGCTTTATTGTAGGCATTTCCCTGAGAGTACGCTGGTTAGAATGCTCGGTATCAGCGTTTCGGGGTTTGATTATCATATCGAGCAAATGTCCTTGGACAGTATTCTTGACGGAACGAGCGGTAGCTACGAAAAACGGGAGCGCGCGGAGAGTGCGATTGCGAAGATTCGGGAAAAATATGGGTATGCGAGTATGCAGCGCGGCGTGGTAATGGAAGACGAGAAACTAAACGGCTTGGACATTCGCGGCAAAAAGGAAGAAACTGCCACAAAATTAGACGGGGAATAAGGAATAAAAGAACGAATATCCGCCGATACTATTTCTATCGGCGGAAGAAAAAACGATTCTGCTGTGAATATAAAAGAAGGGGTGCGAAAAACGCGAGTTTTTCGCACCCCTTCGGACGTTTCTTATGAAAAATAAAAAAACTGCGCGATCCTTTGTCGCCGCAATTTACCGAAGCGGAAACGCCGCAGGTGACTCCTGTAAAGCTACCTTATGGCACACGCAAACATCCGCTTAGTGCTGCTACGTTCCCGTCCTGACACGGTTCACGGCATTACGTTGCATAAGACCTTACTATCAACATTCCTTACGGCGCGCAAACCTTCCATAAACTACGTCTAAAAAGGCATTCAGCTCTGCTATAGCGGATTGCAGATTCAGGGTGCCGCTAACTCCCCGCCTACGCGCAGCTTATTTATTATATAGCATTTCAAAAGAAATTGCAAGCTTTTTTACGTGTTTTCTGCGTGAAAGATTTTGTCAAATATGCCCGAACGGTTGACAAAAAAGAATGAAAAGGGGTATAATATTTACGTTGGGCGGTTGAAAACCTTTTTTCAATGCCCGTAAAGGAGAAAAGAAAATGTCGGATAAGTGTTCGCACGATTGCTCGAGCTGTGGAAAAGACTGCTCGTCAAGAAAACAGGAAAGTATGCTCAAAGCACCGCATAAAGCTTCGTCTATTAAAAAAGTAATCGGGGTTGTCAGCGGGAAAGGCGGCGTAGGAAAGTCGCTCACCACCTCCCTGCTTGCCTCTTTTGCGCAAAAACAGGGGCTTTCGGTTGGGATTATGGACGCGGATATTACGGGACCTTCCATTCCGAAAATGTTTGGCGTGAAAGACCGTATGACGGGGGATGAGAAGGGAATCAACACCGTCCTTTCGCCTTCGGGTATGCAAATGGTTTCCATGAATCTGCTTTTAGATGAAGAAACTTCGCCCGTCATTTGGCGTGGAATGGTGATTTCGGGTACGGTCATGCAATTTTGGACGGACGTGATTTGGAAGGATGTCGATTTGCTTTTCATCGATATGCCCCCGGGAACGGGCGACGTACCTTTGACCGTTTTTCAAAGTATTCCGATTTCGGGAATCGTGATTGTGTCGACGCCGCAGGACCTTGTAAAAATGGTCGTAGAAAAAGCGGTGAATATGGCGGCGATGATGAACGTACCAGTGCTTGGTTTGGTTGAGAATATGAGCTATCTCGCGTGCCCCGATTGCGGTAAGAAAATCGAAATATTCGGGCATAGCAAAGCGAAGTCGATTGCGAGCGAGTACGGGATACCTGCAATCGCGCAAATGCCGCTTGATCCAAACATTTCTAAGCTTGCCGACGAGGGCAGAATCGAAGATTACGACGGCGAAGCGCTCGCGGACGTGTTCGCGCAAATCCAAAACGCGCCGACGAGAAAAATATAAACTAAATTTTACGGAAGATAACTATGGGATACGGAGAAAAGAAACGCAAGATCGAGAAGAAAGGAAAGCTGATCAAGCGGGTATTGCTCGGTATCCTTTTAGTTTGTGTGCTTGGGCTGTGTATTTTTGGCCATTTTTATCCGCCTGATTCTTGGAAATATTACGTTTCCAAACCCAAAATATCCAAGAGGGAAAGCGGTGAATTGCGCATACACTTTTTAGACGTTGGGCAGGGCGACTGCACCTTGATAGAGTTTCCCGACGGACAAGTTGCGCTCATCGACGGCGGAGAGGACAGCGGTTATGCTCGGCGTTCGCTTTTGCGTACCCTTAACGCGTTAAAGATTAACACGATCGACCATCTTATCGTGACGCATACCGATGAGGATCATTGCGGCGCGCTCGAAGAACTTTTGAAATATAAAAAGGTTGTCAACGCGTACCTGCCTACCATGCTACCTCCTTCGGGTAGCGTGTATGCGAGCTTTTATGCGGACGTAAGGAAAGAAGCGGATTGCTACGAATCCTCGCGAAAAGTGCGATTATCCGTTGCGGACGGCACATACCCGTACGTCTTCACCTTTTTGCTGCCCTACGAATATTCCGTTGAAGAAGGGAATGAGGAAACGGGCAACCGCGCCTCGGCGGCGCTTTGGCTCGATTATAAAGGCGTCAGCGCGCTTTTTACAGGCGACGCGCCTGCAACGGCGCTTGAAAGACTAACGGAAGACGATAGTCTTGGATATTTACAAGAATACGGCGTAACACTTTCGTCTACGGAAATTTTGAAAGTCTCCCATCACGGCGCAAAGGACGGCACGAGCGGCGCGATTCTTGAATATATGCATACGGAAACGGCGGTAATTTCTTGTGGCGAGGGGAATCGCTACGGACATCCGAACTTGGCGGTTTTGGATTTAATGTCGGAGTATGGTGCGGACGTTTACCGTACCGACGAGCAGGAAAATATTTTAATTACCGTACGCGAAAACGGGGAATATACTGTATCCGCTTACGGGGAATAGGGATACCGTGTGCGCGTTGAAAATCAGGTTTGGGGTTTATTTGCTTTGATATAAGCCGTAAATATCGTTAAAAAATGGATAATTTTGTATTTTTTCAATACAATAACACACAATTTCACTCGATTTTCATTGTAATATTTGAGCAAATTTGCTATAATAATAGCGTTAGAATGCAAAATAGTGCGCTTATAGCGCAAAGAAAGTAAAAAATAAACAGGCAATGGTAAAATGACGGCAATTCAGTTTGAAAAAGTGTATTTCTCCTATGAAAGCGGGGACGAGCGCGGCAACGACGTGTTCGATACGCAGACTTCGTTCGCATTGAACGGGGTCGATTTTTCCGTGGAAGAAGGGGAATTTGTTGCCGTTTTAGGGCACAACGGAAGCGGGAAATCCACGCTCGCGCGCTTGACCAACGGACTTTTGTCCCCCAAGGAAGGTAAAATTACCGTTTTTGATTTGGATACTTCTAACGATAAAAACTTGTTTGATATTCGTCGGCAAGTGGGGATTGTATTCCAAAATCCCGACAATCAAATGGTCGCGTCTATTGTAGAGGACGACGTTGCATTCGGTCCTGAAAACGTGGGGATTCCGCGCAAAGAAATCGGGGAACGCATTGAGTTTGCGCTTTCGGCGGTGGGCATGGAAGAATTCCGCAAAGCCACTCCGAACCGCTTGTCGGGCGGGCAAAAACAGCGTATTGCGATTGCCGGCGTTTTGGCGCTTAAACCGCGCGTGATGATTTTGGACGAAGCGACGGCGATGCTCGATCCCAAGGGAAGAAGGGAGGTCATGGACGTTGTTTTGCGCTTGAATAAAGAAGAAAACATCACCGTAATTTTGATTACCCATTTCCCCGAAGAAGCGATGCTTGCGGATAGGGCTGTCGTGATGAGCAAAGGGCAAATCGTGATGGAGGGTAAACCTGCGGAAATCCTTTCGCAAGGCGATGAATTAAAAAAATATGCGCTTACCGCGCCCCGCTCCGTGCGAATTTGTCGCGCATTGCAAGAGGGCGGTTTGGCAATCGACGGCGATACCACGTCGGACGGGATTGCGGTGCAAATTTCCGCTTGTATTGCGCCTTGTAAAACACAAACGCAAGGGGCAGGTACGGAAACAACCGCGCAAAAGACCTTCGAAAACGACGGCGTCGGCGACGTGGTTTGCGAGAACCTTTCCTATTCGTACAATGCGAAATCTCCCTTTGCAACGCATGCCTTGAAAGGCGTGGATTTGGAAATCAACGCAGGGGAGTTTTTCGGGATTCTTGGGCATACGGGAAGCGGAAAGTCTACCTTTGTACAGCATTTGAACGCCTTAATTAAAATGCCGACGGCGGAGAAAAAATATAAACCTAAAAAGTTGAAAAAAGGCGCGCCCGTACCGCCAAAGGCGGTGTTAAAAGTCAATGGCTTTGACTTGACCGACAAGACGACGGATTTTAAAGCCCTCCGCAGCAAAGTGGGAATGGTGTTTCAATATCCCGAATATCAGCTGTTTGCGGAAACGGTGTTTGACGACGTAGCGTTCGGGTTGAAGAATTTCCGCGACGGTATGAGCGAGGAAGAAGTTACTGCGGCGGTGTGCGAAGCGATTGAGACGGTGGGCTTGGATTACGCGACGGTGAAAAAAGCTTCGCCGTTCGAGCTTTCAGGCGGACAAAAACGCCGCGTCGCGATTGCGGGCGTTATCGTTACAAAGCCAGAAATTTTGATTTTGGACGAACCTGCGGCAGGGCTTGACCCGCTTGGGAAAGAGGAAATTATGGCGCTCTTGCATAAGCTCCATGCCGATTGGTGCAAGACGGTGATTATCGTTTCGCACGATATGGACGAGATTGCGGAAAACTGTACGCGTGCGGCGATTTTTTCGGACGGGAAAGTGGCGGCTGTGGACTCCCCTCGCAAGCTTTTCTCAAACGTGGAAAAAATGCATGGCTTGGGATTAGACGTACCTTTCACTGCGCAAATTGCGGATAAAATGCGCCAAAGCGGCTTGGAAATCGACTGTGATTATACGGTGGAAGATTTCACGGCGCAAACCCTGCTTTTGGCAAAAATGCAGGGGGCATGTACGCGTTTAACCGCGAAAGGAGGGGAAAACAATGCGTGACGTTGCGTTCGGGCAGTATTACCCTTCGAAATCTTTCGTGCATAAGTGTGATCCGCGCGTTAAAATTTTGTTTTTGATTGTCTATATTGTAGCGATATTCCTTTCCAAAAATTTCTATGCGCTTGGCGCGTGCGCAGGCGTATTCGCGCTGATTGCGATTTTTTCGGGCGTACCGCTTAAAAGTCTTTTGCGTTCGGTGCGCGCGGTGCTATTTTTGCTTGTTTTCATGGCGCTTTTGAACTTATTCTTGTACAAAGGCGATACGATTTTGTGGGAATGGAAATTTATTAAAATTTCCAAAGAAGCGATTTATTATACGATTTTCCTTGCGGCGCGATTGTTCTTGCTCGTGCTCGGCTCGTCTCTTTTGACGTTGACGACGACGCCCGTTTCTTTGGCGGACGGCTTGGAGAGTTTGCTCTCGCCGTTGAAGCTGATTTTCGTGCCCGTACACGAGCTGGCGCTGATTATTTCGATAGCGCTGCGTTTTATCCCCATTTTGACGGATGAAACGGGTCGTATTATGAACGCGCAAAAAGCGCGTGGGGCAGACTTTGAATCGGGCGGTTTGGTCAAGCGCGTCAAGGCGATTTTGCCCATACTCATTCCCTTGCTTATCAGCGCGTTCCGCCGTGCGGACGAGCTGGGCGACGCGATGGATGCTCGTTGCTATTCGGGGAGTAAGGTTCGCACGAAATATAAAAAACTCACGTTTAGTTGGCGAGATTTGATTGCGTTTATAATAGGCGGCGGTTTGCTCGCAGGGGTAATCGTGTTGAGAATTTACACGACGGCGGCGCTGTAAAAAACAACAAACGGCAGGGGGTATCCAAGATGCGATACGTATTAAAAATTGCATACGACGGAACGGACTTTGCCGGTTGGCAATGCCAAAAAAACGCACGAACGGTGCAAGAAACGCTGGAAACTGCAATCGAAACGGCGCTTGGGGTGAAGATAAGAACGACGGCGAGCGGTCGAACGGACGCAGGGGTACATGCGGTAGGTCAAGTGTGTCATTTCGACGGAGATTTAAGCGTACCGCCAGAAAAGATGCCTGACTGTTTAAACCGATACTTACCCCCCGACGTGCGTATAACGGAGGGTTGGGGCGCGGACGAGAGCTTTGACGCGAACCGTACGGCGAAGAAAAAGACTTACTGCTATTCTCTTTACGTTGCTAGCCGCGAAATGCCCTTAAAAGAACGGTATGCGGTGCGGATAGAAAACGCGCCGAGCTTGGATAAATTGCAGGCGGCGGCGAAGCTGTTTGAAGGCGAACACGATTTCAAAGCTTTTTGCGCGTCGGGTTCGTCAGTAAAAACGACCGTTCGGACGGTGTATGAAGTGCGCGTGGAAGAAGGGGAAAACTTTGACTCGCGCGATCTTCGTATTTACGTGACAGGGAATGGATTTTTGTATAACATGGTTCGCACGATGACGGGCGAACTTTTGGATATTGCGAGCGGAAAACGCTCGGCAGAAAGCTTGGAAAGGGCGTTTGAAACGGGTGAACGCGGTTTGCTTGGCAAGACGATGCCCGCAAAAGGGCTTTGTTTGCGCGAAGTCTTTTACCGAGAATAAAAAAGAGTGGAGAGTAATCTATGGAATTATATCATTGCAACCGATTCGTAGCTGAATTCTTTAGCGGATTTTCGGATAATTCAGTGCTTGGCTTAAAGCTTGGCTTGGGCGTAGGCGCGGGGATTTGGTTGATTTTGTTTGTTTTGCAAGGAATCGGGTTATATACGATGGCGAAGCGCCGTGGTATGAAAAAGAGAGCGCTTGCGTTCGTTCCCTTTGCGAATATTTGGTACATGGGCAAGCTTGCGGGCGAATGCCACGTGTTTGGCCGCAAAGTGAAGCGGGTGGGCTTATACGCAATGCTTGTGCAAATCGTTTTGACCATACTTATGGGTTTGTATTTGGCGGCGGAATTGTATTTGTTCCTTAAGGGCGAACCCATTTATCCCGAAACCTCGCATTATCCCTATTGGGGCTTCGACGGTTTTGCGGGAAAGGTGGAAAGCTTCTATAAATACGGGGATTTATTTATCGCAATCTTCGATTTGACCTATATGATTTTAATGATTGTTTTGCTGAACGGACTTTTCAAGCAGTACGCACCCAAAAAATATATGGTGCTTTCGATTCTGTTCGTATTCCTTTCGCCGTCGCGTTTTATCACCGTGTTTTGCTTACGTAACAAACAACCGATCGATTACGACGCATATATGCGCGCAAGACGGGAAGCGTATATCCGTCAGCAGCAGCAGTATTACAACCGTTATGGGAACGGTCCTTACGGTGGCTATAACAACCCTTACGGCGGAAACCAAAACCCTTACGGAAATCCCTACGGTCAACCCCATTCGCAAGGGCAACAGCGCCCTACGGAAGAACCTTTCGGCGAGTTTGGCGGTAAACCCAAGCCCGACGAGCCTTTCGAGGAGTTTAACGACAAAGGTGAAAAGCCCAAAGATCCGAACGACCCCGACGGTTTTTTCGATTAAAAACACGTGGGTGAAGCGTGGGACAATACAATTTCATAAAACTTGGACGGGAAATAAGAAAAATTTATATTTCCCGTCTTTTTTTATGTGTTATAACCGTAAAACGGTTTACACAAAAAAAATAGTATGTTATAATAATGTCAGGTATAACTATCGTTTATAACAGCGCTTAACGTTTTTTTTGTGGGCGCGGGAGTGAAATTATGATGGAAGAAAACGTATCGGCAATCGCTACGCCGTCGGGGAAAGGCGGGGTCGCGATTATTCGTATCAGCGGTAAAAGTCCCTTGCAAATCGCGGAGAAAATGTTCTCGCCGACTGGAAAAATCAAAGTCAAAGATTTTGAACCGTACCGCATGTATCCCGGTCAAATTGACGGCGGGAATTTTTTCGATTACGGGCTGTGCGTTTACTTCAAAGGTCCTGCGAGTTATACAGGGGAAGATATCGTAGAATTTCAATGCCACGGCGGTGAAAACGTCGCGCGCGGCATACTCCGTCAAACCTTCCGTCACGGCGCAAAACCCGCCGGTAGAGGGGAATTCACCAAGCGCGCCTTTTTGAACGGTAAGCTTTCGCTTGCGTCCGCCGAAGGGGTCGCGGATATGATTAACGGCGAATCGGACGCGGAAGTGAAAGCAGGTTTTTTGCTTTATAGCGAAAAACTGACGGGAAGGGTGCGCGAAATGCAGTCGGAGCTTACGAATATTTTGGCGGGAATCGACGTTTCGGTGGACTATCCCGAGGAAGATATCGAGGAAGAACATTTGCAGGAAATTGCGCCGAGATTGACCGCGCTTGCCGAAAAGACCGCGGCTCTTGTTGCAAGCTATGCGGTGGGGAAAAAGATTAAATCGGGCGTGACCGTCGCGATTTGCGGCAAACCGAATACGGGCAAAAGCTCTCTTTTAAACAAACTGCTCGGGTACGACAAGGCAATCGTTTCTTCCGTTGCGGGTACGACCCGCGACGCAGTGGAGGGAACTTTGGAAATCGAGGGCAGAAAATTCAATCTTTACGATACGGCAGGGGTACGCGAAAGCGCGGACGCTATCGAAAATATCGGTATCGCGCGTGCGGAAGCCATCGTACAGTCTGCAGACGTGGCGGTGTTCGTTGCGGACTATCCTTTCGGCGCGGATGAGGAAGACGCGCGGCTTTTGGAAATGGTAGGGGAAAAACCGCTTATTAAGGTTTTCAATAAAGTGGATTTATCCAACGTACAAAGGGACGGACAAGCGGACGTTTATACGTCTGCCGTTACGGGTGAAGGCGTGGAGCAGTTAAAGGCGTTGCTTTATGAAAAGAGTTACGGCGCGCGCGGGGAAGACGCGGCGTTCTTGATTGAAGAACGGCATCACGGTGCGCTTGTTCGCGCGAATGAGCGCTTGCAAAGCGCGATTCGCGCTTGCAGTATGGGACAACCGCTTGACTTGATCGGTATCGACGTCAAGGAAGCGTGGGACGCGCTCGGTGAAATTACGGGCGAAACGGCAACGGAAACAATTATTGAAGAAATTTTCTCGAAGTTTTGCGTAGGGAAATAATAAACCAAAAGCGTTTTGGCTACAAAAGATAGGGGGCAGGTACGAGATTATGGTCAATTTAGAATTGTATAGAGTTTTTTATACGGTCGCAAGGTGCGGCAGTTTGACTCGGGCGGCGGAGGAATTATACATTTCACAGCCTGCAGTTTCGCAATCGATTAAACAGCTTGAAATGCAGCTTGGTGTGAGCTTGTTTAACCGCACCCGCCGTGGAATGGAGCTTTCCGCGCAGGGCGGGAAAGTGATTTTTGCGGAGGTAGAGCGCGCGCTTGGGCTTTTGAACGAAGCGGAAAACCGCTTAGCGCAAATGAGCGAATCGGCTACGGGTACGATCCGTATCGGGGCGAGCGATACGATTTTCGAATATTTCCTCGCGGATAAAATCGTGGATTTCCACGAACGTTTTCCTGCGGTCAAAATTGAGCTGATGGCGGATTTTACACCCGATACCATTGAAAAACTCAAGGCAAACCGCTGCGACGTCGCGTTTGTCAATTTGCCAATCAACGTCGATTCCGAATTGGCGCTGGAGGGAAACTGTATGCGTTTGAACGACGTCTTTATCGCGGGTGAGAAATTTAACGAATTGCAAGGGGAAACGGTCTCCCTTGCCAAGCTCAAAAAATACCCGTTGATTATGATGGATAAAAACACGGTAGCCCGTCGCGCTTTCGACGCCTTTTTAAGCCGAGTCGGCGTGGAGTTGTCCCCGTCGATCGAGGTCGGTAGTTGGGACTTGATGAAACGGCTTGTGGAAAAAGGTATGGGTATTGGCGTGATCCCCCGTGAATATGCCGCGGCAAAGCTGGAAGAAGGGAGTCTTTTTGAAGTGAAAACCGACCCTGTTTTACCTGCTCGCTCTGTGGGTATGCTGCTTCCCAAGAATCAACCCGTTTCTTTTGCGTTGCATAGCTTTATCGAGTATTTCCGCAAGGAAAACTGAGAACGAAAATGGAGAGAAATTTAGAAGAATAAGGAACGTATATGGCAAAACCGAATTCCCTTTTAAGAAATTTTTGTATTATTGCGCATATTGACCACGGTAAAAGCACCCTCGCCGATCGTTTGATCGAGCGCACGGGGCAGGTTTCCAAACGCGATATGGAAGAACAACTGTTGGATAGCATGGACATCGAACGTGAACGCGGTATCACGATCAAGCTCACGCCCGTCCGTATGTACTATACGGCAAAGGACGGCAAGGAATACGAGTATAACCTGATCGATACCCCGGGTCACGTCGACTTTACCTATGAGGTTAGTCGCTCGCTCGCCGCTTGCGAGGGCGCGATTTTGGTCGTGGACGCAACGCAGGGTGTGGAAGCACAGACCCTTGCCAACGTGTATTTGGCGATGGAAAACGACTTGGAGATCCTGCCTGTCATCAATAAAATCGACTTGCCTAGCGCACGCGTAGACGAGGTGAAGAAAGAAATCGAGGACGTAATCGGTTTACCTGCGGACGGTATTCCTTGCGTTTCCGCGAAAGAGGGTACGAATATCGAGGACTTGCTCGAAGCGATTACGGAATATTTTCCTGCGCCCGACGGCGACACGGAAGACCCGCTCAAAGCCTTGATCTTCGATAGCTATTACGATAATTACAAAGGGGTTATCTTGTTTGTCCGTATTATGGACGGTACGGTAAAAGTGGGCGACAAAATCAAGACTTTCTTATCCCCGACTGTGTACGACGTAACGGAAGTGGGCGCGTTCGCGCCCGGGCTTTTCCCCAAAGAATGCTTAAAGGCAGGCGAAGTAGGGTATATTGCGGCGTCCATTAAATCCATTCAAGACGTTGCCGTGGGCGATACGGTCACGTCGGCTAGCCGTCCTGCCGCTGCGCCTTGTCCTGGGTATAAGCAGGTGCAACCCGTAGTCTTTTGCGGCATCTATCCGCTTGACGGGAGTAAGTTTAACGATTTGAAAGAAGCGCTTTTGAAACTTCAGCTCAATGACGCGTCCCTCATTTTCGAGCCCGACAATTCGGTGGCGCTCGGCTTTGGTTTCCGTTGCGGATTCTTAGGACTTTTGCACATGGAAATCATTCAAGAGCGTATCGAAAGAGAGTTCAATCTCGACATCATCACCACCGCGCCGTCGGTTAGTTATCACGTGCATAAGACGAACGGCGAGGAGTTTTTCGTGGACAATCCCTCGCACTTGCCCGACCCGTCGGATATCGAGTATATGGAAGAACCGATCGTCAAAGCAGAAATTTATACGCCCCCCGATTATATGGGTCCCGTGATGGATCTTTGTAAGGAAAAACGCGGCGTGTTCAAGAATATGACTTATTTGGACGAGCGCCGTGTAAAGCTCGAATACACGTTACCGCTCAATGAAATCGTATACGATTTCTTCGACGGTTTGAAATCGAGGACGAAAGGCTATGCAAGTTTTGATTATGAGATTGCGGGCTATGAAAAGTCCAAGCTCGTACGCTTGGATATCCTGCTCAACGGCGAAATTTGCGACGCCCTTTCGACGATCGTTTTCGAGGGCAGAGCGTACGAACGGGGTAGAACTCTTTGTGAGAACTTGAAAGAAGTGATTCCCCGTCAGCTTTTTGAAATCCCCGTGCAGGCGGCGGTTGGGGGCAAAATCATTGCCCGTGAAACGGTCAAAGCCGTTCGCAAAGACGTTCTCGCTAAGTGCTATGGCGGCGACATTACGCGTAAACGTAAGCTTTTGGAAAAACAAAAGGAAGGCAAAAAGCGTATGCGTAAAGTGGGCAGCGTAGACGTACCGAGCGAAGTCTTTATGGAAATTCTCAAAACCAATAAGGACTAAAACTTCGTAGCAGTAATTTTGGAGTAATAGAAATGGCAGGTATTTATATTCACGTTCCTTTTTGTAGGCATAAGTGCAGCTATTGCGATTTTGTGTCCTATCCCGACAAAATCAATTACGCCGAAGCGTATATGGCGTGCTTGTATAAAGAATTAAAAATGCGCGGGGAAGAACTCAAAAATTATGAGTTCGACACCGTGTATTTCGGCGGCGGTACGCCGTCCTATATCCCCCCAAAGCTGATTTTGGGTGCAATGAACCAAATTAAGAGCTGTTTCAATCTTAAAAAGGACGCGGAAATTACGTTGGAACTCAACCCTGGTACTATCGGCGAAACGAAAGTGGAAACCTACTTAAAAGCAGGCGTCAACCGTTTTTCCATTGGGCTCCAAACGGCGATAGATAGTCAGCTTGCCGACCTTGGAAGAATTCATAACGCACGCGATTACGTGTATGCAACGAACCTTTTAAAAGGACAAAATTTTAGCACGGACGTCATGCTCGGTTTGAAGAATCAAACGAAGGAAGATATTGCAAAAACGATTGAGCTTGCGGCGGCTTGTGGGTCAAAGCACATATCCATGTACGCGTTGACAGTGGAGGACGGTACGCCGATCTACACCGATTATCTCAACGGCGAGTTGCCCGATTCCGACGAGGTTGCGGAAATGTACGAGTTTGGACGTAAGTTGTTGGAGGGAAAGGGCTTCAAGCGTTACGAGATTTCGAATTTTGCAATCCCCGGTTATGAAAGCAAGCATAACTGGAATTATTGGAAACGTGGAGAATACATCGGCGTGGGTGTTTCGGCGAGCTCCTTTATTGCGGGCAGGCGGTTTACGAATACCTTTGATTTGGACGAATATATGAAATGCCTGATTTCCGGCTTTTTTCCTGCGGTCAGCAGCGAAGAAGTGGATATAAATGACGCGAAATTCGAGTTCATTATGCTCGCATTGCGCACGTCGAAGGGCGTTTCGATGAAAGAATATCAAGAAAAATTCGGCACTTCGATTGGGGAAGATTACCCGAATGCCATCAAGCAAACGGTAAAATATTTGGATTTGGACGGGGATAATCTTCGTATCAAGGACGAATATTTGTACGTGCAAAATTCCATTCTTGGGTATTTCATGGAGGAGGTAAGATGAGAATACTCATCATTCGCCACGGCGACCCCGATTACGAGCGCGATACCTTGACGGAAAAAGGGCATCGTGAAGCGGCGCTGCTTGCCAAGCGCTACAAGGACGAAAAAATCGATTATTTCTATTCTTCGCCCTTGGGCAGAGCCAAGCATACCTGTGAGTATGTTGCCAAAGCGCAGGGCAGGGAAAAGGACGTCATAATTTACGATTGGTTGCAAGAATTTGACGTGCCGTTTACGCTCCCGTCGGGCGAGAAAAGACCAATACTTTGGGACATGCTCCCATCCTTTTGGACGAATTTACCCAAAATGTACAATAAAGACGAGTGGCTCGATCATGATTTTTATCAAGATTCGGATATGGAAAAAGCCTATAAAAACGTCACGAAATCCTTGGACGAACTCCTTGAAAAACACGGCTACAAACGGGAAGGGAATTTCTATAAAGTTGTAAAGCCGAATACGGATACAGTCGCGTTTTTCTGTCATTTTGGGTTAGAAATGATGCTGTTATCCCACCTTTGCAATATCTCGCCGGTGGTGCTGACTCACCATTTTTGCGCGTTGCCTACGTCGGTTACGACGCTTTTTACGGAAGAGCGTAGGAAAGGGGTTGCCGTATTCCGCTGTTGCGGATTTGGGGACACGGGGCACTTGTATGCAGGGGGAGAAACTCCCTCCAAGTCAGCAAGATTTTGCGAAGTTTACGATTCGGACGAACGACACGATTAAACGATTAAAAGGTAGAGAATATGAGCGAGAAAAAACACGTAAAAGTGGCGGCGGCGTTGCTTTTTGATAATGGGAAAATTTTTGCGACGAAGCGAGGGTATTCCCCGTATGCCTACGTCGCGCATAAATATGAGTTTCCGGGCGGTAAAATCGAGGACGGGGAGCGCGGTGAGGACGCGGTTAAACGCGAACTCAAAGAAGAGCTTAATATGGAAGTATCGGTGGGCGGTTTGTACGCTTGTCACACGTTCGAATATCCCGATTTCATCATCACGCTTTCGGTGTATGAGTGTGAAATGCTGTCCGATTTTGTCTTGAATGAACACGAAAGCTATGCTTGGATTTCCCCGAAAGACTTGAACGAAGCGGAATGGGCGCCAGCGGATGCGGATATTTTGGGCAGTTTAAAAAGAGTATTTGGAGCGTAATATGAGAAAAAACAATATTATTTTAATCGGTATGCCCGGTTGCGGAAAAACGACGATCGGCACGGAAATTTCCGAAGCGATTGGCTACGGATACATCGATAGCGATAGCGTTATCGTCGCGCGCGAGGGCAAACGTTTGAGCGAGATTATCGCCGAAGTGGGTAGAGAAGCTTTTTTGGACATCGAGGCAAAGGTCAATTCCGAGCTTTGCGCGGATCGCTGCGTTATCGCGACGGGCGGCAGCGTGATTTACCGTGACTACGCCATGCAAAAATTGAAAGAGATGGGCACGGTCGTCTACTTAAAACTCCCTTTCGAAGTGATTGAAAAGCGCTTAGGGGATTTGGTGAAACGCGGTGTCGCGCTTAAAGAGGGTTTTACGCTGAAAGACTTGTTTAACGAGCGTACCCCTTTGTATGAAAAGTACGCGGACGTTACCGTCGAGCTTTGCGGCGACTCGATTCCCAAATCGGTGGAAACCGTTATAAAGGCGCTTGGAAAATGATGGCGAAAGGAGCAAAAATCGCCATTTACGGTGCAGGTGCGATGGGTACGGTTTTGGGCGCGTTTCTAACAAAGGGCGGCTTGGAGAACGTCGAGCTTATCACGCGCAATCAAGCGCACGTTGAAGGCATGAGAAAGGACGGCGCGACAATCGTTTGTGAGGGGGATAATACCGAACTAAACGTAAAAGTGAACGCCTTGTATCCAAGTGAAATGGGCAGTGGCTACGACGTGATTTTTCTAATGACCAAGCAACGCCAAAACGCGGAAATTGTTTCGACGCTGAAAGAAAAGCTGAGCGCGCACGGGATTATATGTACCACACAAAACGGTTTGCCTGAGCCTTCCGTCGCGGAAATTGTTGGGAAAGAGCGCACCTACGGTGCGGCGACTTCCTACGGCGCAACCTTCATCGGTGGGGGTAGGGTTGCGTTGACTTCCAAAATCGAAGCGATGAGCATGGAAGTCGGCGGCTATGAAAACGACGGAAAAGCGCTGTCTCTCTTAGAAGAAATTTTGTCTTACGCCGAAAAAGCGACAGGGAATACGGAGTTTGTCAAAACCACGGATAACTTACTCGGCGCGAGATGGGCAAAGCTTGCCATTAACGCGGCGTTTTCGGGCTTGTCCGTTGTGACGGGCATGACTTTTGGCGAAGTCGCAAAAAAGCGCAAAACGAGAAAGCTTGCGCTTGGGGTGCTTCGCGAGTGTATGGACGTGGCGAAAGCGAGCGGAGTCACCCTTGCGAAAATGCAGGGTCACGATATGGAAAAATTGCTCGGCGGAAAAACGGCGTTTAAGCGTTTCGTTGCGTACATGGTACTCCCGATTGCGATGAAAAAGCATAAAAAACTGGTATCCGGTATGCTAAAAGACGTGCAGGGCGGTCGAAAATGCGAAATCGATTATATTGACGGGCTTGTGGTAAGAGAGGGGAAACGAGTGGGGGTAGAAACGCCTCTTTGCGAAAAGGTTGTCGAGATTGTGCACGGCATAGAAAACGGTTTGTATGAAATCGATTACAGGAACGCGGATTTTTTTGCGCTGTAAGGGAAAGCGTTTGACATTCCTTTTCGCGCGTGATAAAATAAACAGGAAAATAAAGGAAAGAAGGTATAGATTATGGATTTGAACAAGCTTGCGGAAGCGCTCATTCCCGATGAGAACGTAAAACCGCTGGATTACTACGAAAGCAAGTACCCTGCAAGAAATCTGCCCGAAGGCGCGCAGGTCACCCGCCTTGCGCCTAGCCCCACGGGCTTTATGCACTTGGGAAATTTGTATGTTGCGCTCGCAAACGAACGCATCGCGCACCAAAGCGGCGGCGTACTGTATTTGCGAATCGAGGACACGGACGAAAAGCGTAAAGTGGAGGGCGCGGTGGACGTTATCCATCGCTCCTTAAAATATTTCGGCGTCAACTTTGACGAGGGCGCGGACCTTTGCGGCGAGTACGGTCCGTACTATCAACGCCAACGCGCGGAAATCTACCATGCGTATGCAAAAGACTTGATTAAGCGCGGTCTTGCATACCCTTGTTTTTGTACGGAAGAAGACTTGGAAAAAACGCGCGAATATCAAACGGAAAACAAGCTTTTGCCCGGTTACTACGGCGAATTTTCAAAATGCCGCAACTTGACGGAAGAAGAAATTTACGCGAACTTGGCGGCAGGCAAACCCTACGTTATCCGCTTGAAATCGCAAGGTGACGTGGAGGTAAAGCACACCTTCCGCGACCAAGTGAAAGGGGATATCACGGTGACGGAAAATAATCAAGACGTCGTTATTTTGAAATCGGACGGGATTCCTACTTACCACTTTGCGCATGCAATCGACGATCACTTTATGCGCACGACGCTTGTTATCCGTGGCGAAGAATGGCTTTCCTCCTTGCCTATTCATATCGAACTTTTCAAAGTGCTCGGGTTCAAACTCCCGAAATACGGTCACAACTGTTCCATTCAAAAAATTGATGGGGAAACGCGCAGAAAACTTTCCAAACGCAAAGACCCCGAAGCGTCGCTCACTTTCTACCGCGAGCAAGGTTATCATCCCCAAGCGGTGAGAACGTACATGATGACCCTTTTGAATTCCAATTTCGAAGAATGGCTTTTGAAGTGCCCCGATAAGCCTTTAGACGAATTTAAGTATTCGATTGGTAAAATGGGCAAGAGCGGCGCGCTTTTCGACATTTTGAAACTCAACGACATCTCGAAAACCCATTTTGCGACCCTTTCGGCGGAAGAAGCGTTTGATTTCTTGAAAGACTGGACGGACGAATTCGGTACGGACGAACAAAAAACATACTTTACGGACAAAGACTATATGCTCAAAGTGCTCACCCTTTGCATGGGGATCGGCGGCAAGAAACGCAGAAAGGACTTCGTTTGCGCAAAGCAAGCGGTGGAAATGCTCGCGTACTTCTTCGATAGCACGTTTGCGCCCGTATATGAATACCGTTTCGATAGCGCAACGGTAAAGACGGTGCTGGAAGGGTTCAAAGCGGCGTACGATTACGCAGACGATTGCTCCGCTTGGTTTGACAAGGTAAAGAGCGTGGCTTCGGCAAACGGTTTTGCGACAGATATGAAAGCGTATAAAGCTGACCCGACGGCATACCCCGGCAACGTATCGGACGTAGCGGAAATGCTGCGTATTGCAACGACGGGTTTGACAAACACGCCCGATCTTTGGACAATCATGCAAATCCTTGGTAAGGATAGAACGGTCGCAAGATTGGACAAAGCGATTGCAAGTTTATAAAAAACAAGTAAAAATAACAACCGCCCCCGAAGCCCAAAGGCTTCGGGGGCGGCTGTTTATATCACATATTCTCTTATTTTTTAGAGGAAAGAGGTGGGCGTTTTCTACGCCCGATTTTTTATTTTTCTTCCGCTAAAAGATCTTTCATCTCGTACATGCCTGCTTGTTTTTGAGGTAAAAACTTCGCCGCGCGAATCGCGCCGACTGCAAATACGCGCTTGGATCTTGCGCTGTGCGAAATAGTGATAATTTCGTCCTCGCCTGCAAACATCACTTCGTGTTCGCCAACGATTGTGCCGCCGCGTACCGCGTGAATCCCGATTTCGCTCTTTTCTCTCGCGCCGACGATACCGTCGCGGCCGTTCACATATTGTTTTTGATGATTGAACGCTTCGTTAATTGTGTCGGCAAGCATCAAAGCCGTGCCGCTCGGCGCGTCTTTTTTCAAGTTGTGGTGCCGCTCGATAATTTCCACGTCGTAGTTGTCGCCAAGCACTTCCGCAGCCGCTTTGATAAGCGCTTGCATCAAGTTTACGCCAAGGGAAAGATTTGCCGTTTTGAAGATTGCCACCGACTTCGAATATTCGTCCACCGTTTTCAAATCTTCCGCTGAGAAACCCGTGGAAGCGAGTACGATACCGAGGTTGTGCGTCTTTGCATATTCTAAACGCTCGGTCAAGCCGATGGGAGAGGAGAAGTCGATGATTACGTCTGCTTCTTCCTGAATATCCGCAAAGGACGCGTACACGGGTATGCCGATTTCTTTCGGATACAAATCTACGCCGCATACTGCGGTAGCTTCGGGGTCGTTTTCCAAAAGGGATAAAACGTTGCCTCCCATCTTACCGCAAGCGCCGCAAACGATGATTCTTACGCTCATGCTTTGACCTCCAAACCGAAGTTTTTCATAGCGCAAACGAGTTTTTCTCTATTCGCGTCTTCGATCTTCGTCAAAGGCGCGCGGGGAGTACCCGCTTCAAAGCCGAGCAAATTCATTGCCTCTTTTACGGGAATGGGATTGACTTCCACAAAGCAGGCGTTTGCCAAAGGCAAAAGCTTATCGTTAAGCGCGACTGCTTCCGCGATTTTACCGTCGAACGCGAGCGTGCAAAGCTCTTTCACTTTCGAGGGAACGACGTTCGAGAGTACGGAAATAACGCCCGCGCCGCCGCAAAGAAGAATGGGAAGATTGAGCGCGTCTTCGCCCGAATACACGTCGCATTTTTCGCGTACAAGACGGAAAGTTTCCATCGTCTTGCTCATATTTCCGCCCGCGTCCTTAATCCCAGCGATGTTGGGGATTTCCGCGATTTTCGCCATCGTTGCGGGTTGAATTTCTACGCCCGTTCTGCCAGGTACGTTGTACGCGATGACAGGAATGGACACTGATTCGCAAATCGCTTTATAGTACGCAACCAAACCGTTTTGCGTGCACTTGTTATAATAGGGGGTAACGGCGAGCAAGCCGTCCGCGCCGTAGCTTTCCGCTTTTTGCGCCGTCATGATGGCGTCGGCAGTGTTGTTGCTGCCGCAGCCGAAAATAACTTTCGCGCGACCTGCTACCTTTTTCACCGCGTATTCCATAAGTACGTGTTCTTCAGCAAAGCTCATGGTAGACGGTTCGCCCGTCGTGCCAAGGAACACGATTGCGTCCGTGCCCCCGCTGATTTGCTGCTCGATCATTTTCCCGAACGCGTCGTAGTTTACGCCCGTTTCATTGAACGGCGTAATGATTGCCGTTGCGCTACCTTTAAAAAATCCTTTCATATCTTTTTCACTCCCTGTGATTTATCTTATTCAAACTTGGTTTGTTTCCGTGAAAACGGTTTAGTCGAAATAGCCTTTTGCCGCAAGCAATTCCGCGAGCAATACCGCGCCGCCTGCCGCGCCGCGAAGCGTATTGTGCGAAAGCCCGACGAATTTATAATCGAACACCGTATCTTCGCGCAATCTACCTACCGTAACGCTCATACCGTTGCCTACCATTCTGTCAAGCTTGGCTTGGGGACGGTTGTCTTCTTCGAAATACTGTAAGAACTGTTCGGGCGCGGAGGGAAGTTTGAGTGCCTGCGGTTCGCCCTTGAAGTTTGCCCAAGCGGAAAGAATTTCTTCCTTTGAAGGCTTGTTTTCGAATTTTACGAACACCGCTGCCGTATGCCCGTCGGAAACTGGTACGCGCAAGCATTGCGCCGTGATAGCGGGGGAGGAAGCGGAAACAATTTCTCCGTTTTCAATGCAACCCCAAATTTTGAGGGGTTCTTTTTCGCTCTTTTCTTCTTCGCCGCCGATGTAGGGAATGACGTTATCGAGAATTTCGGGCATTGTTTTAAAAGTCTTGCCCGCGCCCGAGATTGCCTGATAGGTGCAAACCGCCGCTTCCTTGATTCCAAACGCTTTCAACGGATGAAGAAGGGGAACGTAGGATTGAAGCGAGCAGTTGGATTTTACCGCGATAAAGCCGCGTTTTGTGCCAAGTCTTTCCCGTTGAGCGGAAATGACCTCCACGTGATCGGGGTTGATTTCGGGAATTACCATCGGGACGTCCGCCGTAAAGCGATGGGCGGAGTTGTTGGAAACGACGGGTATTTCCTTTTTCGCGTACGCTTCTTCCAAAGCGCGGATTTTCGCTTTGTCCATATTGACCGCGCAGAACACGAAATCTACCTTTTTCGCGATTTCGTCCATGTCGTTTTCCGCGTCCATAACGACCATATCCTGATATTTTTTGGGCATTTCCACGTCAAAAGCCCATTTTTCGCCAACTGCTTCCTTGTACGTTTTACCTGCCGAGCGCGCGGACGCCGCCAAAACCACTACGTTGAACCAAGGATGATTTTCAAGCAAGAGCATAAAGCGCTGACCGACCATACCCGTTGCACCGATAACGCCGACGTTAAACTGTTTCATAATAGTATCTCCTTTCATGTAAAAAATAGTAACAAAGTAAAATAAAAAGACGGGAAACGTCCCCGTCCGAAAATAAGCCGTGTAAAAAGAGCGAAAACGCTTTTGTACTAAATAGCTCATCACGTACGGTGACAGTCATACGGGTATTCTCCCGCATGCCCAGCGCAAGGGGGACAGGCGTGCGCTTCGGCGGCGATACCCTTTCCGCATGCCTTATAACGTGAGTTCGTCCTAATACTCGCTCGGCACTGCGTACTGATGTTCGTCCGCTCCTCTATTTATTGCATTTATTTTAGCATATAAAAAAAGAAAAGTCAAAGCTTTTTTACAAAGAAATACCGCTTTAGCGTTTTTTTTATAAAAAATCCTCGAAATAATTTCAAATTTTTCCTTAAATTCCTTGAAATAATCACAAAATTGTAGTAAAATAGAAAAGCAATCGTCTCGCGCGTGTTTTGCGCGCGCTCGTTATGAGTATATATTCATAAGTGTGCGTAGTGCGGACGAAGAAAGTAATTGGAGTATTGAAATGGCGCAACAGAAGAAAGGGTTCATCACCCGTATGTTGGAAGGCAAAGAGAGAAGTGAAGAATATGCGAGAAGTACGCTGCCTACGAACCGTTGGTCGCTCTTTTGGGATATTTTCAAGGGAAACTTCGGGAAAATTTTTAAAGTCAACCTTTTGACGATTATTTTCTTTATTCCCTTGTTTGCGGTGATTATTATCGGCGATATGATGGCGCAAACGAACAGCGTGACCTATCCGTTCGGTGCGAATATAGGTCTTGGTTATCCCGCGCAACCGAATTTGCAAGGGGTTTCTCAGTGGCTGACCTTGCAAGGGAATTTCTATACGCAAATCGGTATTTTTCTCACTTGCTTTATCGCGGCGGTAGGGCTTGCTGGCGGTATGTACGTTATTAGAAATATGGTTTGGACGGAAGGTATCTTCGTTGCGAACGATTTTTGGCGCGGCGTAAAGCTTAACTATAAAAACGCGTTGCAAACGGCGCTTTTCTTTACGCTTGTTTTGATGCTTACCTCCTCCTTGATTAATTTCTCGAAATTTTCGCTCGTGATGGGCGATATGCCGAATTGGCAAAGAGTCCTGCTCAAAATTTCGCAAGGCGCGAGTTATTTGTTTATGGCGCTTGGGCTTATGATGTCTTTTTGGATGATTGCGCTCGGCGTAAACTATAAAATGCGCTTCTTTACTCTTTTCAAGAACTCTTTCTTGATGTCTATCGGTACGCTTCCGCAAACGGTATTTTTCGGTTTGTTGGCACTTTTGCCTTTTATCTTGCTCGGTATCGGCGGTTCGTTCCTTATGATGCTCGGTATTGTGCTTGTGCTTGTTTTCGGGCTTTCGTATGCGCTTTTGGTATGGCTTGATTTCGCGCAATGGGTATTTGATAAATATATCAACCCGAAGATTCAAGGCGCGAAAGTGGGCAGAGGTATTTACAGCAAAGACGGCGCTTCCAAAACGGAGCTTACAGGGGACGACAGCGCAGCGGCAATCGAATATCAGCGTATGCTTCTTTCGCACGGACGGTCCAAGCTCGTTGCACGGCCGATTAAGCCGATTGACGACTCCTTGCAAGTTTACGAACTTCCGCAGTCTTTTAACCGTGACGACTTGAAAAAATTGCGTGAAAGCAAACAAGCGATTATCGAAGATAACGAAGCGTATGCGGAAGAACATAAGAATGATCTTCGCTACGTAGAATACAACAAGCAGTTCGACGAACGCGAACGCGCGTTACAGGAAGAAGAAGCTGCACGCGGTAAGAAGAAACGTGGGGCGAAGTTGAAGCCGCCGAAGATGCTTAACGACAAATAAGATTTTACGTGACTTGAATGCGACGCGTTCAAGTCACGTATTATGGAGTAAACAATGGAAAGAAAAGCAGCGTATGCAAATCTTGCCAAATGGTTTGAATATTTAAACGATGACTGCGACTATGAAAATTGGTCGCAGTATTTAATTGAAAAGCTCCGCGCGTTTTCCTTGTCCGTCGGTTTGGACGTGGGTTGCGGCGGCGGCTGGTTTACGCGCGCTTTCCAAAAGCAGGGTTATCAAATGACGGGTTTGGATATTTCCCCCGAAATGCTCGATTATGCGCAGGAAACGGCGTTTAAAAAGGGGATAAGAAGCGAGTATCTTTTAGGGGATATCACCTGTTTTCGCACTCCGAAGAAATACGATTTCGTAACGGCTATCAACGATTGTGTGAACTATATACCCAAAGCCAAGCTTACAAAAGCGTTCAAATCGGTGAAAGCGGCGCTTAAAAAAGGGGGGGTTTTCCTTTTTGACGTCAGCTCGGAAAGAAAAATCCGATTAAAAATTGCAGATACTGTATGCGTAGACGACCGCGATGAGGTTACGTATATGAGCTTTAACAAGCCCGAAACGGACGGTGTAACGATGGACGTCACTTTGTTTGTCAAACGCCAAGACGGTGCGTTTGAACGCTTGGACGAACGCCATAGACAGTATATATATACGGAAGCGGAAATTATCACGGTATTGAGGGAGTGCGGTTTTAGCGTGCTTTCTATTGAGGGGCATTTGGGCGAGGACAAGACTACCGCCGACCGTTTGACTTTTTTAGCGCAAAGGAATTAATTATGAAAAATTTACTTCGCACCTTAATATATGACAGTCAAGTCTCGCTCACACTGGCGGACACGACGGAGCTTGTCAAGGAAGGTATCAAACGCCATCAGTTATCGCAAGACTCCGCGCTTGTTTTCGGGAAAGCGATTTCCGCAATGACCTTTATGAGCGCGTGCTTGAAAAACGCCGTTGGCGAGATTTCCCTTTCCTTGAAATCGGACGGTGCATGTGACGAAATTGCCGTCTCGGGTAATCAAAATCTTTTTATGCGCGGTTATATCGGAAATATAAAAATGGGAGGGGGCATGTCCGCGTTGAATCTATTCGGCAGGGGCGGTTCGCTCACGATTATCCGTGACGACGGGTACAGCAGGCCTTTCGTCGGTTCATGCGCTTTGCCGCAAAACGGCGGAGTGGACGAAGCCTTTGAGGAATATTTCCGTATTAGCGAACAACTCCCCACGCGTATTAAAACGAACGTGGAATTCGACGAAAAAGGGGACTGTGTATTCGCAGGCGTAATCGCCGTGCAGCCGTTGCCTTTTGCGCCGCTTACTACGCAAGACAAGGTGCAGGCATTGGATTTAGCTGAACTTTTGGAAAAGGTAAAAGCGCAAGGCGCTAAGGCGGTTGCCGAAGGGGATTTTGATATCGACAAACGGGTTTGGGAAGAACGGACGGCGAAGTATAAATGCAACTGTTCGAGAAGATATTTATTGCGCGTACTCGTGTCGCTTGGCGAAACGCAGCTTCGGCAAATCATTAAAGAGGACGGCGCGGCGCGGATTCATTGTCATTATTGCAATACGGACTACGAATTTACGGAAGAAGACGCCGACCGTCTTTTTCCGAAAAACGAAGGATAAAAATGGAAAAGAAGGGTACTTATGGGCAACACGAAAGCGATTGATTTCAGCCGAAAAACGCTGGGGAAATTAGCGGATAAATTCTATAACGACGGGAAGTTTCTTCCCGCGCTTCGTCTTGCGCATAAGGAGCAGGAGGAGCACGGCAACGATCCCGACGTTTTCGCGCGCCTTGCGGATATTTACGAGGCGATGGGCTTGCACGGTTCGGCGATAAACTGCCTTTTTCAGCTTTTAGATATTGCGCACGAGGACGATTTGCCCGAAGTGTACGAAAGTCTGGCCGTTAACTTTTTAAACCTTGGCAACGAGAGTCAGTCCGCGTATTATTATAATAAACTCATCGACGTGGACGACACCATTCCGCCCGAAACGAAGCTGGATATTGCGGAAGCCTTTTCGGTGAAGAAGAAAGATAGATTTCGTTTTGTGTACCCGCCTGAGCTTGCGGATTATTCCAAAGAAGTGTCGCTTGGCTCAAAAGCGTTAAAGATGGGGGATTGCAAGCGCGCAATTGCAGAGTTTTCCAAAATTGCAAAAGGAGCGAAAGAATACGTTTCAGCAAAAGAAATGCAAGCGGTGGCACACTTGCTCGCAGGGGAAAAGGACGAAGCGGAAAAGATTTGCCTTGCGCTCCTTGAAGACGACCCCGACGATATTCGCGCTTTAGCGACCCTTGCCGCCGTGTATTTGGAGCAGGGCAGGAGTGATGAAAGCAAGGAAATAGCCTATCGGCTGTGCGAACGGAAAATAGAAAATACGGACGATATTTATAAGGTCGCCACCGTTTGCTGTGAAAACGGTTTGCACGAGCAGGCATACAAGACTTTCCGCCTTTTAGACGATAAAATGCCGTATGACGGGCGTATGCTTTATTTTCAAGCAGTTGCCGCTTATAAGAGCGGATATGAAGAAGAAACGGAAAAGATTTTGGATCGGCTTTGCACGGTTTATCCCGATGCGGAAGTCGCGAAATATTATCTCAAAGCCTTACGCTCTTACCGCGCGGACGAGGACGGGGAAATTGAAAAACCCGAATTTACCTATTTTTACCATTTACCGCAAAATGAGCGGGAGGAACGTTGCGCGTCCTTGCTTAAAGTGGGCGGTATGCCTAAGGACGAAGCGCAAATTTTTGGTTTACTCGTCTTGCACGACGGATATTTTTCGTGGTGTTTTGACGAAATGGACGGCGCGGACCACGATTTGCAGTATTTGGCGCTTGCAACGGCGGTGCACGTGCGCGCGGACGATTTTATACAAGACGTTTTGCTTGATTTTGAAGTGCTCGACGCGTTGAAAATTGAAACGTTGCGTATGCTCATGGAGCGCAACGAGGATATGGAGTTGGGCTTGGTGCTTTGCAGTATTTACCGCGAAATTTTCTTGCCGCGTATCAAAATCGGCAGAAAACGCCGCGCGAAATATGTTGAAGGCTATGCGAAAGTGGGGTCTAAATTCGTGATTTTGAGCGAAATGCACGGCGAGAAAATCAAGTCTGCCGCGGAAACGCTCTATCGCGCTTTAGAAAAGGCAAACGCCTTGGATTTGGTGGACAACACCGACGATTGCGCTTGCGCGATTTTTATGCTTTCGGGACTCAAAGAGCTTGGCAATAACCCTGAAAACGTTGCTTATTCCTTTGACGCGAATCTTGCAAAAACGCGCGTTTTGATGTCGTATGCTCTTGGCGAGTATGCTATCCAAAACGCGGAAACAAATACAAATAACGACGGAGAAAATGCATGAAACTCATAGATTTTGACGGATTGTTTGACGAAAAACTTGCGCAGTATATGTCCGAAAATAAAAAGAAACATACCGAACGTGAATGGGAGGACATTATCCCTAAACTTTATAAAAAATTCGGGGATACCTTTATTGCGAAAATTGGGTGTACGCCCAAGCAATATTACGCGAAAGCGACCGATTTGGAGCTTGTGGAAATGCTTCAAGCCCACCTTGCCGAGGACGTACCCGTGCCCGAGTTTTTGTGCACGGAAATCGAATCGCGCGGCGCGGCGGAAACGCTGCTGCCTTTGCTTGCGGGCGACGATACGCAGACCGTTTCTTACGCTATCAACCTGCTTGGCGACGACGAAAAGGCGTTTGACGCGTATTTTGCGATTTTGACGGAAAACCGTTTGGACGAGGACGTGCGCAGCGACGTGGCGGACATTTTCCGCTTGCATGCGGACGAAGTGAAAGGACGGGTAAAGGAAGCGTATGAAAAGGGTCTTGCAACGGAATATATGCTTGAGATTCTCTCGCGCGTTAAGAATAAGGAGGATTGGGTGTTTGAGATTTTGCTCAAAGAATTCCGCCTTGGCGACGAAAAAACGCCGATGCGCGCAAGTTATCTTGCGGCGTACGGTGACGACCGCGCTTTGCCCTATCTTTTAGAGCGTATCGACGACCGTTCCATCGGTTTTGTGGAATTCCAAGAGCTCAAATACGCCATTGAGGCACTGGGCGGCGAGTATAACGAGCCGAGAGATTTCTCGCAGGATAAGGACTATTTAGCAATCGAGGACGCTTCCGCAAAGGAAGGAATGAAAAATTAAAATAAAATAGCATACGCAAAGCATTCTCCGCATATAGTAAGCCGTAGGGTTTTATGCGGAGATTTTTTTTCGCAAATACGATGGGAGGTCGTAGATGGAAAATTACAGCGTATACGAAGATATTGCGAATCGCACGAACGGGGATATCTATATCGGCGTCGTCGGGCCGGTTAGAACGGGAAAATCGACTTTTATCAAGCGTTTTATGGAAACGCTCGTGATTCCTAAGGCAAGCGAGCAGGAAAAAAGCGTGATGATTGACGAACTGCCCCAAGCGGCGGCAGGGAAAACGGTGATGACGACCGAGCCGAAATTTGTTCCGGCAAAAGCGGCGAAAATTGCCGTGTCCAACGGCGCGGAAGCGAGTATTCGGCTCGTGGACTGCGTTGGGTTTGCAGTAGAAGGGGCGAGCGGTTTTGAGGAAGAGGGCGCACCGAGATTGGTCAAAACGCCTTGGCACGAGAACGCAATGCCTTTTGAAAAAGCGGCGGAGGTGGGCACGCAAAAGGTAATCCGCGAGCATTCAACGATTGGGGTTTTGGTGACGACTGACGGCTCGGTAACGGAAATTCCGCGAGCGAACTACGAAAGCGCGGAAGCTCGCACGGTGGAAGAATTAAAGGAAATCGGGAAGCCGTTTATTGTGGTTTTGAACTGTCAAAAACCTAGCTCGGTAACTGCGTTGAAAAAATCGCTCGAGGAGAAATACGGCGTACCCGTGGTCGCGTTGAATGTGGAAAAGATGGGGGAAAAGGAAATTTTGGAACTGCTCCAAAAAGCTCTTTTTGAATTCCCCGTCACCCGTATTGACGTGAAGATTCCCAAATGGCTGCAATCTTTCCCCGAAACCGATTGTGCGGTGTCTGCGCTACTCGAAAAGGTAAAGGGCGCGGCAGTGTGCGTCAAAAAAATGCGAGATTGTTTTGCGTTCGAAAACCTTTTCGACGCTGAATCCGACTTTTTGAATCCTGAAGAAATCCGCATGGATTTGGGAGTGGGGAAAGCGGAAATTACAGTGGGCGTAAAAGAGTTCGCTTTTTATAAAGCGTTAGGGCAGGTATGCGGCGAGTCCATTGACGACGACCTTGCGCTCATGCAATATTTGCAGGCATTCGCATGTGTAAAAAAGGAATATGCGAAGGTCAAGGACGCCTTAAAAAATGCGGAAGAAAACGGGTACGGAATCGTGTATCCGCAGGAAGACGAGTACGAACTGCAAAAGCCGAAGCTTATCAAAAAAGGCGCGGGGTACGGTGTGGAATTTAAGGCAAAAGCAACGGGTTACCATATCGTGAAAGTGGACGTGACGGGTTTGGTTTGCCCGATTATCGGCACGAAACAGCAAGGAGAGGAGTTCGTTGAAGAAACGCGCAATGCGTATGACGAAGGGCAGGAAAAGGTCTTTGAAACGAATATCTTCGGAAAGTCTTTGCGGAGTTTGGTGGGAGATGAGTTGTCTGTCAAGAGCAACGCTATGCCAATGGAATTGCGCAAAAAAGTGCGTCGGACGGTTACCAAAATCGTGAACGAAGGAAAGACGAATTTGTTTTGTCTACTCTTTTAGAGTAGGGAATAAAAGCTCGGGAAAGAGGGCATACTCATACAAAAGCCATTGGGGGTTAGCGATGAGTAAAATCCAAAAGACCAAGAAAGAAAAAGTGCCGAAAATCACAGAAGAAGAGTACGCGAACTATATCGCAACGTTAAAGGAAGAGAATAAAGAAAGTTTGCCTCCGCCCAAGACGGACGGGGCAAACGGCGAAAGGATATAAAAGGGCGCGGCTTGAAAAAGGGCCGCGTTTTTTTGTGAAAGAACTTTTTTTTACTTTTTCCAATTTTTTTGCGAAAATGCTAAAAAAACAGTTGACAAACGGATTTGTTTTTAGTATTATTATAAAGCTGTTTTGGGTGGCGTTGTAGCAATGTCGCTTAAAATAGAACATATCGCGGGGTAGAGCAGCTAGGTAGCTCGTCGGGCTCATAACCCGAAGGTCGAGGGTTCGAATCCTTCCCCCGCAACCAGATGGCGGCGTAGCTTAGTTGGTTAGAGCGATCGGTTCATACCCGATAGGTCATAAGTTCGAATCTCATCGCCGCTACCAAGACAATACACGGAATTTTCGTTTTATATAGGGCCCGTTGGTCAAGCGGTTAAGACACCACCCTTTCACGGTGGTAACATGGGTTCGAGTCCCGTACGGGTCACCACAAGCCAACAAACGAAAATTCCGTTATTCATATAGATGACCCGCACTCAAGCGAATAAAAATCAGCTTACACGGTGGGAACGTGGTTTGGAAAATCTTTGATTTTCTTTGAGTGAAGCGAAAGCCCCCGTACGGGTCACAAAAATAGAAGAATATAATTTAAATACGGCCCGTTGGTCAAGCGGTTAAGACACCACCCTTTCACGGTGGTAACATGGGTTCGAG